>NZ_JAVKGR010000007.1:0-141675 GCF_031470965.1 Nesterenkonia aerolata | reverse complement strand
ACACCACACCACACCAGGCACAGCAACCCCGAAGCAA
This sequence comes from Nesterenkonia aerolata, assembly GCF_031470965.1. NCBI lineage: Bacteria > Bacillati > Actinomycetota > Actinomycetes > Micrococcales > Micrococcaceae > Nesterenkonia > Nesterenkonia aerolata. The sequence continues at coordinate 141,638 of NZ_JAVKGR010000007.1, read as the reverse complement.
CTTCCCCATCTTACCCAATCAGCGTGCGGTCCGCAAAATCTTGCGTGACTTTCGCTATCAGCCTCAGATGGCAACTTCTCTATCTTAGCTCTGCATCTTTGCCTGTCAAATCGGCTTGCGATCCGATATCTGGGCACAGATGATTTATGCTTTTTAGTGAAGTTTCGCGACGATATGTCGCTGAGTACTGTGGGCGGCGAGGCGATCGTGAATGATCTCCTCTGTGCCCTCGGCACGGTCATCTACTCTACTCATGCCCGAGCAGGCGATGCAAACGCTCAGGACGTGAGCTGCGCCACGGCCATCGCGAGGTTCCGTTTCCCACGGCGCAGCACCAGATACCGGCCATGCAGCCACGCATGATCAGACACCGGAGCCTCACCGTCATCGACCGTGATGTTGTTGATGTAGGCACCACCGTCTGTGACTGTGCGCCTGGCCTCTGACTTCGATGTCACCAAACCGGAAGCCACCAAGAGATCAACAGGCGTGGTCTCTCCAGGCACTGCTTCAGCCACCGAGAGCTCAGTGGCGGCGCCCCGCAGAGTGGGTTCGTCGATCTCAGTGATATCACCGCGCCCGAACAGGGCCTGAGAGGCAGCGATCACCTTCTCAGTGACCTCCTCCCCGTGAACCAGAGACGTCACATCCCAGGCCAGCTGGCGTTGGGCTTCGCGCGCGAACGGCCGCTGCTCCACCTCACGGGCCAGGTCCTCGATCTGCTCACGAGTGCGGAAGGTGAAGACCTTCAGCCGTTCGACGACATCGGCATCTGCGGTGTTGAGCCAGAACTGGTAGAAGGTATAGGGCGAGCACAGCTCGGAGTCCAACCAGATGGCATTGCCCTCGGATTTGCCGAATTTCGTCCCGTCGGCATTGGTCACCAACGGTGTACCCAAGGCATGGGCCCGGACGTTCTCCACACGCCGCACCAGCTCCGTGCCGGAGGTGATGTTCCCCCACTGATCGGAGCCGCCGAACTGGAAGGTGCACCCATAGCGGCGGAAGAGCTCCAGGTAGTCGTAGCCCTGCAGGATCTGGTAGCTGAACTCGGTGTAGGAGAGCCCTTCTTCCGACTCCAGGCGCTTGGCAACGATATCCCGCTTGATCATCGATCCGACGCGGAAGTACTTACCGATGTCACGCAGGAACTCCAGGGCACTGATGCCCTCGGTCCAGTCGAGGTTGTTGACCATCGTCGCCGGGTTCTCGCCGTCGAAGGCGATGTAGTGCTCGATCTGACGCCGCAGGCTCTCGGCCCAGCCGCGGACCACCTCGGGAGTATTGAGCACCCGCTCCCCCGACTGACGAGGGTCACCGATCAGCCCCGTCGACCCGCCGACAAGAGCCAGCGGACGATGCCCCGCCAGCTGGAACCGCCGCATCGTCAGCAGCTGCACCAGGTGTCCCAGATGCAATGACGAGGCCGTGGGATCGAACCCGCAGTAATAGGTCAAGGGCTCCCCGGCCAGCGCCTCTTCGAGCGCGGCTTCATCGGTCGAGTTGTGGACCAGACCACGCCACTGCAGCTCCTGCCAGATATTCTCGAAACTGGGGTCGTTGCGCTGGTCAGCCAGCGCCGGGTTCGTCGTCACAGGACTGTTCTCCATCACGTTCCGTACGTTAGCACCACAGGCCTCAGAAACCCGCCGGCAGGTCCCGGACAGCCAGGACATGCAGAGCGTGGGTCGGCCGAGTGAGGGCCACATAGAGACTGCCCACCCGCCCCGAGGCCTCATCCAAGAGCTCAGCAGGTTCCACCACGACCACGGCGTCGAACTCCAGGCCCTTGGCCTCATCCGCCGGGAGCACCACGATGTCCTGGGCCAACGATCCCGCCCCGGTGCCCACCCGATCACCGTAGACCTCGCGCAGGGCGGCCTGCGTCTGCATCAGCAGACGGTGCGGGACGATCGCCGCCACCAGGCCTTCACCGAGACGCGTCAGCTCCTGCTCGACGGCACGCACCGTTTCGACAGGCAGCTGCTCATCCTCGGCGATCTGCCGCACCGTAGGGACATGATCGCCCTCCCGGACCGTCTGCAGAGACGTGATGGACAGCCCATTGGCCGCCGCCACGGACTCCGCAAGATCCACGATGCGCCGCGGCGTACGGTAGTTCACCGTCAGCTCCTCGACCCGCATCCGACCGCCGGTGAAAGGCTCCATCGCCTCCGACCAGCTCGAAGCCGCCGACGCTGAAGCGCCCTGAGCGATATCGCCGACGACGGTGAAGGACTTCATCGGGCAACGACGCATCAGCACATGCCACTGCATCGGCGAAAGCTCCTGAGCCTCGTCCACCACCACATGGCCGTAGGTCCACGTCCGGTCCACCCGCGCACGTTCCGCCGCGGTCAGCCGCTGCCCCGACTCCGCGTTGAGCGCGACGACGTCTTCAGCCGAGACGACACCATCGACACCGATGTCCTCGAGCTGGAAATAGGTGTTCTCCAACGCCTTCTCCGCGTTCTCCAGATCACGGCGGCGCTGAGCCTGCTGACGAGCCTCCTCCCGGCCGGCTGACTCATCGAGGTCGCCCAGCAGCTCAGCGGCCTCATCGAGCAGAGGTGCATCCGAGACGGTGAACGGCGCATCGGCATCGCGCCGCAGCAGAGCACGCTCCCGCTCATTGAGCTGCGGGGCGGCTGCGGCCAGATACTCCGGTTTGGACCACAGATCGCTGAGCAGCTGCTGGGCCGAACGCGGCATCCAGCACAGATTCAGCAGCACCCGGACATCCCGGGAGCTGCGGACGTCCTCGGCCAGATAGGAGCGATCAGCCTCATTACCTTCTGAGCGTTTGGCCAGGATGCGCTCCAACTTCTCCGCGATCTCCCGGACCATGCTCTTCACGAACGTCGTCCGCGCCTCGTTATACGGCTTCGAGGTGGCACGGGCGCGTTCCTGGGCGCGGGCGATCATCTTCGGAGTCACCTTCACCTCGACGCCTTCCACGCAGACCTTCCGCGGTGCAGAGATCGTGCGCCGGCGGTGCTCCACTGCTGCGGCGATGACATCGACCATGTCCAACCGGCCCTTGAGCTCTGCCACCTGAGGATCCGGCTCCTCCACAGCCTGCACCCCCGGGTAGAGCTCCGCCAGGGAGGACATCACCACGCCGGTCTCGCCCAGAGAGGGCAGCACCCGCTCGATATAGGACATGAACGTCGACCCCGGCCCGACGATCAGCACACCGGCGGACTTCAACCGCTCCCGGTGGCTGTAGAGCAGATACGCCGCCCGGTGCAGCGCCACCGCCGTCTTGCCCGTCCCCGGCCCTCCCTGGACCACCATGACACCGGCCAACGGTGCTCGGATGATGCGGTCCTGCTCCGCCTGGATCGTGGCGACGATGTCACCCATTCGCCCGGTGCGCCGTGCGGTCAGTGCCGCCAACAGCGCGCCGTCACCGTGGTTCTCCTCAGTCTCCCGGAGCAGGTCAGCATCGAGCACTTCGTCCTCGATGCCCTGGACCTCACGGCGGCGCAGCATCAGATGGCGACGGCGGCGCACACCACGGCGCTCGAAAGCGGTGGCCTGGTAGAAGACTCCGGCCTCCGGTGCGCGCCAGTCGAGCATGAGCCGCTGGCGCTCATCGTTGATCAGGCCCAGGCGCCCGATGTACCGGCACTCGCCGGAATCCAGGTCCAGACGGCCAAAGACCAGGCGATCGTCCACCGCGTTGAGCTGGGCGAGCCGGTCCTCATACATCGTGGCGAAGGCATCACGCTCGGAGATGTTCTGCATCGTGCCCACCGCACCGGTGCTGCGCACCTGGGCGAGCTGGCCCTCCTTCTCCTGGCGCAGCTCATCAAGCCGGGCGTAGAGCATGGCGACATATTCGCGCTCCTGGTCCACACCGGCGTCGAGACCCGGGACGACGACGCCGTCGGCCTCCTCGGCCGGGCACAGAGCCTGCGCCGTCTCTGGGGGATGTGCTGCACTCATCAGGCGTGCCTTCTCCGTCGGAAGCGATCCTCACATCCGCACCGGCATATTGCCCCTTCCGCAAGACGCGAGGCACGGACGGCCCTCAAGTCTACTCTGCTCAAGCCCGGACGCGCCTCACCGCGGGACATTGCGCCCCGGCCGATAAGCAGAGACCCCGGCATGCTGAGGTAACCAGAAACGCCACGGATAACCCTCTCCACCGCCCACGCCGGAGACACCGACCCGCGGGCCCTGAGATATCGGACCCACCGGCTCTGACGGCACAGACAGCAGGAACGAGGGCCCGACGTCGTCCGTCATCGGGGAACTGGACCCGGCGAAGCCACGATCCAGCAGAGTCACCGGTGCACCGTCCATCGTCAGGCTGATCCCCAGGCCCTGCCCCAGATTGCCAGGTCCAGCGAGCAAAGCCCGTCCGGTGTCACGGCCCCGCCGGGCTACTGCGAGTTCTCGACCCCGCAGCACCTCAGCACCGCGCAGCAGCACTCCTCCGGCCGTGCCCTCGGGCCCGCAGGCGAGATTCAGGCAGCGGTGGATCCCGTAGTTGAGATAGACATAGGTCCGCCGAGGCGGCCCGAACAGGGACGCATTGCGCGGTGTCCGTCCGCGGTAGGAATGCGCACCGGGGTCCTCACCCTGATCACCATAGGCCTCGACCTCCGTCAGCCGGACGGTGACCGCGCCCGGCTGCTCACCGGCAACTGTCACGGTGAGCTCACAGCCCAGCAGTGCCGGCGCCAGAACTGTGGCGTGGCCGTCGAAGAGTCGATGCAGATAGGCAGCTCGGATCACGGTCCTGCTCATTCGGTCGACTCGCTGTCTCGGGCATACTGCTCAGCGGCCCCGGCCACATCGACCGCGTAGGCCACTGACCTGTTGTAAGCGTTCACGGCGGCGTTCCATCCATTGTCGGTGGTCATATCCTCATCCTGCCCGCAGAGGTAGGCCGCCGCCGTCAGCGCGGCGTCGTCGATATGGTGGACGTCCAGTGACCCGTCGCCCGTCCCGTCCTGCGACCACGCCTCCCAGGTGGAGGGGATGAACTGCATGGGCCCCACCGCCCGGTCCCATCGCTCATCACCATCGAGCTCGCCGCCGTCGGTGTCAGGGATCTCGGCCACACCGTCTCCGCCGTCGAGCACAGGCCCGACGATCTCGGGCTCAGCTCGTCCGTCATCGCCGATCTCCGCCCCGCCGTAGGTACCGTGGCCGGTCTCCACCTCACCGATGCCCGCCAGGGTGTTCCACCCCAGACCACACTCGGGCTGCTCCGCGCGCAGCGCGATCGCAGCACCTGCGTAGGATGCCAGCGCCCGCTCCGGGATATCCGTCTGCTCAGCGACCTGGACGACCCACTCATCGGCGACCAGATCAGACACTGGAGCCGCGACACCCTCGGCAGACGGCTCGACGGCGGACTCGGGCAGCTGCTGTGGGGGTGCGGACGGAGGTTCAGATATCTCTTCGACGCTCTCACCACCTGCACAGCCGCTCAGCGACCAGAGCAGAGCCATGACGGCGGCGGCGCGGAGACCTCCTGGAGAGCCCGTCTCTGAGCCCACCGACGAGCGCCTGATCAGCCGACCTCGTCGGCACCGACGACGCTGCCCGCTGAGGCGGCGAACTCCCGCACCGGTCCGAGGCGCACCTTCAGCTCAGCCAACTGCTCAGCCACTGCACTCGGAGCCGTACCACCCCGTGAAGAGCGCGACTCCAACGAACCGAAGGTGTGCAGCACCTCACGGACCTGCGGCGTCAGGTGCTCGGAGATCCCGGAGAACTCCTGATCGGTGAGGTCCCAGAGCTCGACACCGCGCGATTCCGCCACCTGCACCGCCTCTCCGGAGAGCTCGTGGGCCACGCGGAAGGGCACTCCCTGCCGGACCAGCCACTCGGCGAGATCGGTGGCCAGCGCGAAGCCCTCCGGTGCCAGCTGAGCCATCGTCTCGGTGTGGAAGGTCAGCGTGCCCACCATGCCGGAGACCGCCGGCAGCAGAAGCTCCAGAGTGTCCACCGCATCGAAGACCGGCTCCTTGTCCTCCTGGAGATCCCGGTTATAGGCCAGCGGAAGTGCTTTCAGCGTGGCCAGCAGGCCGGTGAGATCTCCGATCAGACGTCCCGACTTCCCCCGTGCCAGCTCGGCGACATCCGGGTTCTTCTTCTGCGGCATGATCGAAGAACCGGTGGAGAAGGCATCGTCCAGGGTGACGAAACCCACCTCCTTCGTCGCCCAGAAGATGACCTCCTCACTGATCCGGGAGAGATCCACGCCGATCATCGCCGCGACCCAGGCGAATTCGGCATAGACATCACGAGAGGCAGTCCCGTCGATGGAGTTCCAAGCGGCCTCGACGAAGCCCAGCTCCTCGGCCACCGGCTGAGGATCCAGCCCGAGGGAGGAGCCGGCGAGCGCCCCGGAACCATACGGGGAGACGGCGGCGCGGGCGTCCCAGTCCTGCAGACGCTGCAGATCACGCAGCAGCGCCCAGGCATGGGCAAGCAAATGGTGGCTCAGCAGCACCGGCTGGGCGTGCTGCAGATGGGTGCGCCCGGGCATCGGTGCACGCGGATGCGCCTCGGCCTGGGCGATGAGCGCCTCAACGACGCCGAGCAGACGCTCGGCGATGACCCGGGCGTGGTCCCGCAGGAACATCCGGCCCATCGCCGCGATCTGATCGTTGCGGGAGCGTCCGGCACGCAGCCGCCCGCCCAGCTCTTCCCCGGCACGCTCCAGCAGGCCGCGTTCCAGCGCGCCGTGGACATCCTCATCGGATTCTGCCGGACCGAAGTCCCCGGAGAGGACATCAGTCTCCAAACGGTCCAGCGCGGCGAGCATCCCGGTGAGCTCCTCATCGCGGAGCAGACCGGTGCGGTGGAGAACACGGGCGTGTGCCCGGGAGCCGGCGATGTCATAGCGCGCCAGCCGGAAGTCGAACTGGGTGGAACGGCTCAGCTCGGCCAGCGCATCAGCCGGACCGGAACTGAACCGGCCACCCCAGAGCGCACCTTCGTTGGTTCCACGGCGTTCTGTCATCTCCGAATCGCCCCTCACTGCTCCAGCGAGTCCACAGCAGAGAGATCCGGCTTGCCGTGGAGCCGCTGCTCGCGTTCGGAGGCCACCTTCGCGGAGAGACCGAAGATGTCGATGAACCCGCGGGCCGAGGACTGATCGAAGGCGTCGCCGGTGTCATAGGTGGCCAGGTTGAAGTCATAGAGGCTGGTCTCTGACCGGCGGCCCTCCACCACGGCGGTTCCAGCATGCAGGCGCAGCCGGATCTCACCGGAGACGTGACGCTGGGTGTCCTCGACGAAGGTGTCCAGGCTGCGCTTGAGCGGAGAGAACCACTGGCCGTCATAGACCAGTTCGGTCCACCGCTGGTCCACGGTCTTCTTGAACCGAGCCTGCTCACGCTCCAGGGTGATGTTCTCCAGCTCCTTATGCGCGGCGATCAGCGCCATCGCCCCGGGAGCCTCATAGATCTCACGGGACTTGATGCCCACCAGGCGGTCCTCGACGATGTCGATGCGGCCCACGCCCTGAGCACCGGCACGGCGGTTGAGCTCTTCGATGGCTTCCAGCGCAGTGACGGCGCGGCCGTCGATCGCCGTGGGAACGCCTGCCTCAAAGGTGATGGTGACCACGTCCGGAGCCGGCGGGAACGCCGGATCCTCGGTGTAGTCGTAGACGTCCTTGGTGGGTCCGTTCCAGATGTCCTCGAGGAAGCCGGTCTCCACCGCACGCCCCCAGACGTTCTGGTCGATGGAGAACGGGTTGGACTTCGTCGTCTCGATGGGAAGTTCGTTCCGCTCGGCGTACTCGATGGCCTTATCGCGGGTCAGCGCGAGGTCACGGACCGGGGCGATGCACTTGAGCTCTGGACCTAAGGTTTGGATGCCGACCTCGAAGCGGACCTGGTCATTGCCCTTGCCGGTGCAGCCGTGGGCGACGGTGGAGGCGCCGAACTGCTGGGCGGCGGCGACGAGGTGCTTGGTGATGACCGGCCGGGAGATCGCCGAGACCAGCGGGTAGGCGTCCATGTAGAGGGCATTGGTCTTCAGTGTGGGCATGCAGTACTGCTCAGCGAACTCATCGCGGGCATCAGCCACGTAGGCCTCCACCGCACCGCAGTCCAGCGCCCGCTGGCGCACCGTCTCCAGGGACTCCCCGCCCTGGCCGACGTCGACGGCGACGGCAACCACCTCAGAGCCGGTGGCTTCGGCGATCCAGCCGATCGCCACGGAAGTGTCCAGGCCGCCTGAGTAGGCCAGCACGATACGGTCAGTCATCGATTGCGCTCCTTGAGAGGTGGTCGGGTCTCGACCGAAAAGTCTACATATTTATTCATGGGTCTGCATATCACGGCGCGGAGGCCTCTGCGCACGGATGCCTCGCTGCCTGCCAGCGCGGCATCTGCACTGCTCCCTCGAGACTATCGCGGAACTACTGCACCACGATGCGCCGGCTCCCATCCAGGCGCCGGGTCCAGCCGCGAGAATCCAGATGCTCCAGCAGCGGAATCGCGACCCGGCGGGTGGTACCCAACAGCTCACGGGCCTGACTCGCGGTAAAAGCCCCCTCCCATCGACTCAGACGGCGCATCGCCTGCGCGGGGGCGCTGGGCAGCAGCACGACGTGCCCGTCGAGACGCAGAATGCGGCCCAGCGACTCGGCGGCGGCCAGCTCTTGGCGCCCCAGCCCGAGCTCCTGCAGGTCATCGGCCTCCGGGGCCCGGAAGGGGTGCTGACGCAGCCGGTCTTCGAGAATCCGCAACGACACCTCGGCGGCACCGAGATCATTCCGCACCGATAGGCGCAGCCGACCAGCCTCCTGGCGGAGATCGGCGGCTGAGACGACGGCGTCGAGCACGGTCGGCTCGGCCCGCGCAGCCTCGGGTAGCCGGAGCAGATCCAGTGCCGCCCCGCGGGTCATACCCGCCGTGAGCTGGTCCCGGGTCTCGGCCTCGGCCACGGCCTCACGCAGAGTCTGCGCCCAGCCGCCGAGCGCCTGCTCATCGACGAAGAGCCCACCGATGCGCCGCACGGCCACTGCTGTACGCGGGCTCAGGACGGCACCGGCGGCAGCCTCCGCGAGCCCGAAGCGTCGCAAGGTCTCCACCGGGACTGCGCCGCGCCGGCGCACCTCCGCAGCACAGTCACCGCCGAGGCCGCGGCCTGCCAGTTCGGCGGCGCGCCGGGCCGCATCCCCACGCCTGAGCAGCTCGGGAGGGTCCACATCCAGCAGCCGCACGCCCGCACGGACCCCCCGGCCCCCGGGGTCCACCAGGACCGCGGCATCATCGAGACGCACCGCCAGCCGCCGGTCCAGCCGCAGCCGTGCATGATCTGGGGAGAGCGCACGGACTCGTACCTCCACCGCGGCAGTGCCGATATGGCAGACCAGGTGCTCTCCGGCCTCCTGAAGACTCAGCCCCGAGGTCCGGAGGACGTCGACGGTATCGCCCTGATGCCAACGCTGCGGGCTCAGCAGCGCATCGCCGCGCCGCACCTCCTCAGTGGAGACCCCGCGCAGGTTCAGGGCCACCCGGCTGAACGGTTCGACCTGCGTGGCATCTCGATCATGACGGCGCAGGCCACGCACCTCGACCGGGCTGCCGTCCTCACCCCCGGCGATCAGCAGGCGATCGCCTCGGCGGATGCGGCCTTCCGTGAGAGTGCCGGTGACCACTGTGCCGGCACCGGGGATCGTGAAGGATCGATCCACCCAGAGCCGGACCGGGGCATGTTCAGCACCTGGTGAAGGATCGGACAGGGACTGCCTCAGCGTGTCAAGTTGCCCACGCAGCTGACCCAGGCCCTCACCGGTGCGCGCGGAGGTCACCACGACCGGCACCTGCACAAGAGCTGTGCCGGCGAGCTCCCGGCGGGCGCGGGCGGCGACGGCGGCGACGCGCTCCGGAGCCAGATCACTGCGGGTGATGACGATGACTCCGGCGCTGATCCCCAGTGCGGCGACGGCGTCACGGTGGTCATCGGACTGCCGCTGCCAGCCCTTATCCGCAGCGACGACGAAGCATACAGCTGGCGCGGCGGCCAGGCCGGCCAGCGCATTGCTCAGGAAACGCTCATGCCCGGGAACGTCAACGAAGGCGACTTCCCCACCTGAGGGCAGGTGAGTCCAGGCGAAGCCGAGGTCGATGGTCAGTCCCCGGCGATGCTCCTCCTCCCAGCGGTCGGGCTCGATGCCGGTCAGCGCGCGCACAAGGGCCGACTTGCCGTGATCGACATGCCCAGCGGTGGCCACCACCAGCCTGGTCATGCTGACCCCAAGGCATGACGCAGCGCGCGAAGGAGCTCGGCGTCACGGTCCACAGGCACACAGCGCAGGTCCACCAGACAGGCGCCCTCGGCCAGGCGCGGCAGGACCGCAGGTTCACCGAGCCGCAGCGCCGGTGCGACAGCCTCCGGCAGCGCCAGCGCACAGCCCGGAAGCGGCACCCCGGCACCTCCTCCACCTCCAACACGTCCGTCATGACTGACAACAGTGACATCGAGCTCAGCGGCCAGGTGTTCGGTGCGTTGGCGTACTGAGTGGAGATCTGCATGCAGCGAGCTCTGCACAGGGTTCTGCCCGGCCTGCAGCGTGGCCTCCAACGCGGCGAGGGTGAGCTTATCGGCACGGACTGCCCGAGCCATCGGGTGCCGGGCCATACGCCGCACAGCTTCCGAGCGCCCTAGGACTATGCCCGCTTGTGGGCCTCCGAGCAGTTTGTCTCCGCTGGCGATGACTACATCGGCACCAGCCTGCAGCATCGAGGCGGCATCGGGTTCCGCGGGAAGCAGCGGTTCCGGGGCGAGGAGACCGCTGCCGATGTCGACCACGAGCGGCACCTGGTGTGCAGCAGCCACCTCACTGAGCTCCTCGGTGGTGGCCTCCGCCGTGAAGCCCTCGATCCGGTAGTTGCTGGGATGGACCTTCATCAGTATTCCGGTCTGCGGGCCGATGGCTGAGGCGTAGTCTTCACGGTGGGTACGATTGGTGGTCCCGACTTCGCGCAGCACTGCCCCGGTGGAAGCCATGAGCTCGGTGAGGCGGAAGCCGGCGCCGATCTCGATCAGCTCTCCTCGGCTGATGATGATCTCCGTGGCGGGGGCCAGCGCGGCGGCGGCGAGCATCAGTGCCGCGGCGCCGTTGTTGACGATCAGCACCTCCTCGGCCTCCGGGCACCGGTGCCGCAGAGCCGCCCGTGCGGCTTCGCCCCGGGAGGATCGGCTCCCCGTGGTCAGGTCCATCTCGAGATCGACGTACCCGGCGGCCTGGACGACCGCCTCGACGGCGGCCTGTCCCAGCGGAGCGCGCCCCAGGTTCGTGTGGATGATGACCCCTGTCGCGTTGATCACCGGCCGCAGCGTAGAGCCCCGGGAGGTCCGCAGGGCTTCCAGCAGGCGCGGCTCCACCTCCTCGACAGCGATCTCTGCGCGGCGAGCCGCCTCTTGGGTGGCACGGATGAGATCTCTGACCCTCCGGCGGCCCAGGGACTCCTCCCACTGGCGCACCTCCGGCAGCTCCAGCAGAGCGTCCGTGCGCGGAATGCACCGCCGCGGGTCCTCCATCGTGCTCTCCTGCCCTCGACGTTGGCGGAGACGGACGGGAATCGAACCCGCCAGACCGAGGTACTCGGTCTCACCGGTTTTGAAGACCGGGGGGCCCACCAGGACCCAGACGCCTCCGCGGGCAATGTACCACTCGGGCCGTGGCCTCCTATACTCGCCCCATGTCTATACACCAGCCGTCGGCCGCCTCCGCGCACTCTGCGCCTTCTCCGCAGCCTGAGTCTGTCCGACTGACCGGGATAGCCCACGGCGGCGGATGCGCCTGCAAGATCCCGCCGGGTGAGCTGGAGGAAGTGGTCTCCGGGCTGGGGCCGCAGACGGCCGAGAATGTCATCGTCGGTCTGGACGACGGCGATGATGCCGCCGCCGTCCGGGTCCGTGAGGATCTGGCCGTGCTCTCCACCGCGGACTTCTTCACTCCCGTCGTGGACGATCCCTATGATTGGGGACGCATCGCCGCGGCGAATGCGCTCTCGGACATCTATGCGATGGGCGGGGTGCCCACAGTGGCGCTGAATCTGGTGGGATGGCCGCGGGAGGTGCTGCCCTTCGAGCTGCTGACCGAGGTGCTGCGCGGCGGTGTCGCAGTGGCCTCCCAGGTGGGCTGCCCGGTGATCGGGGGGCACACCGTCGATGACCCGGAACCCAAATACGGGATGGCGGTGACCGGCACGGCCCACCCCGAGCACCTGCTGCGCAATGACGCTGCCGAGGCATCGATGCCGCTGACACTGACCAAACCGCTGGGGCTCGGCGTACTCAATAATCGCCATAAGGCCACCGGCGAGGTCTTCGAGGAAGCCGTCGAGACCATGACGCAGCTCAACGCCGAGGCCTCAGCCGCCGCCGTGCACGCCGGACTGCGTGCGGCCACAGATGTCACCGGGTTCGGTCTGCTCGGGCATCTGTACAAGATGTGCCGGGCCTCCGGCGTCGGTGCGGTGCTGGAACGTTCCGCCGTGCCGTTCATCGGGGCGGCGGAAAGCTCTTTAGCTGAGGGCTTCGTTCCCGGCGGCACGCGCCGCAACCTGGACTGGGTACGCCCGCAGCTGCACTGCGGGCCGGGCATCACCGAGGAGGACCTGCTGCTGCTGGCCGATGCTCAGACCTCCGGGGGACTGCTCGTCGTCGGTGAGCTGCCCGGTCACCCGGTGATCGGTGAGATTACCGCCGCGCCGGGGATCAGCATCCGATGAGGTACTGACGCAGCACCACTGCGTGATTGATCTCCTCGTCCCGGGCCGCGTAGAGCAGGGTGACTGTGGAATGTTCGGCAAGGATGCTCCGCAGGGCGGCCGCTCCCTCTGACTCGTCAAGCTCCTGGCGGTACCGTGCGGCGAACTCGTCCATACGATCCGGATCATGGTCCCACCACCTGCGCAGCTCCGGACTAGGCGCCACCTCTTTGAGCCAGACATCGAGCGCCGCGTCCTTCTTCGACTTCCCACGCGGCCACAACCGATCCACCAGCACCCGGAAGCCGTCGGCCTCCTCCGCATCCTCGTAGATGCGCTTGAGCCGGATCTCTGCCGGGGAGCTCTGGGATCTGGTCATACTTCCTCAGACTGCCTCGACTGACTGCCTCGACCGACGGTGACCGTCGAGTCCCCCGTGTCACCGGCGGCGCGCCGAGCGGCCAGACGTGCCTTCTGCGGTTCGATCGTGTGCTTCGGATCTCTGGCGGACTCCAGGCCCGCATCGAGCACGGCGAAACGAGTCAATGCCGAGGACGCCAGCAGTGCCAGCCCCGAGAGCACTGCGGTGGGACGGAACCGGCCTGCGAGCGCCGTGCCGAGACCCCCGGCGATCGCGAGCTGCTCCGCCCACTTCGCCATCCTCCCCGGAGCGCCCATCTCCAGAGGCTCACGCTCCAGAGGATGCATAGACTTCTTCATCTGTTCCATGGCGAGAACGTCGACGGCCACACCTAAGCAGGCCAGCCGGCGTGCCGGAACGGTCTCGCACACCGGTGTGGTCACCATCGCAGCCCCTCCGGCCGCCAGGCTCGCCGAGCCCACGAAGACATAGGGCAGGTGGTGCCGGGAGGCGTACCAGGTGGGGATCGCCGTGTTCGACAGCAGCACCCCGGTGTAGGCGGCCAGCGGTGCTGCGAAGACCGCGGCGGTGAGCCCGGCCGGTCCTTCCACGGCCCGCAGCAGCCTGCGTGCGGGCCCCAGCGGCAGCCGTCGCCCGGTGAGCCGATCGGCCTCCGCGACGGCGGCGGCACCGGCACCGGCGCCGAAACCGCTGAGGATCCAGGTGCCTAGGCTCATCGGTGAGGTGACCTTCACTGTGCGCAGCATATAGAGGAACCGCTCGGGACGGCCGAGAACTGCGATGAGCGCCACCGTGCCGCCCGCCAGAGCACCGACCGCGGTCAGACGGGCATTGCGGCGCAGCCTGCTGCGCCCGGTCAACTGCGCACCGGCGGCCAGCAGCGCGGAACCTCCCGCCAGACCACCGAGGAAGAGGTAGGCGCCGATCTCATGGCCCCACGGGGGCGCCTTGACGACCTGCCTGCCGTAATTAGGAGGAGAACTGCGCGTCCTCCACCATCGGCATCTCGCGGGAGCCATCGGCTCCCCCTCCGCGGCCACGGCCTCGCCCGCTGCGGTCACCGCGCCGACGATCCCGGCGGCGTCCCCCGGATCGGCCCGGCTCCTGCGGCCGGTAGCTGTCGAAAGCAGAAGTCGTCATCGACGGCCCCTGAAGAACGCGGCGGCCACACCGGCGAGCATCCCCGCAGCAGCCACACCGGCGGCAGCATACATCTGCGGGAGATCTTTGGTGGCCACGCGCGGATCGGGAGGCAGCCCGTAGACCTCCGGCTCGTCGAGCAGCAGGAAGACCGAGCCGGTGCCGCCGACACCGTCATCAGGGTTGGCTCCGTAGAGCCGGGCCTCAGTCATCCCCCGGGCGTGCAGCTCCCGGACCCTGGCTTCGGCGGTCTCCACCATGTCCTGGTGGTCCCCGTATTTGATAGAGGTCGTCGGGCAGGTCTTGGCGCAGGCCGGCGTCTCACCGACGACCATCCGGTCATAGCAGAGCGTGCACTTATTGGCCGTGCCTCGGTTCGGGATCTCCTGCTCGACCTGCTGAGCACCGTCCCGTTCGGCCTTCGGCCGCACTGTGCCGTCATCGCGGCGTTCGATGACGCCGAACGGGCAGCCGGCCACACAGGTGCCGCAGCCGTTGCAGATGTCCGACTGGACGACGACGGTGCCGAACTCCGTACGGAAGAGCGCGCCCGTCGGACAGACGTCCAGGCACCCGGCGTGGGTGCAGTGCTTGCACACATCAGAGGACATCAGCCACCGGAACTCATCAGTGTCCGGCGGCGTCAGGTCCATCTGCTCACCGCTCTCCAGCGCAGAGAGCAGATCGACAGGCTCTGTGGCGGACCCGGCACCGGCAGGTGACGGAGCCGGCGGCCCCACCCGGGGCATCCCGAGGTCGACCAGCTGACGACCGGAGGCCCGCGCGGCGGTGATCCGGTCCCGGTCCTGTTCGACGAAGGCCACGTGGCGCCAGGTGTTCGCTCCCAGGGTCCCGGTGTTGTCATAGGAGGACTCCAGCAGCTCGAAGGAGCCGTCAGTGGGGTTGCGGTTCCACTCTTTGCACGCCACCTCGCAGGCCTTGCAGCCGATGCAGATAGAGGTATCAGTGAAGAACCCCTTGCGCGGCTGGGCGCGGTCCTCCCAATGCAGCTCAGAGCTGGGATCCTCCCAGACGGCGGTGCTGCTCATCGTTCCTCCTTCGGCGTGCTGCTGGGGCCGTCCTCAGTATCCTCATCGGCCTTCGATGGGGCTGGTGCGGTGTTCAGGGGTGCAGGTTCTTGCTGTATCGACGCCCCGGAACGCTCGATGTACTCCTCGACCAGCCGCTGGGCATCGGCCCCGCGGGGGCGTCGTCCCGGAATGATGTCACAGGAGCCGGTCTTGGAGTCCTGGATCTGCACATTGGGGTCGAGGCTGATGCCGATGAGGTCATTGGCAGAGTCACCGGTGATTACCGCTTCCTGCCCGACGGCCCAGTGGTAGGGCAGCCCGATCTGGTGGACGGTGCGCCCGGCGATGGTCAGCGGCGTCATCCGCCGGGTCACCAAGACCCGGGCCTCGATCACGGCTCGCGGCGAGATCAGCGTGGCCCAGCCGTAGGGTTCCAGCCCCTGTTCGGCGGCCAGCTCCGGGGAGACCTCACAGAACATCTCCGGCTGCAGCTCCGAGAGATAAGGCAGCCACCGGCTCATCCCCCCGGCCGTGTGATGTTCGGTCAGTCGGTAGGTGGTGAAGACGTAGGGGTAGACCTCCGCGCCCGCCTGCCCGGCGCTGGGTGCGCTGAGATTGTCCTCTCGGGCGAAGGTGATCCGCGTCGGGCTCTGCTGCAGCGGATACAGCGGGTTCGCCACGGGAGACTCCTGCGCCTCGTAGTGGGTCGGCAGCGGTCCGTCGATCATCCCGGTGGGCGCGAACAGCCAGGCCTTGCCGTCGGGCTGCATGATGAACGCGTCGGTGCCTGCCAACGCCTCCGGGCCGCCCTGACTGCGGTCCGGGACGGCGTCGGGGGCACGATCGGCTGGGAAGTCGGCGACGTCCTTCCCCGTCCAGCGTCCGGTCTCGGCGTCCCACCACATGTACTTCTTGCGTTCGCTCCACGGCTTGCCCTCAGCATCGGCGGAGGCTCGGTTGTAGAGCAGGCGACGGTTCGCCGGCCAGGCCCAGGCCCACTCGGAGGCGACCTCGTCCTGCTCGTGGCTGGGAGTGCGCCGGGCGGCGTGGTTCACCCCGTCGGCGTAGATGCCGCAGTAGATCCAGCAGCCGGCAGAGGTCGAGCCGTCGGCGCGCATCTGAGTGAAAGCCGACAGGGGCTTCCCCGCCTCCGGGCCGGTGAGGTGATAGCCGTTGATCTCGGCCAGCACGGCCTCAGGGTCAGGCTCACCCGCCTCATCGACCGGGTAGTCCCAGGTCAGATCCAGCAGGGGCCGGTCGCGGGGATCAGTGGATCCGGCGAGCCGGGCGCGTAGACGCACGCCGAGGTCATGGAAGAACTGCAGCTCGGAGGTGGCGTCATCCGGTGGGTGGACGGCCTGCTGGCGCCACTGGACCATCCGCTGGGTCTGGGTGAAGCTCCCGGCCTTCTCAGTGTGGTTGGCCGCGGGCATGAAGAACACCTCGGTGTCGATGTCCTCCGTGCGAATCTCCCCGGATTCGATCTCCGGGCCGTCCTTCCACCAGGTGGCCGATTCGATGAGCGAGAAGTCCCGGACCACCAGCCACTTCAGATGCGACATGCCCCGGCGCTGCATCCGGCCGTTCGCTGAACCCACCGCCGGGTTCTGACCCAGGATGAAGTAGCCGTCAACCTGATCCTCCAGCATGCGCATCACTGTCTGGTAGGTGCCGTGCGGTCCGGACAGGCGGGGAAGATAGTCATAGGCGAAGTCGTTCTCGGCAGTGGCCGCCTCACCCCACCAGGCTTTGAGGAGGCTGACCGTATAGGCATCGGCGTTGGCCCAGAAGCCCTTCTGCTCGCGGGTGCCCACAGTGTTCAGGTAGTCCTCGAGCCTGTCATGGCCCTCAGCGCTGGGCATCGGCAGATATCCGGGCAGCAGGTTGAACAGGGTCGGGATATCCGTGGAGCCCTGGATCGTCGCATGCCCACGCAGGGCCATGATGCCCCCTCCAGGACGCCCCATATTGCCCAGCAGCAGCTGCAGGATGGAGGCGGTGCGGATGTACTGCGCGCCTTGGGAGTGCTGGGTCCAGCCGACGGCGTAGGCGAAGCAGGTGGTGCGTTCGCGGCCTGAGTTCCGAGTCAGCGTCTCGGCGAGGAACGCGAAGTCCCGCTCGGAGATGCCGCAGGCCTCAGTCACCATCTCCGGGGTGTACCGCGCGAAATGGCGCCTCAGGATCTGGAACACGCAGCGGGGATGCTGCAGCGTGGGATCCTGCTGGGACTCCGCACCCGGGGCGCTGGGCGTGCCGCTGCCGTCGGCTGCCGCATAGGCCCAGGATGAGGTGTCATAGGTGCTGGTCTCCGCGTCGAATCCGGAGAACAGCCCGGCAAGGTCCTCCGGGTCCGCGTAGGCCTCATTGATCACCGTGGCCGCGTTGGTGAAGGCCTTGACGTACTCGTCGAACCACAGCTCATGGCTGAGGACATAGTTGATGAGCGCGCCCAGCAGCACGATGTCAGACCCGGCACGGATCGGCACGTGACGATCCGCCACCGCTGTGGTCCGGGTGAAACGCGGGTCGACGTGGATGATCGTCGCCCCGCGGGCCTTCGCCTCAGTCACCCACTGGAATCCGACCGGATGGCATTCGGCCATGTTCGAACCCTGGATGATGACGCAGTCCGCGTTGGCCATGTCCTGCAAGGACTGGGTGGCACCGCCGCGGCCGAATGAGGCTCCCAGACTGGGAACCGTGGCGGAGTGTCATATGCGCGCCTGGTTCTCGATCTGCACCGACCCTGCCGCGGTGAAGAGCTTCTTGATCAGATAGTTCTCTTCGTTGTCCAGAGTGGCCCCGCCCAGGGAGGCGATGCCCATCGTCCGACGCAGCGGACGGCCGTCCTCATCCACGTCCTGCCAGTGATTCCGGCGCGCCTCGAGGAAACGCTCGGTGATCATGTCCATGGCGGTCTCGTAGTCCAAGGACTGCCACTGTGTGGCCTTCGGCGCCCGGTAGAGCACTGTGGTCTGGCGGCCAGTCGAGTTGACCAGCTGTTCACTGGCCGCGCCCTTGGGGCAGAGCCGGCCCCGTGAGACGGGAGAGTCCGGGTCACCTTCGATCTGGATGACGGTGTCATCTTTGGCGTAGACGAGCTGCCCGCAGCCGACCGCGCAGTAGGGGCACACGCTCTGGGCGACGGTGTCCGCCTCCTCGGTCCGCGGGCGCATCGAGCGCGTCCGCGAGGAAGTGACCGCCGGGCCGCGCCCGGTGGAATCACCCGTGCGCAGCTGCCTCAGCACGGGCCATTCCAGCGGAGTGAAGCGGGCCATGCCGTCACCTTAGCATGTGTCAGCTGGGTCACTTCTGCGTGGGGTCCGTGGCGGCCGAGGCTCCGCTGACCTGCGGTGATGACGGGCTCTGGAGCGGGTACGGTGCGGGATCAGCGCAGCCGTTCTGGATGGGTGTAGACATTGCAGCTCCGCCCGCGGTTGAACCCGATCACCGTGACCCCGAGGTCAGCTCCGACCTCCACGGCCAGTGCTGAGGGCGCGCTGACCGCGGAGAGCACCGGCGCCCCGGCCAGCGCCGCCTTCTGCACCAGTTCGAAGGAGGCCCGCGCGGAGACCTGGACGACGACGTCGTGCAGCGGCAGCAGACCTTTGAGCAGCGCCCAGCCGAGTGTTTTGTCCAGGGCATGGTGCCGCCCGATGTCCTCCCGGGCGACCATCAGCTCCAGATCGTCCCTCCCCCGGACCCGGAACAGCGCCGCGGCGTGGGCTCCGCCGGTGGTGTCGAAGATCCGCTGTTCGGCGCGCAGACGATCAGGCAGCGCCAGAACAGCCGCGGGGCTCAGCAACCCGGTCTGGGTACTCTGCGCCATATGCCGGCATACCGCGTCAGCCGGAGTCTGACGGACGGCGTCCAGGGAGGAGGTCCCGCAGATGCCGCAGGCTGAGGAGGTATAGACCCGCCGAGGCCGCGGCGCAGTGGTGACCTCAGGGGCGAGCCGCACCTGGGCGACGTTGTAGTTCCGCCGCCCGTCAGGGTCCAGCCCGGAGGCGAAGTCGATGCTGCGCACCTGGGCGGCCTCGGTGATCACCGCTTCGGAGAACAGGAATCCGTGGATCAGCTCGACGTCCTGCCCGGGGGTACGCATCGTCACGGCGTACTGTTCGCCGTTGAGCCGGATCTCCAGCGGCTCCTCACCGGCCAGCCGGTCAGCTCGGGCGGCGATCTCGCCGTCGGCGTCGAAGCGGTGGACGCGGGTACGGACCGTCAGTCGGCTCATAGACCGATCCAGTCATGCCCGCCTGCGGCGTAGTGCTGCTGCTTCCAGATGGGCACCTCTGCTTTGACCGCATCGACGACGGCGGCGCAGCAGGCGAAGGCCTCGGCCCGGTGTGCGCTGGCCACGGAGACCACAAGGGCGTCCTCGCCGACGGAGAGGTCACCGAGCCGATGAGCGCACCAGATCCGTGTCGCGGGATACTCGGCGGCCAGACGCGCCACTGTCTCAGCGAGGATGTCCTCGGCGGCGGGATGGCCGGTGTAGCTCAGCCCGATGATGTCATCGCGGCCGGAATCGTGGTCACGGATCACGCCGCGGAAGGTCACGGCAGCGCCGGTGTGGCGAGTCGTCACTGCGGCCTCGGCAGCGGCGGCATCCAGAAGGTCATGCGTCACCGCGGTGAAGATCACGCCTTGCTCTGACACGTGGTCCACCGAGTGTGGACTCTCGCTCACCGACGCTGTGCCCGTACTGGGCGGTTCGGCGAGTTCCGGCGTGCCGTGGGCCCTCACGGCGTCGCCGGTCTCGGGGAGCACCGGATCACGATGGGCATCGGGGTGGTCCCGGACGTCTTCGAGCTGTGCCTGGATATGGTGCAGCAGCGGATCCAGCACCGTCATCCCGTCACGTGCGCCGCCGGGAGAGCCGGGAAGGTTGGCCACGAAGGTGCGTCCGCGGACTCCTACGACGCCGCGGCTCATCGCCGCCTCCGGCAGATGCTGCAGCCCATAGGCCCAGAGCGCATGCATGATCCCCGGTGACTGCCGCTGAAGCAGCGGTGCCGTGGACTCAGGAGTCGCATCGTCAGGGTTGATTCCGGTGCCGCCGGAGGTGATGAGGAACCGGGGACGCTGCTCCTGCGGGACGGTCACCAGCAGGCGGGTGAGCTCACGAGCCACCGGCGCCCCATCGGCCACCACGATCGGCTCCGGGCAGTCGTATCCGTGCCCCCGGAGCCACTGGACCAGTTCCGGGCCGACGGTATCGGCGGCCCGTCCCTGCGCTGCGGCGGTCGAGGCGATGACGACGGCAGCCGATCGTCCCGCACCGAAGTCCGCTGGGCGGCGCGGGCTGTGCTGGCCGTACTGGCTGTGCGGGCCCACCGACGCCGCGGGGTTCACGAGCGGCTCCAGTCGCCGGAGGCTCCCCCAGATTTGGCGAGGACACGGGTTCCGGTGATCTCTGCGGCACGGTCCAGCGCCTTGATCATGTCGTAAAGGGTCAGCGCGGCGACGGAGGCAGCGGTGAGTGCTTCCATCTCCACCCCGGTGCGCCCGGTGGTGCGCACCTCAGCGACGACCCGGACGGCGTCGGGGGCTGACTCTGGCTGTGACCCGCCCGTCGGCTCCGCCGAAGAGCCAGATCCGTACAGCTCGAAGTCCACCGGCTCGAAATCCACGCTGATTCCGCTGATCGGCAGCGGATGACACAGCGGGACGAGCTCTGCGGTGCGTTTGGCCCCCATGATGCCGGCGATCCGGGCCACTGCGAGCGCATCACCCTTCGACAGTCCGTTCTCGAGGATCTGGGCCACCACCTCGGGGCGGGTGCGCAGGATGGACTCGGCGGCGGCACGGCGGTCGGTGACCTCTTTGGCCCCGACGTCGACCATATGCGCGGAGCCGTCCTCACGGACATGGGTGAGCCTGCCGTAAGGCTGGGCCTCATGGTCAGTCGCGTCGTCGGCGTGACGTGCACCGGCCCCGTGATCTTCTGCGGCGTGCATACCTGGCATCAGCCTCCTCTCAGAGCCGGGTCCTCACAGACGGCGTACCGTCACTGTAGCGCCCGCCGGCAGCTCCTGGGCACCGGCGGGCACGCGGATCAGCGCCTCGGCCGTGGCAGCGGCGGCCAGCAGGTGAGAGCTGGTGCCGGTCATCGGCGCGGCGATGATCCCGGCAGGCGTGTGCTGCAGGGTGCCGCGGCGCAGCTGGTCCTTCTCCGCCAGGGGCTGGACCGGCCATGCCAGCTGGGCGGGTACCCATGGCTGCGGCTGGTTCAACCCCCAGGCCTCGGCCAGTGCGTCGGCCAGCATGGCTTCACAGCTGACCCAGGTGGAGACCGGGTTCCCGGGCAGGCAGATCACCGCGGCCTCTCCCCCGCCGGGCAGCGCGGCGGTGCCGAGTCCCTGGGGGCCTCCGGGCTGCATCGCCACAGTGCCGACGTCGAAGGTGATCTCGTCCATGACGGCGAAGCCTTGCCGCATGACTTCGTAGCGCCCCGCAGAGATCCCCCCGGAGGTGATGATCAGCTCCGGCCGGGTGTCCGAGAGGTCTGCCCGCAGCCGCTCGACGAAGTCTGCGACGTCGTCGTCGATCAGCCGCACAGCCAGCACCTCGAGCCCCCGTGAGGCTGCCCACCCGGCCAGCAGACTGCCGTTGGCATCGTAGACCTTCCCCGGCGGCAGGTCCCGTCCGGGTGCGAGAACCTCATCACCGCCGACGATCACGAGCGCTCGGGGACGCCGGAGGACGTCGACCTCGGTGAGGCCGAACGCGGCCAGCAGGCCGACTCCGGCTGCGGTGAGCACCGCCCCGGCTGCCAGAACCTCCTCACCGTGGACGACGTCGCTGCCGCGTCGCCGCAGGAAGGCCCCCGGTGACGTCGCCGGCACGAGGACCCGCTGTGGGGCCGCGGCGCTTTCGGTACTGCTCCTGTCGGTGCTGCCCGTGTCGGCGAAGTTCCTCGTGGATGTGGCTTCCACGGGAATCACGGCGTCGGCACCTGCTGGGATCGGTGCCCCGGTCATCACCGGGGCCGCGCAGCCGGACGGCAGAGCCTCTGGCACCGTCCCGGCGGCCACCGGGGCGGTGATGTCCAGGGTGCCCGGAGTCTCGGCGGCTCGGACCGCGTATCCGTCCATCTGCGAATCGTCGAAGCGCGGCAGCGAGGCCGGGGCGTGGAGGGTCTGAGCCAGGCGGCGACCCAGCGCGTCAGGCAGTGCCACAGTCTCCGTGCGTGGGTGCCCCGGATCTGGCTGCTCCGTGCCTGCTCGAGGGGACGGGCCACCGGTCACCACGCAGCAGGTTCGTCATCTGCTCTCGGTGCGCATCGAGGCTGCGCCGCCGGAAACTGGGGGTACCAGGACGGGGTGCACTGGGACTCGACGTGCCAGGGCTGGACGTGGTCATGGCACTACCGTATCGAGGCCTCACAGGCCATCGAAGCCTGCGGCACCATACTGACCACAGCGCGCCTACGATCACCCCAGAGGCGGATACCGCGTTGGTAGAATCCCCGCATGGCAGTACGGCTCGGGATGCCCACAGTGCGGGACGTCTCTGCCGGTGAGGCCGCCGCCGCATTGGCCGCACGCGCCTCGGACGCTCCGGGCTCCGGAGGACTGGTCGACACGTTCGGCCGCCTCGGCACCGATCTGCGCATCTCCCTGACCGATAAATGCAATCTGCGGTGCACCTACTGCATGCCCGCTGAGGGGATGGACTGGATGCCGCAGTCCTCCCTGCTCACTGTGGAGGAAGTCCGGCGGCTGGTGAAGATCGCCGTCGACGAGCTCGGTGTCCGTGAGCTGCGGCTGACCGGCGGAGAACCGTTGGTCCGGCCGGACTTGGAAGAGATCATCGCCGCAGTGCGTGCCGATCACCCGCAGCTTCCGGTGTCGATCACCACCAACGCCATCGGCTTAGACCGCCGCGCGGCAAGCCTGGCCGCCGCCGGGCTGGACCGTATCAATGTCTCCCTGGACACCGTCGACGCCGAGACCTACCGGCAGATGGCTCGGCGCGACCGGCTCGCCCCGGTCCTGCGCGGGATCGAAGCAGCCCAGGACGCCGGGCTGCGTCCGGTGAAGATCAATGCGGTGCTGATGCGCGGGGCCAATGACGATCAGGCCGTCGAACTGCTCTCCTTCTGCCTGGCACGGGGCCTGGAGCTGCGCTTCATCGAGCAGATGCCGCTCGACGGCGACCACGGCTGGACACGCGAGGGCATGGTGACTGCGGGGGAGATCCGCGAGCAGCTGAGCGCCCGCTGGCGCCTTGACCCCGATGACGTCCCCCGAGACGGCGCACCGGCCCAGCGGTGGATCGTCCGCGAGGCCGGCACCGGCGCCCTGCTGGGGAGAGTGGGGATCATCGCCTCGGTGACCGAGCCGTTCTGCACGGACTGCACGCGCACTCGGCTCACCGCTGAGGGCCGCATCCGGACATGCCTGTTCTCCCACGAGGAGTTCGACCTGCTGGGTCTGCTGCGCGCCGGTCACAGTGACGCCAAGTTGGCGCAGATGTGGCGACAGGCCACCTGGTTGAAGCCGGCCGCCCACGGGATGAATGCCCCGGGTCTCGGAGGGGCCTCCTATGTGCAGCCGGAACGCTCGATGTCAGCGATCGGCGGCTGAGGACCCACGATGACCGTCTCCCCTTCTCTGACCGTGCGGTACTTCGCGGCGGCCGCGGCGGCCGCCGGCACTGAGACCGAACAGCTCCCCGTAGCAGGCCCGGTGAGCCGTGAGGCGCTCTTCGCCGTCCTGGCAGCACGCCACCCCACGCCGCCGCCGGGGGAACCGTCGCTGCCGTCAGTGCTACAGCGCAGCAGCTTCCTGGTGGCCGGACGCCGCCTGCACCAGGACCAGACCGTCTCCCCGGGAGAGACCGTCGACATCCTCCCTCCGTTCTCGGGCGGCTGAGGACGATCACCAAGGATGTGCGGGGACGACAGGAATGACTGAGACTCCGAGCTGGCAGGAGGCCATGATGATCGCCGCCTCGCTGGGCGCCCCGGTACCGGCTCATCCGGTACCTCTGGCCGAGGCCATCGGCGCTACCGCGGCAGAGGAGCTGCGGACACGGATCCCGCTGCCCCATTATGATTCCGCGGCGATGGACGGCTACGCGGTCTCAGGTCCGGGACCCTGGCGCCTGGATCCGGTCGGATCCGCTGAACCCACCGGCGGGCTTGACTCAGAACCACATCGCACCTCGGGCACCCGTCCCCTACCTCAGGGCTGCGCCCGTGCCGTACTTACCGGTGGGCTCATCCCCGAGGGCACGTCCAGCGTACTGCGTCAGGAGTTCGCAGACGATCGGGGCGGATGGCTGCACCTGGCCGGTGACCGCACTGACGATCCCCCCGCAGCGGCCCGGGGGGATCTGACACCCGGGCGCCATATCCGCACCGCCGGCTGCGAGGCACCGGCGGGGACCGTCATGGTCACCGAAGGCACCGTGCTCTCACCGGCGCATATCGCCTATCTGAGCATCGCCGGCTTCGATGAGGTGCTGGTGCGCTCCCGCCCGCGGGTCACTGTGCTGACCACCGGTGACGAGGTGATCTCACGCGGTATGCCGCAGCCGGGCCAGGTGCGTGACGCCTTCACCCCCGTGCTGCCCACTGTGTTGGGCAGCCTGGGTGCGCGCCCCGTTCAGGTCCATCGCGTCGGAGATGACCGCGGCGAGCTGGACCGTGCGCTTGACGCCGCCGTCGATGCCTCCGATCTCGTCGTCACCACCGGCGGCACCGGACGCTCGGGGGCAGATCTGGTGCGCCGAGCCCTCACCGACCGCGGCACAGTGGCGTTCTCTGAGGTGGCGATGCGCCCGGGGCACCCGACGATGGCGGCCCGGCTTCCCAGTGCTGAGCGTGCGGTGCCGGTCGTGGCGCTGCCGGGGAACCCGCTGGCGGCGATGGTGGCACTGCGGGTCGTCGTCCAGCCGGTGATCGAGGCGATGCTGGACCGTGCCCCTCGCCCGGTGTCTCGTGTGCCCACTGAGCCGGTGCAACCTTCCCGAGTGGACCGTCTGCTGCCCGGGCTGCTGGCAGAAGACGGCCTGTGGAGGACTACCGAGGCGACCGGGGCGAATATGCTGCGCGGTCTGGCCGCGGCGCAGGGATTGCTGGTGCTCCCCCGTGAGGGGATCAGCGACGGCGGTGAGGCCGTGCTGCTGGATCTGCCCTGGTGACAGCCCAGCGGCACTGCCTCCCTACACGTGCCTCACCACGCCTGCCTCACCACACTTGCCTCACCGCACTGCCGCAGCTGCGTTTGTGAGCGCACATGAGCCGCACATACGCTTTCTTCATGGAGCGTTCCTCACCTATCTGCAGAGTCGGTGGCGTGGCGCTCATCGGCGCTGTGGGCACTGTGCTTCTCGGCTGTTCAGGGGCTGATGGCTCTGCCGCCGCAGACTCCGTGGACCAGGAGCGGAGTCTCACCGTCTTCGCGGCTGCCTCCCTGCACGAGACCTTCACCGCACTCGCCGAGTCCTTCGAAGCCGAGAACTCCGGGGTGTCCGTGGAACTCAGTCTCGCCGGCTCCTCCGATCTCGTCGCCCAGATCTCCGAGGGCGCACCGGCCGATGTGATCGCCACCGCCGATGAAACCACCATGGGGAGGCTCATCGCCCATGACGACCTCGCCGAGGAGCCGGTGATCTTCGCGCAGAACACCCTGACGATCGTCACCGCACCGGGGAACCCGGCGGAGATCACCTCCCTGGAGGATCTCGCCGATGACAGCCTCGACCTGGTGCTCTGCGCACCGCAGGTGCCCTGTGGCCAGGCCTCCGAGACGCTCTTGGCCCGCGCCGACGTCGAGGTGGCTCCGGTCAGCGAGGAACGTCAGGTCACCGATGTGCTCGGCAAGGTCACCTCGGGCCAGGCCGACGCGGGGCTGGTGTACGTCACCGATGCGGCCGGTGCCGGTGAGGACGTGGAGAGCGTGGAGATCGAGCACAGTGACGAGGTCGTCAACCGCTACCCCATCGGCGTGCTCGACGACGCCGAAGACCCCGAGCTCGCCGACGCGTTCCTCGCGCATGTGACCTCTGAACAGGGGCGCGCCGCACTCGCCGAGGACGGGTTCGCGCTGCCCGAGCCGACCTCATGAGCGCTGCCCCGCCGCTGCCCCGGTGGCTGATTCCGCTGGCCGCCCTCGGCGCGGCCGTGATCCTGCTGCCCCTGCTCGGGCTGCTGATCCGCGCGGATCTGAGCTCATTCCTCAGGCTGATCACCGAAGAATCAGCACTGGTCGCACTGCGGCTGTCCCTGCAGACCTCGCTGACCGCCACAGCGGCCTGTGTGCTGGTGGGCATCCCCCTGGGCCTGCTCTGCGCGCGGAGCAGCCGACCGGGAATGGGGCTGCTGCGTACCGGTGTCCTGCTGCCTCTGGTGCTGCCTCCGGTCGTCGGGGGCATCGCGCTGCTGTACACCTTCGGGCGGCTGGGCATCCTCGGCGCCTCGCTGGAGGCCGCCGGAGTGCAGATCGCCTTCACCTCGGTGGCCGTGGTGCTCGCCCAGACCTTCGTCTCCCTGCCGTTCATGGTGCTCAGCGTCGAAGGCGCTCTGCGCTCACACGATGCCCGGTACGAGCGTGTCGCGGCCAGTCTCGGCGCTACGCCGACCTACACGCTGCGCCGGGTCACCCTGCCGGTGCTGGCTCCAGCCCTGATGACCGGAACGGTGCTGTGCTTCGCCCGGGCCCTGGGAGAATTCGGCGCCACGATCACCTTCGCCGGTTCACTGCAGGGCACCACTCGCACCGTTCCTCTGGAGGTCTATCTGCTGCGCGAGACGGACCCGGAGGGAGCCGTCGCGTTGTCGCTGCTGCTGGTGCTCATCGCCGCCGTCGTCGTGGGGGCCACCTACGCTCGATCCCGGGGCGGGCGATGACCGAGCTGGAAGTCTCCTACTGCCTGCCCGAGCGGGGGCTCGACGTCGCCTTCACCGTCCCCTCGGGCTCGACGACGGCACTGGTGGGGCCCAACGGGTCCGGAAAGTCCTCAACCTTCGACGTCATCTGCGGTCTGCTGCGGCCCCGGCAGGCACAGCTGACCGCCCATGGGCAGCGGGTCGAGCAGCTGCCCCCGCACCGCCGGAGGATCGGTCTGCTGCTGCAGCAGCCGCTGCTCTTTCCGACCATGTCCGTGCTGGAGAACGCGGCCTTCGGACTGCGGGCGGCCGGGGTGCGCCGGGCTGAGGCCCACGCCCGGGCACAGCAGAGTCTGGAGGAGGTCGGCGCCGCACCGTTGAGCCGCAGACGTCCGGGAATCCTCTCCGGGGGCCAGTCCCAGCGGGTGGCCCTGGCCCGTGTGCTGACCACGGATCCGGATCTGCTGCTGCTCGATGAGCCGTTGGTCGCGCTGGATGACGAGTCTCAGGAGACGATCAGCGCGGTGCTGGAGCACGTGCTCGCCGCACGCACCGCCGTGCTGATCACCCATTCGCGGCAGGAGGCCCGGCGCTTCAGCGATCGGCTGGTCGTCCTCGATGGCGGGCAGGTGGTGCAGCAGGGCAGCTGGGCGGAGGTCGGCCAGGCACCGGCGAGCGCCTTCGCCCGCCGGTTCACCGCTGAGGCGAGCTCCCCCGGGCCGACGGAGGGGCCGGAACCCCGGTAGAGTGGAGGCCATGTCAGATCAGGCCGGAGAGACCGAGGAGACGGTCCCCGCACTCACCGATGAGCAGCTCGACTTCCTGAACTCGATGTTCGACCTCGCCCGGCAAGGCCGTGACCGCGAACTGCTGAGCCTGGTGGACCAGGGCATCCCGGTGAACCTGTCCAACGCCAGCGGCGATACGCTGCTGATCCTGGCCACCTATCACAACCACGAGGCGCTGGTCGAAGGGCTCTTGGCCCGGGACGCCGACGTCCACCGGCTCAATGACCGAGGACAGTCCGCGCTGACCTGTGCCGTCTTCCTTCAGCACGAGGGCAACGTCCGCCGCCTGGTCGCTGCCGGAGCGGACCCGCACCATGAGGGGCAGAGCCCCTACTCCGTGACCGAGATGTTCGACCTGCCGCAGATGCGCGAGCTGCTCGAGGGCTGAAGAACAGCTAAGAGGGCTCTCGACACCGAGCAGCCTGCGCCTCAGCGGCGCCCCTCGGCGAAGCTGGCGAAGCGTGCCGCCACCTCGGCCCCGCCGGTGGGCTGCCGGGTGACGAGCATGATCGTGTCATCACCGGCGATGGCCCCGAGGATCTCCTCCAGACCGGAGTTGTCCACTGCACTGGCCAGGAACTGCGCAGCACCGGGCGGGGTACGCAGGATGACGAGGTTCGCGCTGGCCTCAGCCGAGATCAGCAGGTCCCGGCAGAGGCTGCGCAGCCGCCCGGTGCTCTCGGCGGCTGAGAGCTCAGCCTGCAGCGCCCGCTCCGGGCCCTCTCCGGGGACGGCGTAGACCATCCCGCCGTCGGCGGCACGCACCCGGGCGGCCCCGATCTCCACCAGGTCACGGGAGAGCGTGCCCTGAGTGACGCCGATGCCTTCGGTGGACAGCTCGGCGACCAGATCGGCCTGGGAACGGATACTGCCCCGGGTGATCAGGTCCCGGATCTTCGCGTGACGAGCTGCTTTGGTGACCGGCGTCGTGGAGGTCATCGAGGCTCCTTCGCGCCGATCACCGCGTTCACCGCCGCCGTCGTGGCCTCATCGGCCAGCCCGGAGGCCACCAGCAACCAGACCAGCAGTGCCTTCTGCGCGTGGAGCCGGTTCTCGGCCTCATCGAAGACCACCGACTGCGGGCCGTCGATCACCTCCGCACTGATCTCCACTCCCCGGTAGGCGGGCAGGCAGTGCAGCACGATCGCGCCCTCGGCTGCCCGGCTCATCGCCGCGGAGTCGACCCGATAGTCGCCGAAGAGGCTCAGCCGGTGTTCCTTCTCATCCTCCTGCCCCATGGAGATCCAGGTGTCAGTCGCGACGACGTCGGCATCCTCCAGAGCGGTGGCGGGATCGGTGGTGACCAGGACTGAACTGCCGGTGATCGCCGCACGGTCCTGTGCTGCGGCGATCACCGCATCGGCGGGCAGGTATCCGTCCGGACCGGCGATGCGTACATCCATTCCGGCGTTGACTCCGGCGAGCAGATAGGAGTTCGCCATGTTGTTGGCAGCATCACCCAGATATGCCAGACGC
Organism: Nesterenkonia aerolata; assembly: GCF_031470965.1. NCBI lineage: Bacteria > Bacillati > Actinomycetota > Actinomycetes > Micrococcales > Micrococcaceae > Nesterenkonia > Nesterenkonia aerolata. The sequence goes on along the minus strand of NZ_JAVKGR010000007.1, from coordinate 112,278 downwards.
CGGCCGGCCAGGTCTCCGAAGTGTGCACGGACGGTCTGCAAGTCCGCCAGCAGCTGGCAGGGGTGGTAGTCGTCGGAGAGCGCGTTGACCACCGGAACGCCGCTGTGCTGAGCCATCTCCTCGAGCCCGATCTGGGCGAAGGTCCGCCACACCACTGCCGAGACCATGCGCTCGAAGACACGGGCAGTGTCAGCGATGGACTCCTTATGACCCAGCTGCGCCTCACCGGGGTTGATGATCAGCGGGGCGCCGCCCAGTGCGCTGATTCCCGCGGCGAAGGACACGCGGGTCCGGGTGGAGGTCTTGTCGAAGACCACGGCCACGGTCTGCGGACCGGCCAGCGCGGGCACTGCGTAGGGCTGGTCCTTGAGGTGGTCGGCCAGGTCCAGGACCTCGGTGAGCTCCTGCGGCGAGAGGTCGAGGTCGGTGAGGAAGTGGCGGACGGTCATCGGGGCTCCTGGTGGTCATCGAACACGGCGGCGAACCGTGTCAGGAATTCATCGGCGTCGGCCGGGCTGAGGATCAGCGGCGGGGCCAGGCGCAGGGTGTCCGGCCCGGTGGCGTTGAGCACCAGACCGTGGCGGCGGGCTCGGCGGACGACCTCGGGCGCCTCGGCCCTGAGGTCCACACCGAGATGGAGTCCGAACTGGCGCACCTGCGCCACCGGCTCCATCTGCCGCAGCCCCGCGGCCAGCTGAGCGCCGACCCGGCGGGTGTTCTCCAGCAGCCCCTGAGACTCGATCGCGGCGAGGGTGAGGCGCCCGGCGGTGGCGGCCAGCGGATTGCCGCCGAAGGTGGTGCCGTGCTCTCCGGCGCTGAGCCGGGCGGAGTGGCTGGGGCCGAATGCCAAGAGCGCGCCGATCGGCACTCCGGAGCCCAGGCCCTTGGCCAGGGTCATGTAGTCGGGGGTGAGGTCCTCCCCGACCTCACGGCCTGCGCCCTGGAACCGGAACCAGTCGCCGGTGCGCCCCACGCCGGTCTGGACTTCGTCGAGGATCATGAGCGTGCCGTGCTCGCGGGTGAGCCGCCGTACTGCCGCCAGATATTCAGGGCTCAGCGGCCGGACGCCGGCCTCCCCTTGAATTGGCTCGAGGAAGATCCCGGCGATGTCACCGGCGCTCAGCGCGGCCTCCAGGGCTTCGAGATCGTTCGGAGCCAGGAATTCGACACCGTCGAGCAGCGGGCCGAAGGGCTCACGGTAGGCGGGCTTATGGGTCAGGGAGACCGCGCCGACGGTGCGTCCGTGGAAACCGCCGGTCAGCGCCAGGATCCGAGAGCGACCGGTCTGGGCACGGTATTTGAGCACCGCTTTCAGTGCGGCCTCGTTGGCCTCGGAACCGGAGTTGGCGAAGAACACTGTGGAGCCGGCCGGCGCCTCGGCCAGGCGCAGCAGATCCTCGGCCAGACCGATCTGCGGTGCGGAGGTGAACAGGTTGGAGATATGGCCCAGGCGGTTCAGCTGTGCCGTGAGACCCTCGGTGAACCCGGGGTGGGCGTGGCCCAGGGCATTGACCGCGATGCCGCCGAGCATGTCGAGGAGCTCACGGCCCTCGGCATCGGTGACCCGGCAGCCGGAGCCGGAGACCAGCAGCTGCTGTGGGGAGCCGAAGACACCCATCACCGAGTCGGTGTACCGCTGCTGCCAGGAGAGGGATTCCATTCCCTCAGCAGCCGCGGCCCCCTGAGTCCCGACTTCCGGAGGCTCAGATTCCTGGGACTTCGTGACGGGAGCCGTCGACGTCGTGGTCTCCTGAGTCATACTCCACCTCCTGCCGTCTCCCCTGCGGCTGCTCCCCTATCCGGGTGGACCTCTGTGCCGACTCCTTCGGCCGTGACGATCTCCAGCAGCATCGAATGCGGCTCACGGCCGTCCACGACAGCCGCGCGGGAGACACCGGCATCGACTGCATGTAAGGCCGCTGTCATCTTCGGGATCATCCCCGAGGCCAGCTCGGGAAGCATCGCGCGCAGCTCGGAGGCGGAGATCGAGGAGATCAGCGAATCCCGGTCGGGCCAGTCGGCGTAGAGGCCCTCCACGTCGGTGAGCATGATCAGCTTGGCAGCCCCCAGCGCGGAGGCCACCGCCGCGGCGGCGATGTCGGCGTTGACGTTGAGCACCTGCCCGGTGGGCCGTCCCTGCTGGTCGAACTCCGGCGCGACCGTGGAGATCACCGGGATACGTCCGGCCGCGAGGAGGTCCTCGACCCCCTGCGGGTTCACCCCGGTGACCTCACCGACCAGCCCGAGGTCGATCTCCTCGCCGTCGACCTCCGCACGCTGCCGAGCCGCACGCAGCAGGGCCGCATCCTCTCCGGAGAGACCCACCGCGTAGGGGCCGTGGGAGTTGATGAGTCCGATGAGCTCCCGGCCGACCTGCCCGGTGAGCACCATGCGCACCACGTCCATCGTCTCCTCCGTGGTGACCCGGTAGCCGCCGCGGAAGACGGACTCCACGCCGAGGGTCTCGAGCATGGCGTTGATCTGGGGGCCACCGCCGTGGACCACCACAGGGTTGACTCCCACGTGGCGCAGGAAGACCACATCCTGGGCGAAGGCGCGGCGGAGGTCATCGTCGATCATGGCGTTGCCGCCGTATTTGATGACGATGGTCTCTCCGGCGAAGCGCTGCATCCACGGCAGCGCCTCAATGAGGGTCGCAGCCTTCGTCGCCGCGCTCAACCGGGGATCGGAGGCCCGGTAGGTGGTGGTCTCGCTCACTGTGATGCTCCTCAGGTGGAGTACGCGGAGTTCTCGTGGACGTAGTCGTGAGTGAGGTCATTGGTGAGGATCGTGGCCTCCGCCTCTCCGGACTTCAGATCGATGGTCACCTCGACCCGCCTCTCGGAGAGGTCCACGCCGGAGCGGTCCTCACCGATGCCCCCGGCTCGGCAGATCCACACGCCGTTGACGGCGACGTCGATCGTGCTGGGATCGAACTCGACGTCGGTGGTCCCGACGGCGGCGAGGATCCGCCCCCAGTTGGGGTCACCGCCGAAGATCGCGGTCTTGAACAGGTTGGAACGGGCCACCGCACGCCCGGCGGTCTCGGCCTGCTCCTCGGTGGCGGCCCCGATGGTGGTGATGGCGATCTCGTGTGCCGCACCCTCGGCGTCAGCGATGAGCTGGGCGGCCAAGTCCCGACACACCTCGGTCAGAGCGGCGCGGAACTCCTCCTCATCGTGGGCACCGGCCTCAGGATGGGCACCCGAGGCCATGGCGACGACGGTGTCGTTGGTGGACATGCAGCCGTCAGAGTCGGCCCGGTCGAAGCTGACCCGCACGGCTTCGCGCAGTGCGGCGTCAAGCGTGGACGGATCGAGCTCGGCGTCAGTGGTGATCACCGCGAGCATCGTGGCCATCCCCGGCGCCAGCATGCCCGCGCCTTTGGCGATGCCGCCAATGGTGAAGCCGCGCCCTGAGGCCTGGGCGGTCTTGGCGACGGTGTCCGTGGTGCGGATCGCCTCGGCCGCGGCCAGCGCGGAGCCCTCATCCTCGCCCAGCTCCGCGACGGCGGCCTCGACCCCGGGCAGCAGCAGATCCATGCGCAGCCGTTGCCCGATCAGCCCGGTGGAGCAGACCAGGACGTCCTGGGCGGAGAGGCCCAGTGCCTGAGCAGCATGTTCTGCGGTGCGGTGGGTGTCGGCGAAGCCCTCCGGGCCGGTGCAGGCGTTGGCGCCGCCGGAGTTGAGCACTACGGCATCGGCACGGCCGTCGCTGACCGCTTGGGCTGACCAGAGCACCGGTGCCGCCGCGACCCGGTTGGAGGTGAACGTGGCGGCCGCCGCATGCAGGGGCCCGTCATTGACGATGAGCGCGATGTCTCGGCCGGCCGACTTCAGCCCGGCGGTGACGCCGGCGGCACGGAATCCTTCGGGCAGGGTGACGGTCATGGGGAGACTCCCAGCAGGTTGAGCCCGGTAGTTTCGGGGAGGCCGAGGGCGAGGTTCATCGACTGCACGGCACCGCCGGCGGTGCCTTTGGTGAGGTTGTCAGAGGCCGAGGAGACGATGACCCGCCCGGTGCGCTCGTCGACGGCGAGCTGGACGGTGACGTGGTTCGAGCCCACCACCTGCTTGGTGGTCGGCCACTGGCCTTCGGGCAGCAAGTGGACGAAGGGCTCGTCCTCGTACTGGGCGGCATAGGCCTCACGCAATGCCGCCGCGCTCGCACCGGAGGCCAGCCGGGCGGTGGAGGTGGCCAGGATGCCCCGCGGCATCGGCGCGAGTGTGGGAGTGAAGGAAACGGTGACCTCCGCGCCGGAGACCTGCCGCAGTCCCTGTTCGATCTCGGGAGTATGGCGGTGGACACCGCCGACCCCGTAGGGGCTCATCCCGCCCATGACTTCGGAGCCGAGCAGATGAGGCTTCGTCGATTTCCCCGCACCGGAGGTGCCGGTGGCCGCGACGATGACGACGTCGGCACCCTCCAGCAGCCCGGCGGCGAAGGCCGGGGCGAGGCCGAGCAGGATCGTGGTCGGGTAGCAGCCGGGCACGGCGATGCGCCGGGCCGCGCGCAGTCTCTGCCGCTGGCCGGGCAGCTCCGGCAGGCCATAGGGCCAGGTGCCTTGGTGGGCAGATCCGTAGAACTGTTCCCAGGCGGTGGCGGACTCGAGCCGGTGGTCGGCGGCCGCATCGATGACCAGCGTGTCCTCACCGAGCTGGGCGGCCAGCTCACCGGAGGCACCGTGCGGCAGGGCGAGGACGACGACGTCGTGGCCTGCCAGGTTCTCGGCAGTGGTCTCGCTGATGAGCCGGTCGGCCAACGGCAGCAGGTGCGGCTGCAGGCTGCCGAGGCGTTCACCGGCGGAGGAATGCGCGGTGACGGCCCCGATCTCGACCTCAGGGTGCCCGGCCAGCAGACGCAGCACCTCTCCCCCGGCGTAGCCGGAGGCACCGGAGACGGCGATGGAATAGCTCATGACGCCACCTTACGCGATACTATTCGGCATCTCCAATATTTATGCACTACGTCGGAAGTCACCGTCGAGCTGGGGACATTTCTGTCACGATGCCTCTCTTCGGTACCCTGGGCCGCATGAACGCACAGGATGTCTTCCCTGAGGACCTGCCCAGCTCCGCGACCCAGATCCGCGTCGAGCAGACGGGAGGCCCCGAGGTGCTGCAGGCCGTCGAGACCGGACTGCCCGAGCCGGGCGCCCATCAGGTGCTGGTGGAGTCCGGTGCCGCCGGCGTCAACTTCATCGAGACCTACCAGCGCAGCGGCGTCTATCCGATGGAGGCGCCCTTCGTCCCGGGGAGCGAGGGCACCGGTACCGTGATCGCCGTCGGGGAGAAGGTCGAGTCCCTGAGCATCGGCGAGCGCATCGCCACCTGCGAAGCCGCCACCGGCACCTACTCCACCCATTTCCTGGTGGATTCGGTCAAAGCGGTCAAGGTGCCCGATGAGGTCAGCGATGAACAGGCCGCCGCGTTGCCGCTGCAGGGCGTGACCGCCCACTATCTGATCAACTCCACCTACCGCGTCTCCCCCGGAGAGACGGTGCTCACCCACGCCGGGGCCGGCGGGGTCGGACAGCTGCTCACCCAGCTGCTGAAGAACCGTGGCGCCCGGGTGATCACCACCACCTCCACCCCACAGAAGGCAGAGATCGCCCAGCGTGCGGGGGCGGACTATGTGCTCGGCTATGAGGACTTCGCGGAGAAGGTCAAGGAGATCACCAAGGATGAGGGCGTCTCCGTCGTCTACGACGGCGTCGGCCGCGACACCTTCGACGGCTCCCTGGCCTCTCTGGCGATCCGCGGCACGATGGTGCTCTTCGGCGGCGCCTCCGGGCAGGTGCCGCCGCTGGACCTGCAGGAGCTCAACCGCCGCGGCGGGCTGTTCGTCACCCGCCCGGCAGTGCACTGGTACCTGCGCAACGCTGAGGAGCGCGCCTGGCGGTTCAGTGAGCTCTTCGGCCTGCTGACCGAGGGCGAGCTGCGCCTCGACATCGGCGGAGTCTACCCGCTGGCTGAGGCTGCGCGCGCCCATGAGGACCTTGAGGGCCGCCGCACCACCGGCAAGCTCGTCCTGAAACCCTGAGCTGCGGGGCAGAAGCCGCAGAAACGGGTACGCGGCATGAGAGCTCGCACCCGCGCAGCTCTACCCGCTCCGCTATGTATGTGGTGCGGGCTGAGATATATGGCGAGCCCGCACCACATACATAGCGGAGGCCGACAGCGAGCTGTCGGCCTCCGTGCTGGCTGGACTGTTTCATGCCGGGTGGGCTGTTTGAACGCCGGGCTGCTTGAGCGCCGGGTGGACTGCCTCAGCGCTGCACGGCGCCGTGGCGGCTCACCACCAGCTCCACCGCGTCACCGCGGGCGGCCGAGGCCTCCTCGGCGGTGAGCGTGCGGTCCGCTGCCCGGAAACGCAGCGCGTAGGCCAACGACTTCTTCCCGACGTCGATGCCGGCCCCGTCGTAGACGTCGAAGAGCTCGATGTGCTCGAGCAGTTCTCCCGCACCCTCGGCGAGGGTACTCTGCACCTCGGCAGCCGGAATCCCGGCGTCGAGGATCAGCGAGACGTCCTGCGTGGTCGGGGGGAACGTGGAGATCGGCTCGGCGGTGACCTGGCCGGCCGCGGCATCCAGCAGGGCAGAGAGCTCCAGCTCCATCACCGCGGTGCGGGCCGGAAGGTCCCACTGCTCGACGACCTTGGGGTGGATCTCACCAGCCCAGCCCACCTGTGTCTGCCCGATGTGCAGCTGGGCAGTGCGTCCGGGGTGGAAGGCCTGGTGCCTGCCCTGGGTGATCTCCAGCTGGAGGCCGAGCAGTTCGGCGACGCTGCGTGCCGCGTCGATCGCATCGGCCCAGTCGCGGCGTCTTCCGGCGTCTCCGAGTTCGGCCGCCGGCTCATCACCGGCAACGGCAGCAGCGATCCGCCAGGGCTGGTCAGGGATCCCGGCGGTGAGTTCAGCGATGACCTCGTCTCCGGGGTAGCGGCCGAGGGCGGGGATGGAAGCGCTGCCGTGGATCTGACCGGGGTGGAACACCAGCCCGGCTTCGAAGACGGCGAGGTCGTGAAAGCCCCGGGAGACGTTGCGCCGCAGTGTGTCCAGCAGCCCGGGCAGCAGCGTGGTGCGCAGCGTGGGGTGCTGGGCGGCGATGGGGTTGGCCAGGCGCACTGTGGGCAGCGGTTCCGCTGCGCCTTCGGCCCGTCCGAACAGCTCATTGGCCTCCTGGGAGAGGAACGGGTAGCTCAGCGTTTCGGTGTATCCGGCGGCCGCCATCCCGGAGAGCACCTGACGGCGGCGCTGCTGTGCGGGGGTCAACCCGCGCCCGGCGGGAGCCACCGGCAGGCGGGAGCCGATGGCGTCGTAGCCGACGAGCCGGGCGATCTCCTCGATGAGATCCTCCGGGGTGCGCAGGTCGGGACGCCAGGTGGGCGGGGTCACGGTGAGCGTCTGACCTCCGTCGACCACCTCGGCACCGATCGCCCGCAGCGTCTCGATGATCTGTTCGCGCTGGTATTCCACACCGGTGATCCGCTGCGGGTGCTCTGCACTCAGGGCGATGGGGCTCGGCGCGGGAATCTCTCCGGTGACAGTGAGAGCCCCGGTGTCGGTGGCACCGGCGAGGGTGACGAGCAGATCCACGGCTCGCTGGGCCGCCACCGCGGTCATGGCCGGGTCCACTCCGCGTTCGTTGCGCTTGGAGGCCTCCGAGGGCAGCCGGTGGCGTCGGCGGGTGCGGCCGATGCTGACGGCGTCGAAGTGGGCGGATTCGATGAGGATGGTCGAGGTGGTGGCGCTGACCTCGGTGGCCGCACCGCCCATGACCCCGGCGAGGCCGATCGCACCGCGGTCATCTGCGATGACGAGGTCTTCGGTATTCAGCTCGCGGTCTTTCTCATCCAGGGTGGTCAGCCGCTCGCCCGCGGAGGCGCGGCGGACCTGGATCGGTCCCTGGAGGGAATCGGCGTCGTAGAAGTGCAGGGGCTGACCGAGCTCCCACATCACATAGTTGGAGATGTCCACCGGCAGGGAGATGGGGCGCATACCGGCCAGGCGTAGTCGTGCTGCCATCCACGGCGGGGTGGGAGCGGTGACGTCGACGTCGGTGACGGTGCGGGCGACGAACCGTGAGCAGCCGGGCACGCCGTAGACAGGGGCTGCGTCATCGAGGATGACCTCTTGACCAGGGTTCCCGGACTCCGGCGCTGCGACGGCGTCAGCCGGGTCGGTGAAGGGCGTGCCGGTGGCGTGGGAGTATTCGCGGGCAACTCCGCGGATGGAGAAGGCGTAGCCGCGGTCCGGGGTCACATTGATCTCAGCGGCCTCATCGTGGAGCCCGAGGAGTTCAAGGGCGTCAGCGCCGACCTCAGGGTCGAGCCCGAGGGTGGAGAGCACCAGGATGCCGTCATGGTCCTCGCCGATGCCGAGCTCCTTGACCGAGGCGATCATCCCGGCGGAGACATGACCGTAGGTCTTCCGCGCACTGATCTGAAAGTCGCCGGGCAGCACGGCACCGGGCAGGGTGACGACGACTTTGTCACCGACCTCGAAGTTGTGGGCGCCGCAGACCACACCCTGGACGCCGTCGGGCGAGATCCCCTCGTGCGTCAGGGTCTGTGCCTGACCCTCGGGCACCACACGGACCTGACACCAGTTGATGGTCTTGCCGTTGGACTGCGGTTCTGGGTGCTTCTCGAGCACTTCACCGACGACGATCGGACCGCTGATCTCATCGCCAGGACGGTGAACGTCCTCTTCTTCGAGACCGACCCGGACGAGATCAGCCATCAGATCCTCAGCGCGCGCCTCGGCGGGCAGCTGGGTGTATTCACGGAGCCAGGAGAGCGGGATGCGCACGGGCTCAGACCTCCATTCCGAAGCGCTGGGAGAAGCGGACGTCGCCTTCGATCATGTCTCGCATATCGGGGACCCCGTTGCGGAACATCAAGGTCCGTTCCACACCCATGCCGAAGGCGAAGCCGGTGTAACGCTCCGGGTCCACTCCGGCGGCGCGGAGCACATTCGGGTTGACCATGCCGCAGCCTCCCCATTCGATCCACTGCGGGCCGCCCTTGGCATCGGGGTGCCAGATGTCCATCTCAGCGGAGGGCTCAGTGAACGGGAAGTAGGCCGGGCGCAGGCGGATCGCCGCCTCGGGGCCGAACATCTTCCGTGCGAAGTGCTCCAGGGTGCCCTTCAGATCCGCCATGGTCAGCCCCTCGTCCACAGCGAGGCCCTCGAACTGGTGGAACACCGGGGTGTGGGTGGCGTCGAGTTCATCGGTGCGGAACGTCCGGCCGGGGCACAGTACGTAGACCGGCAGCTCGCGCTCCAGCAGGGAACGCACCTGCACCGGGGACGTGTGGGTGCGCAGCACCAGATGCGCCTCGGGCGGTTCGATGAAGAAGGTGTCCTGCATCTCCCGCGACGGGTGGTCCGGTGCAATGTTCAGGGCGTCGAAGTTGAACCACTCAGACTCCACCTCGGGGCCTTCAGCGATCTCCCAGCCCATCGCGGTGAAGACGTCGGAGACCCGCTCCTGCAGCACTGAGAGTGGGTGCCGGGCACCGATGCGCCGACGCCGCGGGGCCGCGGTGACGTCCACGGTCTCCTCCACCAGCATGCGCTCGGCGTGCTCGGCCTCCAGCACCTCCGTACGTGCGGCCAGGGCCTTCTGCACGCGCCCGCGGGCCTGACCGAGCAGCTTTCCGGCGGCAGCCTTGTCCTCCTTGGGCAGGGACCCGATCTGCCGGTTGGCCAGCACGATGGGGGCCTTGTCCCCGGTGTGGGCCAGCCGAGCCGACTTCAGCTCCTCCAGATCAGCCGCAGCGTCAAACGCGGCCAGAGCGTCCTGGACGCAGGCTTCGAGCGCCTCATCGTCGAGCGGGTGGGGCACGGCCTCATCATGGGCGGTGGTGGTCATACTGCTCCGTGGGTCTTGCCGGATCTGCCGACTGCTCAGCAGGCGAACCGCTCCAGTCTATGCGTTCCCAGGGGAAGGTCTCACACCGCTCCATGCGGTCGCATACGCCTGGCCGCAGAGGAAGCCACCCCTATCCGGCGGCTTCGACGTCCTCGTCCACCCATTCCATCGTCCGCTGCACCGCCTTCTTCCACAGGCGCATGCTCCGTGCCCGGGTCTGTTCATCCATCTGCGGGCTCCACCGGCGGTCCTCTGACCAGTTGGCCACCAACTCGTCGGTCCCCTGCCAGTGACCGACAGCCAGACCGGCCGCATACGCGGCACCCAGCGCGGTGGTCTCGATGACCCGAGGGCGGACCACCTCTACCCCCAGGATGTCGGCCTGGAACTGCATGAGCGTGTCATTGACGACCATCCCGCCGTCGACCTTTAGCTCGGTGAGTTCCTGGTCGGCGTCGGAGTCCATCGCATCGACGACCTCCGCGCTCTGATACGCCACCGCTTCCAGGGCGGCCCGGCACAGGTGGCTGCGGTTGACATAGCTGGTCAGCCCCACGATCACCCCGCGGGCATCAGGCTTCCAATGCGGGGCGAAGAGCCCGGAGAACGCCGGGACGATATAGGCCCCTCCGTTGTCCTCGACCTCCTTGGCCCGGGTCTCGGACTCCGCCGCCGAGGAGATGAGGCCGAGGTTGTCCCGCAGCCACTGGATGAGGGACCCGGTGACTGCGATGGAGCCTTCCAGCGCGTAGATGGGCTTCTGCTGGCCGATCTTATACGCCACAGTGGTCAGCAGCCCGTTCTCGGAGCGGACGATGTCCTCACCGGTGTTCATCAGCATGAAGTTGCCGGTGCCGTAGGTGTTCTTCCCCTGGCCGGGTTCGAAACAGGCCTGCCCGAAGGTAGCCGCCTGCTGGTCGCCGAGGATCCCGGCGATGGGCGTGTCGATGAGCAGCCCCTTCTTGCGGCCATAGCCGTAGACCTCCGAGGAGGAGCGGATCTCCGGCAGCATCGCCACCGGCACCCCCATCTCGGCGCAGATCTCGTCGTTCCAGTCGAGAGTGTCGATGTTCATCAGCATGGTCCGTGAGGCATTGGTGACGTCGGTGACGTGCACACCCCCGTCCGGGCCGCCGGTCATGTTCCACACCAGCCAGGTGTCCATGGTCCCGAACAGCAGCTCCCCGGCCTCAGCCCGTTCACGGGCGCCGTCGACCTCATCGAGGATCCACCGGATCTTCGGCCCGGAGAAGTAGGTGGCCAGCGGCAGCCCGACACGCTCTTTGAACCGTTCGGTGCCGTGACCGGAGGCGAGCTCATCACAGATGCGCTGGGTGCGCGTGTCCTGCCAGACGATCGCGTGGTGGATCGGCTCACCGGTGACCTTATCCCACACCACAGTGGTCTCACGCTGGTTGGTAATGCCGACGGCGGCCAACGAGTGACGGTTGATCTCCGCCTCCGTCAGGGCCAAGCCGACGACCTCGCGGGTGTTGCGCCAGATCTCCTGGGCATCATGCTCCACCCAACCGGCCTTGGGCAGAATCTGCCGGTGCTCCTTCTGTCCGCTGGCGACGATGTCGCCGCCGCGGTCGAAGATCAGCGCCCGAGTCGAGGTGGTGCCCTGGTCAATGGCCAGCACGTACTCCGGCGTCTCCTTCGCGCTCTCAGTCATGGTGACGTCCTTCCCCGGTCATCCCGGTGATCTGGTGCTGAGGGTCTTCATCATGCAGTAGCGTCATCCTGCCGTCCCGGTCATCCCGCGGCACCCAGCAGAGGCAGCAGCTGCACCGATCCGCCGGCCAGCACGGCACCGACCAGCGGCCCGACGATGGGCACCCAGGAGTAGGCCCAATCGCTGGAGCCCTTCTTGCCGATGGGAAGCAGCGCGTGCGCGATGCGCGGGCCGAGGTCACGGGCGGGGTTGATCGCGTAGCCGGTGGGTCCACCCAGTGAGGCACCGATCGCCACCACGATCAGGGCGACGGCCAGCGGACCCAATTCATGCGGGGTCTCACCGAACATGAGCACCAGCAGAACCAGCACATAGGTACCGATCGCCTCGGTGACGGTGTTCCATCCGTAGGCACGCTTCTCCGGGCCGGTGGAGAAGACCCCCAGGATGGCGCCGGGGTCCTGCTCGTCGTCGAAATGCTTCTTATAGGCCAGCCAGGCACACACCGCGCCGAGGAACGCGCCGATGAGCTGCGCGGCGAAGTAGGCGAGCATATGCGGCACGGTGACCGCGATGCCCGGGGCGAACTCCTCGGCACCGGAGCTCAGCAGCCCCAGGGTGACCGCCGGGTTGATATGGGCCCCGGAGGCATAGGCGACGTAGACACCGGCGAAGACGCCGAGCCCCCAGCCGAAGTTGACCAGCAGCCAACCCCCGGCATGGCCTTTGGTGCCAGTCAGCACCACATTGGCCACCACACCGGCGCCGAGCAGGACCAGTGTGGCCGTGCCCATGATCTCGAAGAGAAAGATCGTTCCCATCAGCGGAGCTCCTCCCTGTCAGTGACTCAGCTCACGCCCGAGCAGGTTACCCAACAGTACGCGCTCTGGCGAGCATCAGGCCACCATGCCGTGCGGGTCGATCACGTACTTCGTCGCCGCCCCCTGATCGAACTCCGCATAGCCGCGCGGCGCCTCGTCCAGGGTGATGGTCTGCGCATTGACCGCCTTCGCGATCTGCGCCCGGTCATGCAGGATCATGTTCATCAGCTGCCGGTTGTACCGCTTCACCGGGCACTGACCAGTGGTGAGCCGGTGGGACTTCGCCCAGCCGAGCCCCAGGCGCACGCCGAGGGTCCCCTCCTTCGCGGCGTCATCGACCGCACCGGGATCGCCGGTGACATAGAGGCCGGGGATCCCGATACCGGCGGCCGCGCGGGCCACCGTCATACAGTCGTTGAGCACAGTGGCCGGGGCCTCATCCGCCCCCTCACCGTGACCGCGGGCCTCGAACCCGACAGCGTCGACGGCGGCGTCGACCTCCCGCTCCCCCACGACGGCCTCGATCTTATCGGCCAGCGCCCCCTCAGCGGTGAGGTCGATCCCCACACAGCCGAAGCTCTCCGCCTGAGCCAGGCGGCCGGGAAGCATATCGCCGACCATCACGACGGCGGCACCGAGCAGCTGGGCGGCGTGGGCAGCAGCCAGGCCCACCGGGCCCGCACCTGCGACGTAGACCGTTGACCCCGTGGTCACTCCCGCCGTGAAGGCGCCGTGGTATCCGGTGGGGAAGATGTCCGAGAGCATCGTCAGGTCCAAGATCTTCTCCAGGGCCTGGTCCCGGTCCGGGAACTTCAGCAGGTTGAAGTCGGCGTAGGGGATCATCACATACTCAGCCTGCCCGCCGAGCCATCCGCCCATGTCCACGTAGCCGTAGGCGGCTCCGGCCCGGGCCGGGTTGACGTGCAGGCAGACCCCGGTATGCCCCTCGTCGCACATCCGGCACCGCCCGCAGGCGATGTTGAACGGGACCGAGCAGATGTCACCTTCGCGGACGAACTGGACGTCCTCACCGACCTCGACCACCTCACCGGTGATCTCATGCCCCAGCGTCTGCCCCACCGGCGCAGTGGTGCGGCCTCGGACCATGTGCTGATCGGAGCCGCAGATATTGGTCGTGACGAGCTTGAGGATCGCGGCATGGGGAGCTTTCCGGGAGATGCCGAAGTGCTGGGCGACCTCCTGGGGGGTCTCCAGCCGGGGGTAGTCGATCGATTCGACGGCGACCTCTCCGGGCCCTTGGTAGACGACGACGCGGTTCGAGGCAGACATGGTCACGCTCCATTTCCTCAGCAGCCTGGCGATGTGTGATGAATCACATCCTGACTCCAGTGTCCCGCAGAACCTGTGGTGACGGGAAGAGGGAGGGCGGCGCGGACGGAAGTTTAGGACTCCTGAGCTCTCGGGCAGCCGAGCACGCGGTTCGTTGAGCGCCCGGCCTGCTTGAGCACCCGACCCGCTGAGTTCTCGGTCCATACAGGTCCGTACAGGTCCGTACAGAAGGGCACCGGGTAGCGTGGGGCGATGAGCACTTCTCACGCAGAGGCTGCGGCCGACGCGCCGATCCCCGTCTTCGACGGCCATAACGACCTCCCCTGGCACCTGCGGGAGACCCACGGTTCTGCTGTGACAGGCCTTCACGACGAGGCGATCTCTCCGTTCACCACGATCCCGCAGATCCGACGCGGCGGCCTGGCCGCGCAGTTCTGGTCGGTGTACGTACACAGCTCGATCACCGGACCCGAGGCGGTGAAGGCGACGCTGGAGCAGATCGATCTGGTGCACCGCCTCATCGAGACCTACCCGGAGGATCTCGCCTGGGCGCTGACCGCCGATGAGGTCCGGCGCACCGCCTCGGAGGGGCGGGTGGCCTCGCTGCTGGGAGTAGAGGGAGGTCAGCAGATCGACGGATCCCTGGCCGCACTGCGGATGTATGCACGTCTGGGCGTGCGGTATATGACGCTGACTTGGTCGACCACGCATTCCTGGGCGGATTCGGCCACTGATGTGCGGGTCCACGGCGGGCTCACGGAGTTCGGCCGCGAGGTGATCCGGGAGATGAACCGGCTGGGGATGATCGTGGACCTCTCTCATGTCTCGGAGGAGGTCATGCACCAGGCGCTGGAGCTGAGCACGCTGCCGGTGCTGTTCTCACACTCCTGCGCACGGTCGATCACCGATCATCCGCGCAATATCCCCGACGAGGTCTTGGACCGGCTTCCGAGCAACGGTGGCGTGGCGATGGCGACGTTCGTGCCCGGGTTCGTCAGCACTCGAGAGGATGCTGAGGGCGCCGCGGAGGCGACCGTGGAGGATGTAGCCGACCACCTCGACCACATGCGGGAGCGTGTGGGCGTGGACCACATCGGCCTCGGCGGCGATCTCTGCGGTACCCCCACATTGCCCACCGGGCTGGGATCGGCGGCGGACTATCCCCGGCTGTTCTCCGTGCTGTCCGGCAGGGGGTGGTCACGGGAAGACCTGCACAAGCTGGGATTCGAAAACGCCGCACGGGTGCTGGAAGCCAACGACCCGGCCTACCTCAGCTCCCGTTGAGGGCGCCCCCGCGCCGAGGGAGCAAACCTGGCCGCGCCACCCGGCGTGTCACGGCAAATTTCTCTCCCTCGAGACTCCCCGCTCCGGGACCCTGCCTCGAGGGAGCAAAGTTGGTGACGACACGCCGAAATCCGGGGCGAGATTCTCTCCCTCGCTGGGGGTGGGGAGGGTGCGTGCGAGGCGGCACCTGAGTGACCAGAGAAGCGTGATCGAACCCGTGTTCTGACAGCTTCCTCACAGAATCCACTCATCGAACATCTGTTCGACTCACTACCGGGATGACTTGCAGAGTCCATAGAATACGTGTTCTAATCGTGGTGCGCGATGGGAAGCGCGACCCGCGCAGAAGCCCTCCTCACTGCTTCTGCGCGGGTCTCCCATTTAACCGGTCGATCAGCATCAGGTGCCGATCAGGGCCTCGACGATCGGCACATCAGCGGGGATCCATGGATACCTCAGCGCGCGCTCATCCAGCCGCACCCATTCGACGCGGTCATGGTCCTGCAGCGGCTGCGGTGCCGACGAGCCTCCGCTCAGCCGGCCCAGGAACAGCCGCATCACGGCCTTCTCGCTGAGCCGCCAGCCCCACCCCGGCTCATATTCCGGCGCAGTCTGCGACATCACCTCATCGCCGAGTTCGACCTCGACGCCGAGCTCCTCCGCCAACTCCCGTGCCGCGCCGGCACGGGGATCTTCCCCCGGCTCGAGCTTCCCACCGGGGAACTCCCACAACCCCGCCAGCTTCTCCGGGGCGCTGCGCCGGGCAATGAGAAGCTCCTGACCTTCAGCCCCCTCACCGCGCAGGATCGCCGCGGCCACCACCGTCTGCGGGGCATCCACCTCACCGGTCACGGGTCCTCCTCAGCTCACCGGGCGACTCTGCTCCACCCCGATTCTCCCTCATCCCCTATCGGCCCCCGCCGACGCGCGCCGACGAAGCGATGCCAGACCCTGAACGACGAGCACCTCAGGGTCAGCCCGGTGCCCGGCGTGCAGGCGCGCATAGAGCGGGGCGACGTCGGCATCGATGGGAGCGGCTCGTTCATCGCTGAGCATCGGCGCCGTGGCCGCACTGCCGATCACGAAGTTCGAGGCCGTATAGGCACTACCCAGCGGGTCGACCGCGCCCTCCTTCTCCAAGAGGACGCACATCCGCTCGGAGAACCGCAGGTAGTGGGGGCCGCGCGGAGCACGACGGACCAGGATCTGCGGCGCCCAGCGGTGACGGACCAGGTGACGGTACAGCGCCAGCATCAGATCCTCGAACACACCGGACTCCTGGGCCCCGACCCCTCGCACCCGGGAGTCACGGACGTCGGCGTCGAGCGCTCGCTGCACCTCAGCATCCTCACCCAGCGCGGCATCCAAGGCGAGATCGAAGAGGTCTTCCACAGATTCCACCCGCGAGTAGAGGCTCGCTGGTGCCACTGCGATCTGCGCGGCGACGGCGCGCACAGTCAGCACCCCGAGGCCCCCCTCATCGAGCAGCCGCACGGACGCGCGGGCCACCTCCCCGATGTCCACGGCACGGGCCCTGCGCACTGGCCGGACGCGCTCCCAGTAGCTCATGCAGCGATCCTAAACTATCCGAACTGTGTTAGCTTAACACTGTGATCCGTTCCTCTGCCCTCCCTCTCCATGACGACCGCTTCACGCTGCGCAGACTCACCGCCGAGGACGCTGCAGCCTTCGCCCACGGCGCTTCTGACCCCCAGGTCCAGGCCTTCGCCCATCTGCCGCGCACCGACTACACCGCCGCAACAGTCCGAGAGATGATCGACGAGCAGGTCACCCCCTCGCTCGCGCGCGGCGACCTCGCCGTCCTGGCCGTGGCGGACCGCGAGACCGATGAGCTGATCGGCAGCCTGGTGCTCTTCGACGTCACCGTGGACTCCGCCGAAGTGGGCTTCTGGGTCAGCCCCGCACACCGGGGCACGGGGGCGGCCTCTGCTGCACTGCATCTGGGCATGCGGCTGGCCCGGCTCAGCGGGCTTCACCGGCTCTCGGCACGGACCGTGCCTGATAACCCGAGCTCGCAGAAGGTACTGATCCGGACCGGGTTCACCGAGACCGGACGCGGCCGCGAGGTTCTTCCCTCGAACCGCGAGGCAGAGGTCATCCGGTGGATCCGCGAGATCGCCCCCTGCCCGCAGGTCCCGCTGGCCACGTCACGGCTGCTCCTGCGACTGCACACCGGCACCGATGCAGAACCGCTCCGGGCGATCTATGCGCAGCCTGACGTCGCGAAGTATCTCTTAGACGACCCGTGGGACACCTCCGCGGCACAGCGTCACCTCAGCGAACGGATCAACCAGACCGATCTGCGTGCCGATGGGGCGCTGGCCCTGGTCATCACCCACCAGGGGACCGTCATCGGCGATGTCATGCTCTGGTCCCGCGAGGCGCAGCACCGACTGGGCGAGATCGGGTGGGTGCTGGACCCGGCCTTCGGCGGTGCCGGCCTGGCCTCAGAGGCGGTGGAGGCCGTTCTTCGTCTGGCTTTCGATCATTACCACCTCCACCGAGTGGCCGCGCAGATGGATGCCCGCAACACCGCCTCTGCCCGGCTCGCCGAGCGGGTCGGTCTGCGCCGTGAGGCTCACCTGCGGCAGGACTGGTGGAATAAGGGCGAGTGGACCGATACGCTCATCTACGCCCGGCTCCGGCACGAAGCCGATGACCAGCGCAGTCATGAACAGCACCCCGAGGCGTGACGAGCCGCCGATGCTCCTTCTAGACTCCTGGCTATGAGCACTCTGTCTCTGAACTCCGGCCACACCATCCCGCAGATCGGCTACGGCACCTACGCCACCGAGGACACCGCGGCGTCGGTCGCCCAAGCCCTCAAGCTCGGCTACCGCCACCTGGACACCGCCCAGATGTATGAGAACGAGGCCGCCGTCGGTGAGGGCATCCGCCGTTCGGGACTGGATCGGTCGGAGGTGTTCATCACCACGAAGCTGAACAACGGCAACCATCTGCGTGAGGACGCACTGGCCAGCTTCGAGGCCTCTCTCCAGGCGCTGGGCACTGAATATGTCGATCTCTTCCTCATCCACTGGCCAGTACCGACGCTCTACGACGGTGACTTCGTCTCCACCTGGAGGACGATGCAGCAGATCGCCGACTCCGGGCGGGCCAAGACCATCGGTGTCTCCAACTTCACCGCGGAGCACATCGATCGACTCATCACTGAGACCGGCGTCGTCCCGGCGGTGAACCAGATCGAAGTGCACCCCTACTTCCCCAATGACGCAGTGCGTGGCTACTGCCGTGAGCACGGCATCGTCGTCGAGGCGTGGTCACCGCTGGGCCGCGGTGACGAATTCGCCGACCCGACCGTGCGCGAGGTCGCCCAGCAGCTCGATGTCTCAGAAGCCCAAGTCATCCTGCGCTGGCACCTGCAGCGCGGTGATGTGGTCATCCCGAAGTCCAGCACTGAGGAACGGATGCGCGCCAACCTGGATCTGCACAGCTTCCTGCTCTCCGAGGAGCAGATGGCGGCGATCAGCGAACTCGACCGTGGGGAGGCCGGACGGCGCGGAGGTCACCCCGACACGTTCACCGGCTGATCGCCTGCACCGCCTGCCCCACTGCACCGCCTGACCCACTGGTCCCGGGGGCTGATTCGGTCCCGGGAACTGACTCGACCCCGGGGCTCGATTCACCCCAGCTTCCCGGCGGCCGACTCAGCAGCGCTGACCACGGTGCCGGAGCGCACCAGTGCGACGGCGGCCTCAATCTCCGGAGAGAGGTACCTGTCCTCACCCACAGCGGGGATGACGTCACGGACTGCGCCTATCACCGCGGAGGTGGCCGGGGCACTGCACAACGGCCGCCGCAGGTCCAGCGCACGGGCGGCGATGAGCACTTCGATGGCCACCACCCGGGTCAGCGCATCGACTCCGCGGCGCAGCTTCCGGCCCGCCGCCCAGCCCATCGAGACGTGGTCCTCCTGCATCGCCGAGGAGGGGATGGAGTCCACTGAGGCCGGGGCCGCCAGGCGCTTGAGCTCGGAGACCATCGACGCCTGGGTGTACTGGGCGATCATGAAACCGGAATCCAGCCCCGGATCGTCACCGAGGAAGGCCGGCAGACCGTGGGAGCGGGCCGGATCCAGCATCCTGTCCGTGCGCCGCTCCCCGATGGAGGCCAGGTCCGCCGTCGCGATCGCGAGGAAATCGAGCACGTACCCCACCGGGGCACCGTGGAAATTACCGTTGGACTCGATGCGCCCGTCATCGAGGACCACCGGGTTGTCCACAGCGGCGGCGAGTTCGACCTCAGCTACGCGCTGAGCATGGGCCAGCGTGTCACGCACCGCCCCCGCCACCTGAGGGGCGCAGCGCAACGAATAGGCGTCCTGGACGATGGAGCAGTCCTCACCACGGTGGCTGGCCACGATCTCCGAATCGGCCAACAGTGCACGGAGGTTCGCCGCCGAGATGCTTTGCCCGTGATGGGCCCGGACAGCTTGGACCTCCTCGGCGAAGACCCGGTCAGTGCCCAGCAGCGCTTCGATGCTCATCGCCGTGGCCACCTCAGCAGTGCGGACCAGCCCGGCGAGATCCACAAGGCTCAGCGCCAGCATCCCCAGCATCCCGTCAGTACCGTTGATCAGCGCCAACCCCTCTTTGGCGGCGAGCGCATACCGGGGCTCCATCTGCAGTTGGGTGAAGGCCTCATCGGCTCCGAGGAGTCGCCCTTCGGCGCTGCGCACCTGCCCCTCTCCGATGACGGCGAGCGCACAGTGGGCCAACGGCGCCAAGTCACCCGAGCAGCCCAGAGACCCGTATTCATAGACCACCGGAGTGAACCCGTGGTTGAGCAGGGCCGCGTAGCGCTGGGCGGTGGAGAGCCGCACTCCAGTCCGCCCGGTGGTGAAGGTCTGCAGCCGCAGCAGCATCATCGCGCGCACCACCTCCGCCTCGACCTCCGTGCCGGTGCCCGCCGCATGGGAACGGACCAGTGCCAGCTGCAGGGCGTCACGGGATTCGGCGTCGATAAGGGTGTGCGCCAGGGCGCCGAAACCTGTGGATACCCCGTAGATCGCCCGCTCTGAACCGGCATGGTCCTCCACGACGGTCCGGGCATGCTGGATACGCTGCTGCGCCGAGGCGCTGATCTCCACTGCTGCACCCTCACGGGCGACGGCGGAGACCTCCTCCACTGTCAGCGGACGATCACCGAGGATGACCGGATCCTGCTCTGCCCCTGATGGTGCGCCCATAAGCCCGCGTCTCCTTTATTCCGTCCAATGGTGAGCACATGCCGCTGTGCGGCATATCACCAGGCACTCTTCCACAGAGGGCTCCGAAGGACAACGCCTCCCCCGGCGCCTCAGAACGAGACGTCAGGCGCCGAGCACACGCTCCAAGTACGGGTTGCTGAACGCTCGCGCGGGGTCCAGACGTTCCCGCAGGTCCAGTGCGTCATCGAAGCGCGGGTAGAGCCGGCGCAGCGCGGCGGCGTCGAGAGTGTGCAGCTTTCCCCAGTGCGGGCGCGCCTGGAAGTCCGCGAGAACGTCAGAGACCGCGGCGAAATACTGCTCATACTGTTGACCGATGTGCTGATGCGCGGCGATGTAGAGGCTTTCGCGCCCTGCCGAAGTGGACAGCCAGGCCGAGTCCGCCGCCGCGACACGGACCTCCAGCGGGAATGAGGAAGCCCACCCCTGTTCCCGGAAGAGGCTCCGGAGCCTGCCCATGACCTCAGCAGTGTGCTCCACCGGCACGGCCTGTTCAGTCTCGGTGAACCGCACCCGGCGTGAGGTCGCGAAGATCTCATGAGAGGCACGCACCTCGTCGCGGCCGCCCCACACCGCAGTGCATAGACGGTTGATCTGCGGCACTGCACGCGGCACCGCCTGGCCCGCCCGGCAGAGGGCGGCGAAGCCGGCATTGCTGAGCAGTTCGTCCTCCACTGTCCGGCGCAGCGGCGAACGCGGTGTGCGTTCCCGCTCCCCCGGCGCCACCCGATGCGAGGTCTTGGTCAGCACCTGATCACTGTGCCCGAACCAGTAGAACTCAAGGTGATCGACCTGTTGGACCCGCTGCCGCCACTCGGAGACGACGGTGTCGAAGGGTTCGAGCCGCTCGATGATGTGCAGATCGAAGGCCTCGACGCACTGCAGCGTGACCTCCAGGATGATCCCGAAGGCCCCGAGCCCCACGCGCAGAGCATCCAGCAGCTCCGGGTCGGAGCCGTCGACGTCGAGCAGCTCACCGGTACCGGTGAGCATCCGCATCCCTATCACCTGTGAGGAGATCGAGGCGTAGGCGAATCCGGTGCCGTGGGTCCCCGTGGAGACCGCACCGGCGATGGTCTGCCGGTCGATGTCGCCCAGGTTCTCCATGGCCAGCCCGTAGGGCTCCAGCAGACCGGGGATCTGCCACAGCGGGGTACCGGCACGCAGCCGGACACGACGGGCGGCGACGTCGACGTCGATGATCCCGGTCAGCCGGTGCAGATCCACCTGCACCTGCGGGGCGACGGCGATGCCGGTGAAGCTGTGCCCGGAGCCGATGACCTTGACCCGCTCACCGGACTGCAGTGCGGCGCGCACCTGCCGGACCAGTGCGGCCTCAGTATGCGGGGTGATCACCCGGTGCGGCCGGGCGCTCTCCAGCCGCGACCAGTTCCGCCATATCGGTGTGCTGTTCATGCGCTGCTCCTCACAGAAAGACCATCCCCTCGCCACGGTAGGTGGGGGCTGATCCCACGATGGCCTCTCCGCGGATCAGGTGCAGCTCATCGACGTGTTCGCACAGCTCCCCGGCTTTGGTGTGCCGCCACCAGGTCAGCTCACCGATCTGCGGCACCTGTGACGTGCAGCGCAGCGGAGTCTGCACCTCCCCGGCGGCCTCTGCCGGCAGCAGGCGCATACCTGCCGGCCAGACGGGTGAGGGCTGCCGGTCCGCGCCGGTGGGCCCCGAGGCGATCCACCCGCCGCCGTGGACGGTGACGATATCGGCGGCGGGACGGCGCACCACCCGCAGCGCGAAGGCCGCGGCCGGCCGCGGAGCGAATCCGCGGTACCCGTCGAACAGGTGAGGGCCGTAGAGCCCGGAGCCGGCGGCAAGCTCAGTGCACTCGCCTCCGGCATCAGTGCTCTCCAAAGACCCGGTGCCGCCGCCGTTGACGAACTCAAGCTCGGCGTGGCGCCGCACGGCCTCCACCACCTCGCGGCGTCGGCTCCGCAACTCGCGGACGGAGACGTGCTTCATCCCGCGCACCGCGAGATCACCTAACCGTGCGGGGAGGCTGCTGCGCCGGTCGTCGACGACGCCGGCGACCTGCGCCTCGTAACCCATCAGACCCACCAGCCGGAAGCCGGGCCGTGCTGCGATGTGCTCGGCCGCACGTGCGGCCTGCTCCGGGGTCCGCACCGGAGAACGGCGCGCACCGAGGACCAGCGGCCCCACTCGCAGACTGCAGTCGAGATCCAGACAGACCCTGATCTCGGTCCGCGAAGACGGCGGGACGAGTTCGTCGATGAGGTCCAGCTGAGCGGGCGAGTCGATCATCAGGGTGATCTGCGACGCCAGCTCCGGATCAGCGCACAGCTGGGCCAGGGCCCCGCGTTCGGCACACGGATATCCGAGGACGACGTCGTCGCTGGTGCCGGTGCGGACCAGCCATATGGCCTCGGCCAGGGTGAAGGCCAGCACGCCGGAGAACCCTGGGCGGTCCAGGACGGATCGGAGCAGCTGGCGGGACCGCACGGACTTACTGGCCACGCGGATCGGGGTGCCGCCGGCACGGCGGAGGAGGTCTTCGGCGTTGGCATCGAAGGCGTCGAGGTCTACAGCGGCCAGTGGGGCGTCCAGGCCGTCGACGGCGCGGCTGAACGCCTCCCACGGCGGGGGCCAGGCAGTGTCAGTGCTCACCTGGCTGAGTCTACGCTCAGATCGGCGCCGCGTACCCGGCCAGCTGCCGGACCTCGGCGGGCAGGTGAGCGGCGAGGTCCACTTCGTTGAATGCTCGGGTCACGGCATCGTCTTCTGCCTCTGGTGTCATGTGCGTTCTTCCCCTGAGCCGTGTGCTGCTCGGGGGATGCGCCAGCCGAAGCTCAGCGCCAGCAGCCGCAGGGTCAGCACCACCGCCACGATGCCGGTACCGGTCAGGGCCCCGAACACCCCGAGCTCGAGCACCAGAGTGGTCAGCGCGGCACCGAGCAGTGCCGGGGCGGCGTAGACGCCTTCGGGGTTGACGATCTGCGGGACCTCATTGGCGACGACGTCGCGCAGCGTACCCCCTCCCACTGCGGTGGTCACGCCCATCAGGATACAGGCCACCGGGTTGAGGCCGACGTCGTGGGCGATGGTGGCACCCATGACGCAGAACAGCGACAGACCGAGGGCGTCGAAGACCAGCAGGGTGCGGCGCAGCCGAGTCTCCCGGATGAGGGTGAGGTAGACGGCGAGCACTGCGATGAGCACCGGGAGCAGGTAGAGCGGGGTGTCGAAGGCGTTGGGCACCCCGGAGTCGAGGACCAGGTCACGGATCACTCCCCCGCCGAGGCCGGCGAGCCCGGCCAGCAGCAGGGAGCCGACGAGGTCGAAGCCTTTGCGCACGGCGAGCAGGGCACCGGAGACGGCGAAGGCGAAGGTGCCGACGAGCTCCAGGATGAGGATGATGTCGACCTGCGGCAGGCCAGTGAGGAGCGCCGTCATCACCGGCGGGGTGTCAGCCGGACGCCGGGCAGCTGCGGGGCCGGCAGGGGGTCTGCCGTGCCCGGCGGGAACTCACCGAACTGCAGGGATGAGGGATCTTGCACGGAATCGGAGTCTGCTGAGGCGGTGGTGCCAGCAGCATCGGCTCCGGTCTCGAAGCCCATCTCGGCCTGATAGGTCGCGCGGTAGGCGGCGATCTCCTCGTGGCTGCGGCCGACGAAGTTCCACCACATGACGATCTGCTCATCAAGCGGCTGACCTCCGAAGAGCAGTGCCAGCAGCGGCTGCTCATCAGTATGATCACCAGCGTGGTTGCCGGGGTCGTCACTGGTGTGGCCACCGGGGTCGTCACTGAGCGCGGCGGCGGCGCGGATGCGCAGTCGCTGACGCCCGGCGTCGACGACGCCGAGGTGGTCGGCCTCCAGCCGTTGGCCTTCGAAGTCGGCGGCTCCTTCGACGACGAGCAGCCCGTGTTCGTGTCCGGCGGGCACTTCGATCTCCAGAGAGGCACCCGGGGCTAGGCGCAGTTCGGCGCCGGTGAGCGGGATATACGAGTGGATCTGGGAGCGGCTGCCCAGCAGATCACCGACGAACACCCGGGCCTGCCAGCCCTCGCCCTCCACCGGCTCCGGGCGGTGGACATCGAGATGCGGGGCGATGAACCGGTGCTCGTCGGGCAAAGCGTACCAGAACTGGGCCCCGTGGAGAGTGGTCACCTCCGGGGAGGAGTATTCGGAGTGGGTGATGCCGCGCCCGGCGTTCATGAACACCGCGTCACCGGGGCGGAAAGTGGCCCAGTTTCGGGCGGAATCCAGGTGGTCGATGCGCCCGGAGAACAGCCAGGAGACCGTGGCCAGGCCGGTATGCGGATGACGTGGCACGGCCATGCCGCCGGTCTCGGCGACGTCGTCGGGACCGTAGAGATCGAGGAAGCACCAGGCACCGACCAGTGACCTAGTCCGTTGCGGCAACGTGCGACGGACCTGCATGGCCCGCGGCCCGCCGAGCGGGACATCGCGGGGTTCGAGGACTTCCACACCGCCGGCGCCGTGGGTGATGCCCGGGCTGAGGCCCTCGCGCGTGTAGGGGCGGTTCTCGCAGAGGTGTTCCTGCGGATTGCGTTCGGTGTTGCTCATCCCGGCCTGGCCTCCTGCTCGTCGGTGCCTGAACAACTCTAGACGCCGCGCCTCTAGCGTGCCTCTAGACGCCGTGCCTCTAAACTGTGCGCCATGACTGAGCTGCTCGGCACCGACCGGATGGCGAACTACGGGCTGGCCCACGGGGCGATGCTCGTGGTCACCGTGCTGTCCTGTGTGGTCAGTCTCTGGTGGCTGCGGCGGTTGCGTGCCCGCGGCGGGCCGGCGGCCGTGCATCGGGTGATGCGCACCGCCGGGTGGGTCTTCCTCATAATGACACTGCTGTGGGCCGGGTGGCGTCTGCTTCCCGAGAATTTCTCGGTGTCCTCGTCACTGCCTCTGCAGTTCTCGGATGCGCTGCGGTTCATCGTCGCGATCGCCTTGATCTGGCGGGTGCGCTGGGCGGTGGCGGTGAGCTTCTATTGGGGGCTGACGCTGAACCTGCAGTCTCTGATCACTCCGGATCTGACCTACGGTCCGTTTCCGTGGCTGAGCTTCTCGGCGTTCTGGGTGCTGCACATCGTGGTGTTCGCCGTTCCGGTGCTCTTCCTCTTCGTTGACGGGTACCGGCCCACCTGGCCGGATTTCTCCGTGACCTACCTGATCACTCTGGGGTGGGCCGCCGTGGCGATGACGGTCAATGCGCTGACGGATACGAACTACGGCTACCTCAACGGTGCTCCGGAGTCTGCGTCCATACTCGATGTGCTGGGGCCGTGGCCGCTGTATATCGTCTCAGTGGCTGTGTTGGTGGCGGCGGTGTGGGCGCTGATGACCTGGCCGTTCACCTCTCAGCATCGGTATCGACGTCGGCGTCGGCATCTGCTTCAAGGGGGAAGAACCGGCGCAGCGCGGAGATGAAGACCTCCGGCTTCTCCGAATGGACCCAGTGCCCGGCACCCTTGACGGTGACCAGGTGGGTCCGGGGGAAGAGCCGGCGCATCGTAGGCTCGGCGTCTTCGGTGATGTAGTCGGAGTTCTCTCCGGCGACCCAGAGGACCTGACCGTCGAAGGTCACGCCGTCTTCAGCTCCGCGCCGGCCTTGGCTGAGCTGCTTGTCCGCGGGGAATCCGCCGATGGCGTCGAGGTCCCGGTGGAGCATCGTCAGATGAGCCCGCCAGTGGAAGCCTTCGTCTGTGCTGCGCAGGTTCTGCAGCAGGAATCCGCGCACTGTGGGGTTCGGGATCGGCGCGGCCAGTGTCTCGTCAGCATCTTTGCGGCGCGTGATCGTGTTCAGGTCCAGTTCGGCCAAAGCGCCGAGCAGGTGGCTGAACTCCCCGGTGGAGCCGCCGGAGACCGGAGAGATGTCGACGACGACGAGCCGGTCCACCAGTTCCGGATGCCTCAGGGCCAGCACCATGGCGACTTTGCCGCCCATCGAGTGCCCGACTACGTGGACCGGGGATTCGGCCGCAGGCCCGGCACGCAGCTTCTCGGCGACGAGATCTGCGATCTGCACATAGTCGAAGTTCTCGGTCCAGTCCGAGGCGCCGTGGTCCGGCAGATCGACCAAGACGGAACGCAGCTCAGGCAGCAGGGACTTCGCGATCTGCGAGAAGTTCCGGCCTTGGCCGAAGAGCCCGTGCAGGAAGACCACTGTGGCCTGTGGCTCAGCGGATTCGTCGGAGACCTCTGTGGTGTGGAGGGTGAAGGTGTCGAAATCGGTCACCGAGTCACCCTATCGAGAACCTGCGCCCAGGCCCTAGGGTCAGGACTAGGGCCTGAACAAGATGAGGGTCGGAGCAAAGGGGCGCACGATCCTCCGAACGGGTCATCCATCACCGCAGGGAATCACCGGGAATCACAGGGAATCACAGGGAATGAGGAGTGTTCACATGGCATTGCTGCAGGGACATAAGGCGCTGGTCACCGGCGGGACGATGGGCATCGGCCGCGGTATCGCCAAGACTCTCACCAGACATGGGGCCGAGGTCATCGTCACCGGTGTCACCGAGGAGGAGTGTCAGCAGGCCCGGGCGGAGGGGCTTCGAGCGCTGACCTTGGATGTCCGGGATGCGGCCGCCTGCCGTGAGGTCATCGAAGAGGTCACCGCTGAGCTGGGCGGACTGGACGTGCTGGCCTCGAATGCGGGGATCTACCCGCAGGTGCGGATCGAGGACGCCGCTGACACCGACATCGAGTCGATCTTCTCCGTCAACGTCCACGGCACGGTGCATAGTGTGCAGGCCGCAGTTCCGGCGCTGCGTGCATCCGGACGGGGCCGCATCGTGCTGACCAGTTCGATCACCGGGAACTACACCGGGTTCCCGGCGTGGTCGCTCTATGGTGCGACAAAAGCCGCGCAGATGGGTTTCGCCCGCTCGGCGGCGATCGAGTTGGCGCCCTCGCGGATCACCGTCAACGCGGTGCTGCCGGGCAATATCGTCACCCCGGGTCTTGAGGAGATGGGGCAGACCTATCTGGAGCAGATGGCGCGCAGCGTGCCCCTGGGCTACCTGGGTGAGCCCGAAGACATCGGTGAGACGGTGGCCTTCCTCGCCTCGGACGGGGCCCGGTACATCACCGGTCAGGGAATCGTCGTCGATGGTGGGCAGATTCTTCCCGAGACCCCGGAGGCGCTCGACGAGATGTGAGGGCCGGGATTGTGACGTGCGGGATGTGCGATGTCAGAGCTCCCCGATAGGCTCGTCTGCGTCAGACTGACGTATCCGATGTAGGGGTGTCTCATGAGCATCAACTTCCGCAACCTCGTCCTGCGTACCGTTCCGGGCGCGATGATCCTCAACTCCGGCATCGGGAAGCTGGGTATGCCGCGGGAGCAGGCGGAGGCGCTGCAGGCCATGGCGGTCAAGGGTGTGCCGGCCTTCGAGAAGCTGAGCGCTGAGCAGTTCGGCAAGTTCCTCAGCTACGGTGAGGTCGCCGTCGGCGCGGCCCTGTTGACTCCGCTGGTGCCCAACCGCGTTGCCGGTGCTGCCCTGGCGGCGTTCTCCGGGCCTCTGCTGTCGATGTACTTCAACACCCCAGAGATGACGGAAGAAGACGGCATCCGGCCTTCGCAGGAGGGCACCGCGATCGCTAAGGACAGCTGGTTGGCCGCGATCGCGCTGGCGCTGCTCATCGGCGAGGACCGCAAGGACGACTGACTCTGGGTAGACTCACAGATAGGCCTCTGACCTGGGGAAACTCTGTGATACGCCGGGAGGGCATATGGGCGAGACCAAGCAGCCGCAGGACCTGATGCAGATGCTGGAGGAGATCGGCACCTGCATGCTCACCACCGTCGACGCTGAGGGCCGGCTGGCCTCCCGGCCGATGGGGGTCGCGCATATTGATGAGGACCACCGGCGGTGGTTCTTCAGCCGTGTCGAATCCGAGAAGGTCGACGACGTCGTCGGCGAGGGTCAGGTGAACCTGGCCTTCGTCGATGACAAGACCTGGGTGTCAGTGGCGGGCTCTGCCGTGGCGCGCACTGACGAGGCGACGAAGGCGCAGCTGTGGGACCTGGGCGCGAAGGCCTACTTCGCGGACGGTCCGGAGGACCCTGATGTCGCGTTGATCGAGGTACGGCCTGAGTCCGCACAGTACTGGGAGGGACCGGGCGGTGCGGTGGCTCTGGTGAAGATGGCCACAGCCTCACTGGCCAATAAGTGGGGCAAGGACTCCCCCTCGATGGGTGATCAGGGGCGGGTTGATCTCTGACGGCGGGCACGCCACCAGCGGCGGACGTCGGTGGATTCCAGCGCCCAGAGGATGAGCACCGGCTGGAAGAACAGCCGCGCCAATCGGGCGCGGTCGCTCTCCAGCCCGAAGGCATCTGTGCCCTCCACGTATTGGGCGAAGTTTCCCGGGAAGATGACCACGAAGAAGCCCGCTGTGGCCAGGCCGATGACTGGGCGTATGGCGCTGGGGCTGAGGATCAGACTGCCACCCAGGCCGATTTCGATCACGCCGGAGCCCAGGACCACCAGGTCATGGTCCACCGGCATCCAGTCCGGCACCTGGGCCTGGAACTCTTCGCGATGCGAGGTCAGGTGGGCGATCCCGGCGCCGACCAGGGCACTGCCGAGCAGGACTCGTGAGGCGCCGCGGGCCATGCGGATCAGCCGGGAGCCGGTGCCAGGTGATGTACGGGCGCTCATCGTGCCGAACCTGCCGTATCAGGTGAGGTTGACTGCCCGGTGGTGGCTCTGCGGCGCATCGGAGTGTGCGGGATTCCGTCTTCCAGGAATTCTGGGCCATCGGGCTCGAAGCCCAACCGGGCGTACCAATGTGTCAGGTGGGACTGTGCATCGAGTACGCAGTCCTGCTCCCCCACCTGGGCCAGGGCGGCGCGCATCAGCTCTGCCGCCAGCCCTGCGCCGCGGTGCTCCTGGGCTACGGCAACTCGCCCGATCCGCACAGAGTCCGGGTCCTTCAGGACCCGCAAACAGCCCACAGGTGTACCGTGGCGCTCCACCCACAGGTGAGAGGCATCCGATTCCATATCTCTGCCGTCCATATCCATGTACGGGCAGTCCTGCTCCACGATGAAGATCCGGGCACGCAGCTGCCAGAGCTGGTAGGCGACTCGTGGATCGAGATCCGCGAATGCTGCCGAGCGGATACGGGAGGCGTGGAGAGTCTGAGACATGAGAGCCAGTCTGGCACGCAGGTCAGCGATCGAGATAGGCCATGTGCACCTCACCATAGCGGTCGCCGGCGACGCCGATTCATTCACCATGCCCGTGTGGAGTCCTTTTCCCAGCGGGCTGACCGGCACGAAGCTGATGCCGAACGCGGAGACCTCAAGACCTTAGCCGAGTGTTCTGGCGTGCATAGGTCCTCTCGTTCCAAAGCGCTCCTTCACCTCACACGCAAGTGAGAGCGTGGTCCTGATGAACCAACACGGAAGACTAGCAGTCGTCGACATCCTCAAAGTCCAGCAAGAGAGCACAGATGGACATCCTCACACTGCCCCTCGTCGATTTTCGTTGGAGAGTCATCGAGTCAACCTGAGCCTTGCAAAGCAGGATGCAACTATGCATAACACCTGGTCGCCTGCGGTCTAGACGAACCTCAGGGCGCATCTGGGGCGCACACGGTCGGATCAGCCGTCGGGCGTGGCTGACGCCCGGACCTTCAGACGCATCCCGACCTCGAGAGAAGCAAACTCGATCGGTCGCCAGTAAGAGAGATCGTCGAGCATCTGCTCAAGGTCGGCTCGCAGTTCCTCGGCGCTGTGACCGGAAGGAGCGATCTGATGGCTTGCGGTCCACGCATCGACCAGACCTGCATCATCGAGGTAGACCTCGCACATCGCGTACTCGTGACTCCCGTCGTGTTCCACGAAGACGGACAGGTAGTGCCAGGTACTCATGCGGCGACTTCCTTGGTCAGCGGCGTGACGGGTGCGTCGATCTTCGTCATCAGCGGTGCCAGACCCTTCTTGGACAGATGCTCATACCGGTCCAGCGTAATCGAGGGGCAGACCTGGCCCATCGCCTGCGAGACGCACAAGAGGTCAGCATCTGCCTCTGACAATGAGATACGGCGAACGTGCGCCTCAGGCCGTGGACGGTCGGCCGCAGGTTCTTATCATCACGGTCCGCGTGTGCGCGAACGACAGCCCGTGTGAGGGCGTGGTTCGGGTACTGCTTGCCGATCGGCGCGCTTCTTCCGCGGAGACGGGAACATCCAGTCCGCCTTCGGGCGGTCGCCTGCCTGAGCGACGAGCAGCGGCAACGGGTATCGCCGGGACGAGGAGCTGCCGATGGGAGGCCCTGATCTTCATCATGTCGGTGCCGGCCCCGCTCTTCTTCACCGCGAGGGGCGTGTGGCACACCGGTCACCGCCAAGCTGAACTCAACACATTCAGCTCGATGGACGCGCGGTGCTGCACGCACACCCTGACCTCGGTCTACTTGTTAGCAGGAGTCGCCGACACTAGACTGTTCGAAGCAACCGCAAGTACCTTGCGTTTACTACAGATAGGGACCCTGTCATGTCCGCAGCCGAAACCCTCGCCCCGTCGACCCATTCCGCTGACGACGAGCAGCAGCTCCGCCGAGTCTACGACATGCTTACCGCCGAGGAGTCACTGTCCCCGCGACCCCGGCACTACCTGGTGGGCGGAGTAGAAGATGACCCCGTCGAGATCCCGCAGGAGGTCTACGAGGCGCTGCTGCGCGTCGTGGACGCGATGCGCAAGGGCCTGTCTGTGACGGTCTCGCCGACCTCGCAGACGCTAACCACGCAGCAGGCCGCCGATCTCCTGGGCATCAGCCGTCCCACGCTCATCAAGGCCCTCGACGAGGGGCAGCTGCCCTACACCCGCTCGGGCACGCACCGCCGGATCGCCCTGACTGACGTGCTCGACTACCGCGAGCGGCGGCGACAGGCGCAGTACGCAGCCATCGATGCGCTGTCCTTCGACGTCGACGAGACCAGAGACATCGAAGAGACCCTGACCAACCTGCGCCGAGCCCGCAAGGCCGTGGCTGAGAAGCGCCGGGCCGCGAGGACAACCTGAAATAGACTGGGGCGGTGTTCTCCGCCGTCCTCGACACCAGCGTGCTCTGGCCCAGCCTACAGCGCGACTTCCTGCTGTCACTGGCCGCAGAGAGGACCTACTCCCCCAAGTGGAGCACCGCGATCCTCGACGAGCTCGTCTTCCACGAGGCCGAGAAGCTCGTCGGGCGCGGATCACCCGCCGGCGAAGCGAAGCAGTCCGCCGAGCGCCTCATCGACCAGATGTCGAGCGCCTTCGACGACGCCCTGGTCACCGATTGGGAGCCGCTGGAAGGCACCTATGGGCTGCCAGACCCCGATGACGAGCACGTCCTCGCGACCGCGGTCATGTGCAGCGCCGAGGTGATCGTCACCGAGAACCTCAAGGACTTCCCCGAGTCGAAACTGCCCTCACCGATCCGGGTAATCCCGGCACGGGACTTCGTCTACGACACCGTCCGCGCGCATCTGACGCAGTCATGCAGAGCGGTGATCGCGATCTGCGACCGCAGCGGACGCCAGGGCCCAAAGCTCACCACGGCCGACCTCCTGACCATCCTGGAGGAGCGCTACGGGATGACCAGGACCACGGAGCTGCTGTCGACAGCGCCGGGGCTGCGAGACGCGCTGCCCTGAGCCCGCATCGGGGGATCTCTGGCCTAGGGAATGCACTCGTGCCGGTGTTCCACTACGCCCGCGACCTCAGGTCTTCCAGCCGCCGCTGCGCCGGACTGCAACTCACAGCGACACTGCTTCAGTGAGCCTCGAGACGGAGACCGGGCGCTTGAGCAGCTGGGCAGGAAACACGTCGATGCCATCGCACCCGAACAGCACACGCGTCTCCTCGAGTAGACCGGATGCACGCATCAGGAGGTTCCCCTCGGCAGGGTCCATCTCAACGAGGATGTCGATGTCCGATCCGGCAGACGCTGTGCCGCGAGCGACGGGCCCGAACAACTTAGGGTTGGTTGCGCCGAACTGATCGAGGAGCACCTGGAACTCATCACGACGTGCGGCGAGAAGCTCGCGCAGGGCGAGCGTCTCGGGCGTGATGACGGACTCAGACATACTTCCAGGGTACCGGCCCCGGCAGCACCTCGATATGGCGTCCTAGACGTTAAACCGGAACTAAGCCAGTTCTCAATCAAGCACCAGCACATCCCCGGAAACACAGGTGACACACGCTCTCGCGGTAGAGTTTGACCCAAGCACTTTGACCCAAACGATGAGAGCACGATGGCTAAAACCAAGACTACGCCGATACTCAACGGACGCGCTACAATCGCCGCCCCAACGGAGGCATACCCCTACTGGCGCATTACCTACAACGACCCAATCACGGGCAAACGTCGCAGAGCCAGCGGAGGCACCACAAGGAGCGAGGCAGAAGCCAAAGCAGCACACCTGTTAGGCGACTACTCCCCTAACCATAAGAGGAACACCGAGACACCGCCCACGCTGAAAGAAGTTGCCCAAGACTGGCTGGCCACCAACAAGCACCGCTGGAACAGCCGAACCTATGAGAGATACCAGAGCCTAACGAACCGCTACATAAGCGAACTGGCTGACTATCCCATCACACAGATAACGCCCCAGCACATTCGCAGTGTTGATGTTTCAGGCTTGAAGCGCGGAGGACAACAGAGCGCACGCAGAATAATCAACGGCATTTTCGGGCACGCCACAGGATGGATAAACCACGATGTCAGCCTCTACTCCAACGCCATCAACATAAGCGGCAACAAGACACGCACCGGCAGAAACAAGCAAGTCAGCAAAGGCGACATTCCATCAGCACGCTATGTATCAGCACTGATTATCACCGCCTATCACACAGGCCAGATGGGGCCACTGGACGAACCAGACCGATACGGGACAACCATCAACCCCCACACAGGGGAAAAGACCTACGAGATACCCACCAGTCTCTGGCCCAAGGGCATAGGGATGACAGAACCCGATGACACAGCATTCATCGGCGGAGCAGACCAAGTCATCGTTTCCAAGATGAGACGAGGAATGCCCAAGCACTACAAAAACATTGAGCAGCGACAGGCAGACGAAACCGAAGAACTTGCCAGCAGGTTCAGGCAGGTCGGACTACTCACCGCATTAGGCGCAGCAGGAGGCATCCGAGTAGGAGAAGGATTAGCACTCCGAGTAAGGCACTTCCTTACCAGAGAACAAGTCTTCAACTGGTTCCACTATCAACACCGCTTGAAGCGATGGCAGATGGGAGACCGCACCTATGACCAGAGCAGGCTGGAACCATACCGAGGCAAAGTCGAAATATTAGAACAGGCAAGCCAAGGCGCAAGCGGCAAAGTCTGGATAACACGCCCCAAGATGGACAAGGAACGCACCGTCTATCTACCAGCCTTCCTCCCCTCCTGGCACGGGCACACAGCAGGAAGCCACCGAGCAGACATAGCAAGCATCATCCCCCGGTTTGCTGACAAAGAGGCCAACCTATGGAGCGCAACCGACGAAGAAGCAATCGAACTATGGCGACACGGCTTCACACCACTGTGCTACCTACTCTGGCAACGACTTGATGAACTATGGAACAGCAGAGCAGTCCAGCGACACAAGAAAACAAAGGACGCAATAGACGACTTTTTAGACCTACTCCTCTTCCCAACACGCAACACTGTTCGCAAGACCCGAGACGGCAAGCCCAACACCGCCATACCAGAGGGATGGGGACACAGTGTCCGCATTGTGGAGGGAACCGGCAGTTATCAAATCCAAAGCAACTACGCCAACAGATACGCCAACCCGCTTTATGACTATGTGTCAGAAGTCCTGGACGAATGGCCAGAACACCGGCGAAACTCCACCAAGAGACAAGGCTGGACACATCACGGACTACGACACTTCGCAGTCTCATCACGCATTCAATCAGGAACACCGCTACCCATCATTGCTAACCAGATGGGACACAAAGACGCAGGTTTCACACTGGAACGATACGGCCATATGATGACATACGACCTTGACAAAGCAGGATACGAATATTAGCCCAAAAATGTAAGTCGGAAACCAACACCGAAACCGGCAGATTAGGCCCAACATATGGGAACAATCGCCAACACGGTAAGCAAGAACCGTCCGTTTCCCCTTTACAATATCAAGAATGTAAGTTATGTGAGCAAACGGCCGCCCACATCGTGCTTACGGGCAGCATTATTAGCGGCGGACGGACTTATGCCGCTATCAACGAGCCGGACACGCATCATCACTTTCTTATCCCTACGCTTTGCTTATGCCTTCGGCAACGCGCCGCTTGCGAACGAAAGTCCCCTACGGTGATGACACTTTGCCTTTGAAGCGCCAAAGCCGCCGATACTCCGCAATAATCAGCCGAAGACGGGGAACGCCGCAGTCCCGCCACTACACGAGATTTCAGGCACGAAGCAGCCCATTAATGTAGGCATTGACTTCAACAGCAGACCCGAACAGCAGGTCATTCAACTCTTCCAACGGTGGCGGAGGCAACGCAGACAAATCAGGGCGACGAGTAGTCATATTATGTTGATAGACCAGCGCTAACAGTTCGTCGTTATGACGCAGGCGAACACCGCCGTCCTTACTGTTGAGCACATAGTGAAGACGCTTCTCTTTCAGAGACTTCCTTGTCTTACCGCTAACTGACCAATCACGAGAGCAGACCACAGGGCGACCAGAGAAACCGACTGTATCCGCACGATGCGCACGCGATGAGCAGGAAGCAGGGTCAGAGCACCCGCCGCGCTTATGGCACGGCGTTCGCCGCGCCGCTTGTGCGAGTTTATGCTCTTGACGCGCACGCGCATCTGACTTACCACCGGCATAATCCTTATGCTTATCAGAAGTGATTGACTTCATCCCATAACCAAGAGCCTTGACTACATAACCAACTTTCTTCTTCAAGTCCGAGCCACCAAGTTTGTCTATTTTCATTTGAGAGCCCCACTGCCAAGCACCATCAAGGGCCTTGACACCTTGAAGTTTCTCCAACTTCGCATATGTAGATAAGTAATCCAGTGCTTGACTATCAGGGATGCGCACGAGGATGTGTTTATGAATAGCAGCACGCTCCTGCCATTCGTTAGACAGGAAGTAAGCAGCGTCGGGGAAATCACGGCGCAACTGTTTCCTTGTGCTATCCCAGCCAGCAGTAAGCCCCATATGCCACTGGACTTGTTGAGATGCTTCAAAACGAGAAGCCATCCAAGGGGCACAGTCTTCTAACAGTTGAGTTTCACGCAGCGCGACACCAATCAAATCAGGGTCGTGCTTGACTTGACAGTGAGAGCACAGCCCTTCGGCACCCACCGAGTTATGGACAGCACCCATTGAGGGCATAGTAAGAGTGATGAACCAGAACTGATAACCATCCAGCGGAGACCCGTCCTCGTTGAATATGCCATCAAGCCCGATAGCACGCCAATCATCTTTGAACAGACGAGCACACGGAGCACAGATAGAGTTGCGGCGGTTTTCACACCGCTTCGGATACTCCTGGCCAGGGACATAGATAGGGTTCCAGCACGAGTTAGTCAGTTGAGTTTCAACCATCAACTTATGTAAGTCGTTTTCAATCACTACTGGTTTCACTGTAAGCACCTCCACCTGTTAGGGAGGTTTCTAACGCAGAGCAGAAACACAGACTGTTGAGCACGAGTGAGAGCCACATACAGCAAACGGTCATCGTCCTCCGGTTGATACAGAGAACTACCCAGACAGCCGGAAGCAGCGCCGATATTGACCACATAGACAGTGCCAGCCTCATCGCCCTTGAATGAATGAACAGTTGAGAACCGGAAGTTATCAGCAGCAGCCCCGAGAGCAGAGGACAAGCGGCGCAGAGTTTCGTTAGTGCGAGCGAGGACAACAGGAACACCAGCGGAGAAGTCAGCATTAGCACGAAGCCAAGCAGCCTGTTGAGCAACATCGCCCACATCAGTAATCACATTGACAGCACCAGAGACCGAAGAGTGAGTTTCATAGGCAGCCACACCGGAGAGCGACGACAGCGACGACAGAGACCGGACAGCAGCAGCCACAGCAGCAGGACAACGGTAAGTCTCGGATAAGGGAAGCACAGACCAATCAGGACGAGCAGCCAGAGACGGCAGCAGAGCAGCATCTACACCGGAGTAAGTGAAGATGGATTGATACGCATCGCCTACAAGAACCGTTTGAGCACACGAGGCGGACAGCCCAGAGACGAAAGACCAGTGAAGCGGAGATAAGTCCTGTGCTTCATCTACCACCACAGCCGAGTAAGGCGAGTGAGCAGGGAGATTTTTAGCAGCAAAGGAACGCAGCAACTCCCAAGAGAACACCCGTTGAGAAACCATACGGGCAGAGAAGACCGGCAGAACACGCAGAAGCGATGAGGAAGACAACCCGCGAGGCAGCGGAGACCGAGAAGACGACCCATTGAGCCACAGCGCAGCATTATCAACGACAGCAGAGACGAAGCCACTCTCGGCAGGCAAAGACAACTTTTCAAGAGACCAGCGAGCACAGGCACGCACCGCATCCTCATCAACATTCAACGAAGACACACCAAGAGCACGGCAGAGAACACGGTAAACAAGCGCATCCACTGTAAGCACCTCATAAGCGCCATCAGGCAGCCCAGCAGCAGCAAGACGGGCAGAGATAGTAGAGACCGCAGCATTAGTGAAGGCAAGCACCAGCACAGGAGCAGAGAAGCGCCGCGCCGCATTAGACACCAGAGCAGCCACCGTAGTCGTCTTACCAGAGCCAGCAAGAGCAGAGACGATAAGACGCGGAGCCAGAGAGGAAGCAACCGCCTGCTGCTGAACCGATAGGTGGAGGTCATTAGCAACAGGCGGCTGCTGGTCTTCAACTAACATAATGAATATCAACCCTTGATGTGCCACTCACCATCTACTTCGCTGTATTCAAGCCAGACCTTTTCTTCCCCGCAGCCAGGGCAGGGAGAACCGAACTTGTTGATATGGAAGTTATGGTAAGGATGAGGGCACTCACCTAATGGACAGGCTTCAACAGGATTGTCATAGCACTCCACACCGTCAGCCATTATTTTCATTCGTTGAGCATCTCCTTAATATTCTTTCTGTATTTCATCTGTTGAGCACCCCGATAGTTCAGAGCAGCAACCCAAGCCCACAGCAGAGCAGGCAGGACGACAGTGGCAGCAAGCCAAGCCAGCAGATGGAACACAGACCAATCACCAGATAAGAAGTCAGCCATCACTTGCCACCACCGAGAACACGCCGACAACCGCAGACCATATGATGAAACACATCCTCAAAGGCAAGGACGAGTTCGCCAGCATTACCCTCCGGTTCCACCGAGAGATGACCGCAGTGTGAGCACTGATGAACAACGAGATTACTCTTCTTCATTGAGACCAATCACCTCGTCCATAAAGTCATCCCACCCGTAGACGAAGTCAGCACGATAGGCACTGTAATCACAGTCGCAATGGACATTCTGTAAGTGTTGCTTCAATGCCCGATAGTGCGCAGCCATAATGTCCTGATTGACTTGAAGACGACTGATGTCAGCACGCAGCAGGTTCAGTTTCCGAATGAACCGCACCTTGTTATCACTCATTTGCTATCACCACGCCTACGCACACGAGGTTTAGAAGCACACTCCTTATTCAAGACACGCACACGGTCAGCAGCAGTAGAACCAGAACGGGAAGCCTTCCACTCCAACAGGTCGCCCTTATGGAACACCCAACGCCCTGCTACTTTCTGGAAGCGAATACCATCCAGCATCCCGTTGTAAAACGCATCGCGCACAGACGAACTGCGCTTATATCCGAGCAGTTGAGCCACATCGTAGGTAGATAGCCACTCATCCTCTTGATTTTCAAGAAACGGATTATCACTCATCGTCCTCTTTCACCCCCTCATCATTCACTTGTAAGACAACCCTTGAACGCTTGATTTTGTCAGCGAACTTGTAGTTGTCTTCCTTTTCACAAAACTCGATGAAGTCATCTTGACTATCACTCATTTGCTATCACCCGCAGGAGCAGCAGGAGCAACCTCCACCAGGTGGGAGCACTCAAAAGTAATCAACTCACGCCCATCAATCACATAAGTGTTGATAATCGCCTCACCAGCAGGCACGAAGTGCTTACCAGCAGTTAGAGGGGACTGCTTGTCAGGGGCAGTGATAGACACGAACACATTGCGCAACTGACGCTGCTCAGTCGGGTCAATCGCCAACAAGTTAGGCACCGAGTAGAGCACCTGCCCATCAGCGTTAGTCTTCGCATCCTCGCTATCACGCTCGGTTTTGGCAGGGAACTCCGAGATAGGGAGCATACCCGCACCGAACACAACACTGTCCTTCAACTGTTTTCCATCAACTTTTAAACGCATAATACTTTTAGACCTCCATAGTCATCTTGTTAACTTTTCTATGCTGAAAGCAGTCTCCCGAACTGCCCTCATATATGTTTCTAACAAATGTTAACAACGAAAACACAGAAAACGCCCAAATGTGATAAAGACCACAGAAAGAATATATAAATAGACTTGTGCGCACCCAAACAATATGTTATTCTAATAATGTCTTCACAAGGGAGACAAAGAAACTAAACAACCGCCCACACGGGCAGAAAGAGAGAATAAAGAAACTATGACTACTAAACCCGAAACCATCATCATCAGGGACACCCGCTGGGCATCCGTTGAGGACATCCCAACAGAGACAGTCTGCTGTATCGCCCACGCCAAAGAGAGTTGGCAGCGATTAATGGACGACAGCCCGCTGCCACCAGAATGGCAACCGCATCACTCTTACGCAGTAGATAGCACGACGCAAGACGGTCAAGCCATTCACTACATCAAGGAGAAAGCAACCTTTTACCCCGAGTTTCAAACTTGGGGCATCAAGATTGAAGGTAAGCCAGATGTTCAGGACACCATCACTTGGACAATGGACATCCAGCAAGCGCACGACTACCTCGAAAGCGGCAAGTGCGATAACCCCAACCGCCCACACGGGCAGAAAGCAGGAAAGTAAGTAATGACTACCACAGTCGAAACGCAGGAGGACATCATCTATTGGATTGAGCACACTATGCTCAACTACCTCGCAGGCTTTCAACAGTCGTGGATTGATTGGCAACTACTAATCGGTGAATATGACCACTACACGCGTCAGCCACACAGTCGCGAAATGAAATGGGCCAATAACAGCACAGTCCCGGTAAGCGAGTTCGTAAGCGCAGTGGATACATTGGCAGCAGACTTGGGGCACGACAGCGGCATTCAGTTTCTACTCGCCGTTCCAGCACTGAAAGCAGGTGGGTGAGTAATGACTACAAGACATCTATGCCTACCAGGGCTATCATTCGTCCAACTTCTACGGGAATACAAGCGGGAAAGAGACAGGGCCATCAGTGGGCAAGATTTTGACGCAGCACAAATGGACTGGGCAGCGCAAGACATCGCCTCACACTGTGTTCATCTCTTCCTTGAAATGGACACGCACACCAACCACGGAAAGCAGGTGGGTGAGTGATGACATCAGAAACCAAAACAGCGTATGAATGGCTGGCACTCGACACACTGTGGGAAACCGCGCTGGAAAAACAGCAAGAAATGCTAACGGCAGCAGCACACGGAGATATGGAAAAGCAATACCACGCAACCAGTCAGATGCTCCTATGCCTATGCGCCCACTACGCCACCACTCACTATCCTACAAAAATAATCTACTGGCGGGACTTCGAAAATATGCTAACCAGTCGGTCAATACCTGCTGACGCAAAAATGATAGGTCTCGATTTGGACAGCCTTCATTTTCTATCACTTGTGGTAGATACTCCCACTTTTGATAAAACACTTGATTGGCTCTACGCAGAAATAGATTACGGGGCACCTGCCAACGCCCAGTAAGCAACACAACGGAATACAACCGAAGCACCTACACGGTGTGGCACCAACCTCCGCAGTCCAACTGTGGGGGTTTTCCTGTATCAGAGGGAAGAACAGCCGCCGCAGCCAACAGCAGACAACAGCACAGCAGTTAGACAACGCTTGATTATTGGGGGCTCTTTAAGGCACCAGCCACCCATAGAGGACAAGCAGCAGAACTACCAGCAGCACGAGAACCACCAGAGACCGCAGTCCCACATACGAGGCTGGACGCCACCCCAATAATCACAGGGAACCTGACGCTTGACGATAAAGCCAGCAACAGCGGTTCAACTGGACAACGGCGGGAACTGTTAGCAACGCAAGCAAGTCAGCAATGAGAACACCCTTACTTTGTATTCCCCACCAAAGTAAGCAAAGGGGGCTGCTATCGCAGGGGCGCGGCGCAGCCGCTAACGCTCTCCTCCACTCCCCCAACAACAGCCAACAGAGGCAACCAGGGCAGACTATGTCTGAATATTACTGACCCAAACCGTGACCCAAACAGCCCATATGACCCACCTATGACCCAAGTTTAGGAGAGGCTAAAACCCCGGAAACACAGGGAAGTAGAGCCGCTCAAACATTAAACTTGAATTCGACGACGTTCAGAAGCCGAATAACCTATACTTGACGTATGCAGACCTCCGCAGCGATCTACCTCCGGGTGAGCCTTGACCATGAGATGGATGGGCGCACCATCGACCGGCACCGTCAGGACTGTCAGCGCATCGCCAGGGAGCGCGGCTGGACCATCCACCGGGAGTATGTGGACCAGTCCATCTCTGCGACGGACAAGGCCAAGACCAGGCCGGGTTACGACGCGATGGTGGCCGATTACCAGGCAGGGAAGTTCTCGGCGATCATCTGCTGGGACCTCGACCGGCTGACTCGGCAGCCCAGGCAGCTTGAGGATTGGATTGAAGCTGCCGAGGACCGTGGGCTGGTGCTGGTGACCGCTAACGGCGAGGCCGACCTCTCCACTGATGGTGGCAGATTGTTTGCCCGGATGAAGGCTGCTGTGGCTCGTTCCGAGGTCGAACGCAAGGGCAGGCGACAGAGCAGCGCCCAGGCTCAGCGGGCCCGCCAGGGCCGCGCCCCGAAGGGTATCCGTCCGCTGGGGTACGCGCTCAACGGTGACATCCTTGAGGACGAGGCCAAGGCGGTGCAGGAGGTCTACGCGGCGTTTCTGGCAGGCTCCTCCTTGCGCGGCATCGCTCGGGCTCTCTCCGGCGAGGACGGAGAGAACGTACCCGCCGATGTACCTGCTACGGAGACCCAGACTCGCAGGCTGGCCCTTGAGCGGAATCAGCGTCGGGCCGAGGAGAACAAGACGCGTGGTCCTGCTGACCAGTTGGCGATGAAGCCGGTCCCGGAACCGAAGCCGTGGAACCCGGCGAGTGTGCTCATGCTGCTGCGTAATCCCCGGTACGCCGGGTATTCGACATACACCCCGAAGGAGACCGACGACGAGGGCAAGAAGCGGCGCAGCTACAAGGCCAAGATCGTCCGCACAGAGGACGGGGAGCCGGTCTACGGCCTGTGGGAGCCGATCATCGATGAGAACACCTGGTGGAAGGTCCAGGAGAAGCTGGACTCTGCCGAGCGGGTGAGCAACCGTTCCGGCACCGAGCGCAAGCACATGGGCAGCGGACTCTACCTCTGCGGTATCTGCGGCACTAAGGTCAGGGCTCACGGCCAGCGGTACCGGTGCGCCGGGCATGTGCTGCGCAGCCGGGAACAGGTCGATACCTACGTCCTCACTGCTGTGCGTGCCCGGTTGGGGCGGGATGACCTGGCCGACCTTTTGCCCGACAGGGACGAACCCCGGCTTGCGGAGATCAGGACGCTTATCGAGAAGCAGGAAGCCCGCATCCGCCGAGCCCAGCGTGACTATGATGACGAGATCATCGAGGGCCGGGACCTCAAGCGCATCAGGAGCAAGGCCGAGGCTGTGATTACCAAGCTCGATGCCGAGCGGCTGACACTTTCCGTGTCCGATACTGCGGGCGGGGTGCTCAGCGACCAGAACCCGGTGAGCGCGTTCGAAGCGGGCGATCTCGGCATTCGCCGGTCCGTCGTGGATGCCCTCTGCGAAGTACACCTGCATCACAATCCCAAGGGCAGGAGGGACTTTAGGCCCGAGACCGTGGAGATCGTCTGGCGCAGGTAGAGACCTACCGCAGCAGCGGCAGGCGGGAGACCCGGTGCAATGCACCCTCTTACGAAAGGCTCTCCCATGCCGAACACGCACGATGCCCTGGTCCACCAGATTGACGCCAAGGAAGAGACCTTCGGCGAACTGTTCGCCGCGATGGACTCCGAGGCCCCCTACGAAGGCCAGGAGGCCAGCGAAGCCCTCCACGAACTGCCGCTGGAAGTTCGCGTGACCAAGACGATCACGATGGTTTTGTGCACCGGAGGTCCACATGTTGAGGCCACTGCCGAGCTGCACCCTAACGGGGGTATCTCCGATGTGACCATTCGTGGATGGTGGGGCGGAGAACGCGTCGAGCGAGTGGTGGACTCCGACTCCCCTATCCACCGGGCCGTCGAGCACTATACCCAGGACATGATGCCTTGGTGAGGATGATCTCCCGTGGAGCAGCCCCCGCTGCCCCACGGGAGTTTTCTTTTTCGCCGTGAGTCTCATTCGCCCATCTGCCGATCGCGGGAGGCATCGTCATCCCAGTTGCGCATCTTCGCCATAGCCCGCTGATAGGCGGCCTTCTTCTTGAGCCCTTCGAGCTGTTTCCGCTGGTCTGCGGTGGCCTTCATCCCCTGTAGCTCGGCGACTACCTCAGCGAACTCGCGCATCTTCTCTTCCTCCGCCTGGCGTTCCGCTTCCAGTGCCCGCCGAGCAGCCTCTGCGGCGGTGACGGAGTCCTCGGCCTGTCGTTTGGCTTCCTGGGCTTTTCGAATCGCTTCCTCGGACTCCGAGCGCCCTTCGGCGCGCCCTTTCTCGTAGCCTTCTC
Organism: Nesterenkonia aerolata; assembly: GCF_031470965.1. NCBI lineage: Bacteria > Bacillati > Actinomycetota > Actinomycetes > Micrococcales > Micrococcaceae > Nesterenkonia > Nesterenkonia aerolata. The sequence goes on along the minus strand of NZ_JAVKGR010000007.1, from coordinate 69,176 downwards.
GCTTGCCCTTGGAGCGCATTGCGTAGGCCTGTTCCAAGGCTTCTTCAATCTCAGCACGTTCCTCGGCCAGTTCGGCCCGTTCCTCCTCAAGCTGGACATACGTGGGTTTGTCCAGCTTCTCCTTCGGACGTTCGGAGACTTCAGCCTCCACCGGGAACCCGGCAGCGATCATGTGCTCACGCAGGCCGCGCTGATAGTTTTCCATCTTGACCGACCCGCCCATCTGCTGACCCTCCTTCTCGTGCCCCTCCGGGTATCTCACGTCCCGGTGGGACCCCCACATCTGCGAGGCCTCTACCCGCAGGGTGTCGGAGTGTTTCGGATGAGGGGCGAAAGTGTCGCAGATTACCTGGATGTGTGGCGTGGTCTCATCGAGATTGATGTCGTATCCGTGAATTGCTGCTTGCCCTCCGGTGAGCACCTTGTCACCGAGATATGCCAGCAGCTCATCGAAGTACCGGCGCATCTCGGCCTCGTCCCGGGCCACATACCGGGTCTTCTTCCTGCCTTCGTTGTCCGTGAACTCTTCCTCGATACACATGCTCTTCGGCAGGTGGGCCACGATGGTCGTGGTGGTGAAGGAGTTGGCTTTGATCTTGCGCTTGACCCGCGCCTGGCGGGCATCGCCGTAGGCCAGTACATCGTCAACGTTGTGGCAGCGCCGGAAGCCTCCGGCTCCGTCGTTGACCATCGCGATGTTGGTCTTCGACAGTGAGGCGATGACGTTGGCGTTCCGGTCCGCCTGCTTGGCGGTCCAGTCCTCGTCCAACTCTCGCATCGCCTCTTCGAGCAAACGCCTTCGGTTTGCTCGTGTGCCGTTCTCGCCGTGCTGGATATGGGACACATCCATCCCTGCTCGACCTGTCATCTTGAGGTGCTCCTTCTGCTCTTCCAGGGACCTGCTTCGCTGCCTCGGAAGAGCAGAAGGAGCAAAGCCAAGTTGGTTATCCGGGTCCCCGCTACGCCTCCCGAAGCAACCAATTTGGCTTTAGGCACCATATGGGACAAACGCTGCGCGTTTGTCATGGCGGCCTCCGGCGGCCCTGCGGGGCTGTGCCCACTAGGCCGGAGCAGTGCTCCGTCTGCGTGGGCGTGGGGACGAGACATCGACCATCACCTTCGATGCCCTGCATCACCCGATTCTGACGACACATGGTCGCCAGAACTCGGGTACACGGTGTCGTCGGTCTTGATCGATAAGCCGTACTCCTCGTCCTCATCGGTGTCGTTGGATTCCGCAGCCGAGGCCTCGGTCTCGACTGCTGCGTTCCACGACAGTTCCTCGTGAAGAACCTTGTCCCGTCCGGTGTCGAAGAACCGGCGTTCCAACTCCTCGACATTGCCGACCGTGGTCGCACCCACGGAGTCGCAAAGCCTCTCCGCCAGTGCCAACTTCGCAGCACGAAGCTCGGCCTCATGCTGCTTCTTACGCTGCCGCTGAAGCCGACGAAGCTTCGCGGCATCTTCCCTCCGGCGCTGTTCGATCTTGCTGATCTCGGCGGTGATCTTGTCTGTCACCTTCGTGGCCTCCTTTGTCGATGATGTGGCGGTTATCCCGGTGAACATGCGTCGCAGGTGCTCCGCCCATAGGGTCTGGCGGCGGATGTGTCCCAGAACCGTTTGCACTGCGAGCACCGGACGACATCGGGGTGAGTCTCGGGGCCGCAGCCGAAACACATGCGGTCGTATGGCTCCAGATCGAGCGCAGAGTACTTGTGACCGCAGGTCCCGCATCTGCGCTGGCCGAGTTCGGCGGCGTCGAGCACCTGTTGTTTGCGGTCCACCAGGTCCCCGGCGATGAGGCGGTGCTCATCGTTCAGGCGTGCGGTGATCTCCTCTGGCAGCGCGGCGATGATGTCGCCGTTGCGCCCATGCATGATCTCTACTGCAAGGAAGCGGGCAGCCCGGTCAACCCCCTTGAGCATCCCCACCGGCTCCATCTCTGCGGTGGTGGTGATCTCTCCCAGCCGGGCACCGTTGCGAGCCCTAACGGTCTCGGTACGCCGGGCCGATTTCTCCTTAGGCCGGTAGAAGCCGATCATGGCCTCCTGCTTGAAGATTTCGAAGGCCTCAGCTGTGCCGATGTCCTCCGCCACACAGATGTCATCAACGGTGCGAACAGGCTTTTGGACTTCTACTACCCAGCCAAGGCGTAGCAGGAACTCGTCAATATCTGCCGGAGCCCGAGACGATGAGGAAGTGGCCGCATCGGCTTCCAGCACTTCAGTAGGCTTCCGTGCCAGAGAGGACAGGCCGAACTCGTAGAGGGTGTTCGAGGTCGTCAGCACCGCAACCCGAGGAGCCGGGGCCTGACGGCTGTAGTACCGACCCTCAGCCTCCACAGATTCATTGGGGTCCAGGTAACGCAGCATCTGGTCATAGCTGCGAAACGCCCGGAAGCGCCCGTCTTCGTGATGGACCAACTCGGCAGAACCGACGTTCTCCAACGCGTGCTGACCTGGTGGACGGACAGTCTGCCACTGCTGTCCAGCATGCCGGGCCAAAGCCGTCAGCTTCTCCAAGAGGTCCGCAGCAAAGGCCTCCTTACCCGAGCGGCGGGGACCCGTGACGGCGATGCCGCTCTTAGTCCACTCAGTTCCCAGAGTGCGCTCGACTTCGACGCGTTTCCGTGTGGCCTCAGCGTCACTGCGGGTCCGCAGTGCGTCGTCGACCTTCCGCTTGTGCCTGCCGTAGACGGCCAGCAAATCGTCATCGAGCTCGATCACCTCCTTGGTGATCTGGCCGGTGATGCACTTCTCAACCAGGTCTTCGACCGCCTCGGCTGCCTGCTGCTTCTTGATGTGCGCCCGGCCCTTGAGCCAGTCGGGACGGCGAGCCCGGTCAATCGGCAAATAGCCCGGGCCCCGGGCGGTGATGACCTCCGCAGGGTCATACTGGAACTTCTCTTCGTACTTGGCGTGGGTCAGGTAGGCCAGCTTGTTATCCAATGACGAGGAGACCTTGCCGTATCCAGGCCAATCGAAGGTGGGGCCGCCCTTGCGGGGCAGATCAATGTGGCCATTCAGCGGAATCCCGATACGCTTGGCCAGGTACGCAGGTGATGCCGAAGCCGGGACGCTTCGACCGTTGCGCTTCTCGCTCTCGAAGACCACAACCATATGCACATGGGGCTCTTTCAGGCACTCCACCGGCTCCTCACCGGAGTAATCCGTCCAGGTGTCTTTGTCGTGGAGGATGATGTATGCGGCAGCGACTCTGGAACCCTCATGCTTCGAGTCCTCGTCAGATTCCCAATCGGTCAGGGCTTGGCCCGCTGCGATCTTGTCGTAGAGGAAGACTGACCCGGAATATTCAAGCCGACCCACGATTTCAGCCCCCAGTCCGGCAACGGCCTGAAGGTCGCCGGAAGCGGCCCGTTCGATCAGACTGACAGCCTCATCCCTGGTCAATCCAAGACGCTGGGTGACGATAGTGCCATCCGCCTCAGCGCGCTCTGCTTCATCGGAGTCCACCCAGTCCCAAAACTGCGGCTTCAGCTGCTGGGTGAGCATCAGATGTGAGACGTTGTCTCTCTTACCCTTGCCCTTCTTGCCATTAGCCACGCCGATCACCCCCGAACCGTGCCCTTCCACCCCGCATAGGCCGACCAATGCGGGGTGCTATGCGGGTACCTATGCGGGTGTCCAATGCGGGAGCGTCAGTTCCGCGAATCTGGGCGGCTGCGCCGCCGAACAATGTCCGAGCGCCGAAGTTGGCTTGGCACCGATTTCTCCTGGTACACCAGTCGAAATCGGCCTGCGCCAACCGCGTGGGCGGCATCGACAAGCAACGCCGCCCACGCGTGAAGGACGCCCCAGCACCCCTCATACCCGCATTGAAGAGGGTTACACCACGGAGGACTTTTGATCTGACCGAACAAACCTCCTCCCGAAGCTCAGGAAGAAGGGATACAGATGAAGTTGCTGGCGTCGGCATCACAGGACACCTCCGAGCAGCTCACGGAGCCGGTCACGGCGCTGTGGAGTCAGAACGGGAGCCTCAGCAGCGATGCGCAACGCAGCAGCTTCAAGCTCATCAGCTTTGGTCGCCTTTGCCTTGGCGCTCGCCTTCCGCCGAGCAGCGCGCATCGCAGCCCGGCGACCAGGCAAGGCATCCAAATCGGACCGGCGCGCTACATACTTACCCTCAGACATCTCCAAGGGGAGGAGACCACGCTTGTGATCGCGGCGAAGGGTATCGGTCGAACCGTAGACACGGCGGCCATCAGAATCACGGACTTCGGCAGCCTGGTAGAGGTCCAGGCGATCTTCCGCAAGAGAACTAGGAAATACAGCGGGCATGAGAAATCCTCAAGAATCAAGGATTCCCACACCCCGCGACTGATCATGCGCTTCGTGGTGGCAGACGAGACCATCCCGCCAACCTGCTATCCGGGGCTCACAGGACCCGCCGACTACCTCGACGCTCCCCGGAGGGCTTTCGCTGTATAACAGCGAATATAGCACAAGCTCGCCCAAGCCGCATTACGCAATGTTACGGAGCGACCAACCCGCAAGCGCCCAAGCCCGCCTAAGCAGCCGGGACATTCGACGGCCACTTGACCGCGTTCAGAGCCAGCTCAGGAAGTGGATCAGCAGCTCGCCCCTGGACTCGCTACCGACGAGGCGGACGCTTGCGCTGTCGGCGCTTAGGGCGTGGACCGGCGCGTTCCACTTTTCCAAGCTGACTGCCTGTACGCCGAGAGGTTCCGCGGCTTCGGTGGTAGATGCCGGCCCATTGCTCGGCTGTGAGGTCTTTGGGCAGAGTCGTCTTCTTGATGCCCAGTTCACCGAGCCACTGACCGACCTGGGTCTGATTACCGCCAGTGGCATTCCGGAGGATCTGCCCGATGCCTCGTCCAGGTCCGGTGAAGATCTGGTGGACGAATCCGGCGTATTGTTTGCGTTCTTTCCACGGTAGCAGCGGTGTTGCACGGCGAGTGATGGTGATGATGCCACCATCCACACTCGGTGCTGGGGTGTAGGCCCTGGCAGGTACTCGGCCCGCCAGGTCAAAGGTGTAGAAGGGCGCCCACTGCGCGGTCATCATGCTGGCACCGCCCACCCCTGCTCGCCGTCGCGCGACCTCCCACTGGGTGATCAGCACCGCCTGAGTCCAATGCGGGTGGTGCAGCAGCTTGCGCAGAATTGATGTCGTTAGATGAAAGGGCAGGTTACCGACGACGACGAACGGCTTCTGCGGCAGCCGATACTCCAGGAAGTCACCCGTCACTACCTGGGTGGTCGGCGAGGTTCTGGATGCCAGATGCTGAGCCAGTCCGGGGTGAATCTCCACAGCAGTGAGTGGTCGGTTGAGTTTCTCAAGCGGCAGGGTCAGTGCGCCCTTGCCGGGTCCGATCTCAAGGAGAGCCCCGGATGTCTTGGCAACGAGATCGACGATCTGGCGAATGACGCGGCGGTCGGTGAGGAAGTTCTGGCCGTGCTCGTGACGGCCGTCGGTATAGGTGCGCACGGTGTATCTCCACGAAGGATGGTTCTTCCTGGGCAGGCACAGGGATCTTCAGATGAGACGAAAAGGATATGGGGTCTGTGCCGCCCAGCTGTTCAGAAAGCTGGCGCGGCGGCGCGCTGTCAGAAGCGGAGAATCTGGAAAGCTCGACGCCGCGGCGTTACGCCCAGGGGCGTGCCACGACGGCAAGTGCTATTGAACCCATGCGGAATACCTTAGACCGGTCGAACCTGGCCCACCAAATTGCTCGGACAACGGCGGGATGGAAGACGCTCAAGCCTGCCTAGGCTATTTACGCCCTCCAGAGGTTAATCCGCTTTTGAACTCGACCACATCCCCATCGCGCATGACGTAGTCCTTGCCCTCCATGCGGACCTTGCCGGCGGCCTTGGCGTCGTTCATGGAACCGGCGGCGGTGAGGTCGTCGAAGGAGACGATCTCGGCCTTGATGAAGCCCTTCTGGAAGTCAGTATGGATCACACCGGCGGCCTGCGGGGCGGTGTCGCCCTTGGTGATGGTCCAGGCGCGGGTCTCCTTCGGCCCGGCGGTCAGGTAGGTCTGCAGCCCGAGGGTGTCGAAGCCGACGCGGGCCAGCTGGTCCAGCCCGGACTCCTCCTGGCCGTTCATCTCCAGCATCTCGCGGGCCTCCTCCTCGGAGAGCTCCACCAGATCCGCCTCAAGCTTCGCATCCAGGAACACTGACTGCGCCGGAGCCACAGATTCAGCCAGCTGCCGCTGCTTCTCCGCATCCCCCAACACGCCGTCGTCGCAGTTGAACACGTAGATGAACGGCTTGGCGGTCAGCAGCCCCAGCTGACCGAGATGCTCCATGTCCAGCCCATCGGACTCGATGGAGGAGAAGATCGTGTCCCCGCGCTCCAGCACCTTCCGCGCCGCCAGGTAGGCATCCAGCTGCGCCTGCTCCGCCTTACGCCCCTTGACCTGCTTCTCCAGCTTCGGCACTGCGTTCTCCAGGGTCTGCAGATCCGCGAGCACCAGCTCGGTGTTGATGGTCTCCATATCGGAGGCCGGGTCCACTTTGCCGTCAACGTGGACGACGTTGCCGTCCTCGAACACGCGGACCACCTGCGCCACCGCGTGCGCCTCACGGATGTTCGCCAGGAACTGGTTCCCCAGCCCCTCCCCCTCCGAGGCGCCCTTGACGATGCCGGCGATGTCCACGAAAGACACCGTCGCCGGCAGGATCCGCTCCGAACCGAAGATCTCGGCGAGCCTTTCCAGCCGTTCGTCGGGCAGGTTCACCACACCCACATTGGGTTCGATCGTGGCGAAGGGATAGTTCGCCGCGAGGATAGTCTGCCGGGTCAGCGCGTTGAAGAGTGTCGACTTGCCCACATTGGGGAGTCCCACGATTCCGATCGTCAGTGCCACAATCGCCCAATCTATCCCGCACCACAGCAGGGAAGCGAGTCCACACCTTCACTAGTGAATCGAGCTGGTTGCCGAGAACACACATCGTCGCCAGATGAGGGACAAGCACATACACTCCATACAGGCTGCGTGCGTTGCGCCCTCCGAGACGTCTTACGAGGTATCAGGAGATATCAGCCGAGACGCCACAGGCAGAGACCGAAGCTCGCGCCAGCTCGCACAGAACTTCACACTAATTTCATCGCATGCCAGGAAGGACTTCGTATGGCAGAGGCCACCGAACCGACGACTAAGGAGCCCAGCAGCCCCGACGGCCCCTCCCCCACCTCGGGGAACGGGCGGTCTCAGCTCAGCCTCCCGGTCTTCATCGGCTCCGCGGCACTGATCATCGCCTTCGTCCTCTGGGCCTGGCTCGCGCCGGAGAACGCCGAGTCGGTCATCTTCGGCGTCACCGGATGGGTCGCCAGAAACCTCGGCTGGTACTACGTGCTCACTGCCGGAATCATCGTGGTGTTCGTGCTCATCGTCGCCTTCTCCCGCGTCGGCCGCACGAAGATCGGTCCTGACCACTCCTCGCCGAAGTTCAATCTGTTCACCTGGACGGCGATGCTCTTCGCCGCCGGCATCGGTGTGGACCTCATGTTCTTCGCCGTCTCCGGCCCCGCTGCGAACTTCCTCACCCCACCGGAAGGCACGGCCGAATCGATGGAGGCCGCCCGCCAGGCCTCACTGTGGACGATGTTCCACTACGGCATCCCCGGCTGGGCGATGTACGCCCTGATGGGCATGGCCTTCGGCCTCTTCGCCTACCGCTACCACCTGCCGCTGAGCATCCGCTCCGCCCTGTACCCCATCGTCGGCCGCCGGGTGAACGGTGCGGCCGGAGACGCCGTCGAGATCGCCGCCATCATCGGCACCATCTTCGGCATCGCCACCTCCTTGGGCATCGGCGTGGTCTTCCTCAACTACGGTCTCTCCTACCTCTTCGGCTGGGAGGAAGGCCCCACGGTCCAGGTCGCGCTCATCGTGCTGGCCGTCATCATCACCACCATCTCCACCGTCTCCGGTGTGGAGAAGGGCATCCGGCGGCTCTCCGAGCTCAACGTGGTGCTCGCCGTCATCCTGCTGGTCTACGTGCTGGTGGCCGGGCACACCCAGTACCTGCTCAACGCCCTGGTACAGAACATCGGCGACTTCTTCGCTCGCTTCCCCTCGATGCTGTTCAACACCTTCGCCTACGCGGACACCACCGGTGAGTACACCTCAGCCGACTGGATGACCGACTGGACGCTGTTCTTCTGGGCCTGGTGGATCGCCTGGGCCCCCTTCGTCGGCCTGTTCCTCGCCCGCATCTCCCGGGGACGCACCCTGCGCCAATTCGTCATCGGCACCCTGATCATCCCCTTCACCTTCATCCTGCTGTGGATCTCCATCTTCGGAAACGCCGCCATGGAGCTCTTCCGCGGCGGCGCCGACGAATTCCTCACCTCCGCAGCAGAGTCCCCGGAATCCAGCTTCTACACCCTGCTGCTGGAATACCCCGGAGCCAGCTTCGCGATCGCCGTCACCGTGCTGACCGGACTGCTGTTCTACGTCACCTCCGCCGACTCCGGCTCCCTGGTCATGGCGAACTTCACCTCCCGCTCCACCGACGCCGGCCAGGACGGCGCCGCCTGGCTGCGCATCTTCTGGTCCGGGGCCATCGGTGCACTGACCCTGGTCATGCTGTTCATCGACGGGGTCTACACCCTGCAGTCGGCGACCATCATCATGGGCCTGCCGTTCTCCGTGGTCATGTACCTGATCATGGTCGGCGTCTGGCGGGCACTGCGCCGCGAACGCCTCACCGTGGAATCCCGCGAAGCGTCGCTCTCCTGGGTGCTCTCCAGCCGCGCCCGGGAATCGGTGGAACGCGGCGGCTGGCGGCGTCGTCTGGCCCGCCACATGACCTTCCCCAATGCTGCCCAGGTCACCGAGTTCCTCAACGAGGTGGGCGTGCCCGCCGTCGAAGAGGTGGCCGATGAGCTGCAGGCCCAGGGCGCCGATGTCAGCTGCTCACGCGGCACCGCACAGGACACCGATATCCCCACAGTGGATCTGCACGTCCGCTTCCGCGACTCCAGCGAGTTCAAATACCAGATCTACCCGGTGGCCTACTCTCTGCCGAGCTTCGCCAATAACCCGGGCACTGTGGAGAGCAACTATTACCGGGCGGAGATCTTCTCCGCCACCGGCTCCCGCGGCCACGACATCATGGGCTACACCAAAGAACAGGTCATCACTGACATTCTGGACGCCTACGAGCACCATCTGACGTTCCTGACCATGAGCGGTGACCACGCGACCACCCTCGGCGAGGACATCGCCATCCCCGACGAGTGGGAAGACGCCGACTCAGTGGAGGACAAGGCCTGAACGACCCGCTTGAGCACAGGGCCCGAGCCTACAGCCGCATAGGCGCAGACAACCTCGCACAGAGCCCGGTGCATCCAGACAGACCTGGCAAGACCCAGACAGATTCCCAGAGAAACAAGGAGCTTCGATGAGCGCGACACTGTACATCGACGGACAGTGGGTTCCCGCCGTCTCCGGCGAGACCCGCACGATCTGGTGCCCGGCCGACTTCGACCGTCAGGTCGGCGTCGTCGCCGAGGCCTCCGCAGAGGACACCGAGAAGGCGATCGCCGCAGCCAAGCGGGCCTTCGAATCCCGGGTCTGGGCGGACACCCCGGCCCGCGAGCGCGGTGACCTGCTGCTGAAGGTCGCCGAGAAGATCGCCGAGCGCAAGGACGACTTCGCCCGGGCCGAGGCCCTGGACACCGGCAAGAGGCTGGTCGACGCCGAGTACGACATGGACGACATCATCGGCTGCTTCCAGCACTTCGGGAAGCTCGCCGACGCCGACCCGGGTCGTCTCGTCGACGCCGGAGACCCGAAGATCGTCTCGAAGATCGTCCACGAGCCGGTCGGCGTCTGCGGGATGATCACCCCCTGGAACTTCCCGTTGCTGCAGGCCGCTTGGAAGATCGCCCCCGCCCTGGCGGCGGGCAACAGCTTCGTCCTCAAACCGGCCGAGCTGACCCCGCACACCGCGATCCTCACCATGGAGGTTCTCGACGAGTTGGGCCTTCCGGCCGGCGTCGGCAACCTCATCCTCGGTGCCGGTGCCACCGCCGGTGCGCCACTGTCCTCGCACCCGGATGTCGACCTCATCTCCTTCACCGGTGGTCTGGTCACCGGGCGGAAGATCGCCGCGGCAGCCGCAGAGACGGTGAAGAAGGTCGCGCTGGAGCTTGGGGGTAAGAACCCGAACGTGATCTTCGCCGACGCCGACTTCGAGGCCGCCGTCGACAACGCGGTCTCCGGCGGGTACGTCGGAGCGGGGCTGGTGTGTTCCGCCGGTCGCCGGGTGATCGTCCAGGACACGATCGCCGAGGCCTTCACTGATGAGCTGGTCCGCCGGGCCGAGGCCATCCGGATGGGCGGCCCCTTCGATGAGTCCGCAGAGACCGGCTCGCTGATCTCGGCGGCCCACCGCGACGTCGTCACCAAGTACGTCGAGGACGGGGTGGCCGAAGGCGCACGTCTGCGCACCGGCGGCCACTGGGGCGGCGAAGAGCTCTCCGGCGGCTATTTCTACGCCCCCACCGTGCTGGACCAGGTGGAGCGGGGCATGAGCGTCCTGGTGGAAGAAGGATTCGGCCCGGTCATCACCGTCGAGACCTTCTCCACTGAGGAAGAAGCCATCACCCTGGCCAATGACACCGAGTACGGCCTGGCCGGAGCGGTCTGGAGCTCCAACCGCGGCACCGCCCACCGGGTGGCCTCTCGGCTGCGCCACGGCACCATCTGGATCAACGACTACCACCCCTACGTGCCCCAGGCCGAATGGGGCGGTTTCAAGCGCTCCGGCATCGGCCGTGAACTCGGCCTCGCCGGGCTTGAGGAGTACCGCGAGACCAAGCACATCTGGGAGAACACCGAGCCCGCGCCCGCCGGGGACTTCGCCGACCCGGCGAAGTGAGCGTGACCCCTCCGAAATACCGCCTCTGGATACCAAACCTGGACATCGAACCTGGATATCGGATCTGGAGAACGCATCTGATAAGGAGAAGATCGTATGAGCGAACACACCTATGACTACGTCGTCGTCGGCGGCGGTTCGGCCGGCGCAGCAGTGGCCGCGCGGCTGAGCGAGGACGCCGATGTCACCGTCGCCCTGCTGGAGGCCGGCCCCACTGACGCCGATAAGGACGTGGTGCTCACGCTGAACCGCTGGCCCGAGCTGCTGGAGTCCGGCTACGACTGGGACTACCCCATCGAGCCGCAGAAGAACGGCAACTCCTTCATGCGTCACGCCCGGGCCAAGGTGCTCGGCGGGTGCTCGTCCCATAATTCCTGCATCGCCTTCTGGGCACCCAAGGAGGATCTCGACGAGTGGGAGGAGATGGGCGCGACCGGCTGGAACGCCGAGAACTGCTACCCGCTCTACCAGCGGTTGGAGACCAACACGGCTGAGGGCGAGCACCACGGCCGCTCCGGGCCGGTGCACCTGATGGATGTGCCCGAAAACGACCCCTGCGGTGTGGCGCTGCTGGAGGCCTGCGAGGAGGCCGGCATCCCGCGCACTCCGTTCAACTCGGGTGAGACCGTGGTCAACGGCGCGAACTTCTTCCAGGTCAATCGCAAGGAGGACGGCACCCGCTCGTCCTCTTCGGTCTCCTACCTGCACCCGATCCTGGACCGCGAGAACCTGACCATCCTCACCGATTCATGGGTGAAGCGGATCGTGATCGACGAATCCCAGCGCGCCACCGGTGTGGAGGTGGTCGACAACGCCTTCGGCCGCAGCCACGTCGTCTCGGCGAACCGTGAGGTGGTCATCTCCGCCGGGGCGATCGACTCGCCGAAGCTCCTCATGCTCTCCGGCATCGGACCGGCCGAACACCTGGAGGAGATCGGTATCGACGTGCTCGTCGACTCCCCCGGTGTAGGTTCGAACCTGCAGGACCACCCGGAGGCCGTCATCGGCTGGGAGGCTGCGCAGCCGATGACCACGGAGTCCACCCAGTGGTGGGAGATCGGCATCTTCTCCCCCACTGAGGACGGCCTGGACCGCCCGGACCTGATGATGCACTACGGGGCAGTGCCCTTCGACATGCACACGCTGCGCCAGGGCTACCCGACCTCGGAGAACAGCTTCGCGCTGACCCCGAACATCACTCACTCCAAGGCCCGCGGCACCGTGCGGCTGAGCTCCATCGACTACCGGGACAAGCCGAAGGTGGACCCGATGTACTTCACCGACTCGGAGGGCCACGATCTGCGTGTGGCTGTTGAGGGCATCAAGCTGGCACGGAAGATCGTCGCCCAGCCGGCGATGTCACAGTGGGCCGGCCGGGAACTGTACCCGGGCGCGGAGGTCACCTCTGATGAAGCCCTGGGTGAGTACGTGAAGAAGACCCACAACACGGTCTACCACCCGGCATGCACGGTGAAGATGGGTGCTGAGGACGACGTCATGGCCCCGCTGGACCCGAGCCTGAAGGTCAAGGGCGTCTCCGGACTGCGTGTGGCTGACGCCTCGGTCATGCCTGAGCTGGTGACGGTGAACCCGAACATCACCACCATGATGATCGGTGAGCGCGCCGCCGACCTGATCAAGGCCGACCACGCCTGAGGCTCACCTGGCTCTCGGCAGCGACAACGGCTGGCCCCTGGGACATTCTCCCGAGGGCCAGCCGTTGTCGCTCAGATCGATGTCAGGGTGACGACTACTCACGATCCCGTAAGGAACCTCCGCCGAGCCGTGACGAGGCACCGAAGATGATCATGCCGATCACCAGACCGATTCCAGTAGCAACCACACCGTGTCCGGCCTCTCCCGAGACCATCCAGGCCATGGCGCCGCCTAAGAGACTCAGCGGCAGAGCGATCAGCAGAGCAGTGATCAGGGGCTTGGAGTTCTGTGTTGTGTGTTCCATGTCCCTCAGTCTTCCCGACCCGTGCGCTCGACCATGACCTCGTACCCGTCACACCGCTGTCGTCCGATACGACGACCCCAGCGCATGACGCATGTCACCCGCATGAGGGGCACAGTGTTACTATGACGCCGTGACTCACAGGGGCGTACACGAACCAGACGACGGGGCGTCCTGGTTCACCGGGGAACGGCGTCACATCAGCACAGGCTTCGATGACCGGCAGACCGCCGGCAGCCGCCGTCTCTGCGCGGCAGTCGCACATCACCTGTCTCCCGATGCCGGGAACATCCTCGATATCGGCTGCGGTGGCGGTGAGATCCTGCAGCTCGCCCTTGCTCTCTGGCCCAACGCCCGGTTCGTGGGAATCGATCCCGAACCGGAGGCTCTCGCACGTGCCAAGCATCGGCTGCAGGAGTCTCGTGTCCGTCTGATCTCGGCTTCGGCGGAGACCCTGGACTCCGCCGTAGATGTTGAGGAAGCCTTCGACCTCATCATCTGCCACCTCAACCTCGCCCTTTGGGACTCCCCTGAGGACGGGCTCGCACAAGCGGCCGCGCGACTGGCACCTGGTGGGGTGCTCTACGTCGTCGATCTCTCCCGGCCCTCTGACGCGGAGTTGCGGGAATTGCTATCGCTGACCGAGTCCGAGGAGGAACGCGAATATCTCACAGTCCAAGCTGAGACCTCCATGACGCTGGAAGACGCCGAACAACTTGCACGTGGCGTGGTAGGGACATGCCCCCATCCGCTGCACCTCAGAGTGGCGCGCGGCGGACTCGCCGGCTACTCCTTCGACTCTGCTGAGGCCGCCGAGCTGTGGAGCGATCCGCATATCCGCGATGCCGTGGCCGCACTGGAGGATTCGTCTCAGAAAACTCCCTCCGCAGACCCAGTCCTGTACTGGGAGTTTCGACGTCATGGGTGAACACCGCCTGGAATCGGAACACGTCACCTCTGAACAGTATGAGACCACCTTCGGCTGGAGATGGCATGCCTTCCACTCCGTGCTCATCACTGCGGCCACCATCACCTCGGCGATCATCGCCGAAGGACCCGGCATCATCCCCATCGCATCAGGTGCCGTCATGCTGGTGCTGCAGTGGACCCTCGGCCGTCAGGGGCTGAGCAGGACGACGCGGCAGCTGAGTGCAGAGCCGGTCGCGCCGAAGGGCAAATGGCCGTACCTGATCGGGATGAGTGCGGCGTTCCTCTGCGTCTGTGCTTCTTCCACCGGAGGCGCGCTCTTCCTGCTGCCGCTAGTGCCGCAGTTCTTCGCTCTCTGCGCACCCCTGGCAGCCTCCATGATCACTGTGCTGATGACCTTGACCGCCGGGATCACGATCCTCATCCACGGCGCCGAAGGCTCAGCCGGGACTTTCCTGCTCATCCTGATCGCCGGGGTCATCAGCGTCGCAGCGGGAATTTGGATCGCCGGAATCCTCAGCCATGCACGCCGACAGTCCATGACCATCGATCGGCTCGAGGAACGGGAGACACAAATCCTCGAAACCGCCCATCTTCAGGGCGCCGCGCAGGAACGTCTGGAGATGAGCCGTGAGATCCACGATGGATTCACCCAGCACGTCACCGCGAGCCTCATGCAGATGCGACGCACTGAGAATCTGCTCGATGCCGGCGACCACGCGGCGGCACATGAGCACCTGCGCCTTGCGATGGAACACACCGAACAGGCGATCGCAGAGTCTCGGTTCCTCCTGGCCCAGGAGTCGCTGGACACCGATTCTTTGACGGTCACCGAGCTCGTCGAACGCATCGCGGGGCTGTACAGTTCTATCGCCGAGGCCCAGACCAGCGTGACCGTCATCGGTGAAACCCGGGAGATGGAGCCGGCTTTGCAGCGCGGGCTGCGGCGGATCCTCACCGAGGCGCTGTCCAACGCTCTGCAGCATGCCGATGCCCACCAACTAGACATCACCGTCGAGCACTCCGAGACATCCGCCGACGAGCGCCACGTCAAACAGCTGCGGCTCGTCATCGCCGACGACGGCCGCGGCTTCGACCCCACCAGCCTGGCCGATGACCCCGGACGGGGCTACGGCCTCAGCGGGATCGCCGCACGAGCGGAGGACCTCGGTGGCTCCAGCCGCATTGACTCCTCCCCCGGGCACGGCACTCGGATCGAAGTGCACCTGCCGATGTCCTGCCCGCACTCAGCACATCCCGATGACGACCCAGCTGATATCCCAGCTGACGCCCCAGCCTCACGAGCGGAGAACCTGACCAGATGACTGCCCCGCAGCCGACGATCACCCGCCTGGTGGTCGTTGACGACCATGAGATCATCCGACACGGTTTCCGGGAGGCCCTCGCCGACCAGGAGGACGTGACCGTCGTCGGTGAGGCCTCTCACGGCCGGGAAGCGCTGAAGCTGTTGGAGAGCACCGCCGCAGATGTCGTCGTCACTGATCTGCATATGCCGGTCATGGATGGCATGGAACTGCTGGAGAGACTCTCCACGCAGCATCCACACATCACCACTATCGTTCTGACGATCCTCGCTGAGCCGGACAAGATCCAGCAGTGTTTGGACCTCGGCGCCAGCGGTTATCTGCTCAAAGACGCCACCACCGACGAGATCATCCGGTCCCTCCGCCGCGCCATGGAGGGGGAACTGGTGCTCTCCTCGACCGTCGGTTCGCTCATCGCCAGACGCCTGCAGGACCGAGAGGACAGCACACTCAGCGATCGAGAGCTTGAAATCCTGCAGGCCGTCTCCACCGGTGCGACGAACGCGCGGATCGCCTCCGAACTCTTCATCTCCGAAACCACTGTGCGCACCCACCTCAGGCGCGCCTACGCCAAACTCGGCGTGCAGGATAGGACCTCAGCCGTCACCGTCGCGCTCTCCCGTGGACTGATCCATCCCAGCACTGCGGATTCGGGACGCTAAGTTCACCACGCCTGGCTGACCGGCAGCGAGTCCTCACCGCTGCGCTGAGACCGCCTGCCCGACGGCATGAGATGAGACACGACGAGGTTATGCACGCTGTGTACTATGACTGCAGACTCAAGACCATCGAGGCGCCCTAGAGCGCATAGCAGACCGCTGATGAGGTGGTACCGGTAGACAGGGCCGCCGGGGGCATCGTGCAGCCCTGCGAAACCAGGCACAGTGAGCATCCCGAGAATCGGATGATCGCGCCAGATGACCTCCTCGGCCAGTGCTGTGGTCACCACGGCGAGGATATCCTCCGGCTCCTGGGCATGGCGCTGTCCAGGGTTGAGCAGCCCTATAATGCCTCCCGCACCCAGAGCCACTCGAGCCGTTCTCGGCATCGGCGCGGTCCAGGCGATCACCCCTGTGACGAGGTCATAGCACTTCTGCGCACGCTGCGGAGGCCCCAGCTCAGGATACCGCCGCGCTGCCGCGGCGATGACACGCGGAAGGCTGAGGTGGACGGCTCGTCGGATCAGACCTCCGCAGAGGCTCATACCTCCCCGCGTCCGCCGAATGGCAGCAGATACAGCGGCACCTCGTCCACACCATCGAAGCCGAGGAGAGAGGAGACCTCATCGTCGCAGAAGCCGCCCAACGGCCTGGAGGCCAGGCCGAGTGCAGCACCGACGAGCTGGAGATCCTGGGCCAGGTGACCGGATTCCATGAGCGCGAACCGCAACGCCCGCTGACCGTATTTGAAGCGGGACCGCCACGGCATCGCCGAGATGACCACGGTGAATCCGGCGGCGGCCACGATATCGGGCTGCAGTGAGGCCTCTCCAAGCGCATCCAGGTCCACCGGGGAGATCCAGACCAGTTCTGCCTGCCCCGTCTCGGGCATGCGTACGTAGTAGAGACCGGGATCGACTCCGGGGACATCAGTGACGACTGTCCAGACATCAAGCGGGTTCAATGCACCAGCCGAGGGCGACGGCCTGCGAGGTTGGGTGCCGAAGCCGGGCCCGGTTTCGTCCACAGGCTCCCAGCTCAGCCGAAGCACAGTGGCCATCTCTTCGAGAGAGACGGGTTCTCCGGAAAGCTGCGGGGCCGAGCGACGCGCCAACAGGGCTTCGGACAACGAGGTCTCCAGCACTGTCGCTTCCGGCAGCCGCAGGGATTTCCTGGACTGGTACCCCCGGTACGCTCGGGCGATGACCGGGTGCATCTCGGGTGTCTGTTCCAGCATGGTGACCCCGGGGGCGTCCCAGCCCATCGCGTCACGATGCAGTTTCGAAGCCTCGATGAAGTCCTCGGCCGGGTCGCCGACCTCGGGCGGCCCTGATCCACCATAGACGATGTCGGTCA
Source organism: Nesterenkonia aerolata (assembly GCF_031470965.1). Classification (NCBI taxonomy): domain Bacteria; kingdom Bacillati; phylum Actinomycetota; class Actinomycetes; order Micrococcales; family Micrococcaceae; genus Nesterenkonia; species Nesterenkonia aerolata. Next base: position 52,067 of record NZ_JAVKGR010000007.1, on the reverse strand, counting down.
GGTTCGCGCTGTGGATATCAGAATCCACCATCTCAGGTACTCCTGTCTCTGGCTGAGGTGCCTTGAGGTGCCTGATATGTGGGGCACCGTTCGTGTGCTGATCAGGGGTGCCGGTCAGAAGCACACGGATCAGGGGAAGGGATGCGGGCGCGGGTTCAGCTCCGCCGTGCTCACCGGGCCGTCGCCTAGACCCACCTGCTGGGGACGCTGTCGGATTCGCTGGCCTCCCATATAGCGTTGGTGCCACCCCGAGTCTAACGGGCTCAACGCCGCGGAGAAGACCTTGACCACGCTCAGCCCTGCTTCGGCGATGTCCGGACTGGTCACGTCCACCGCCGTGGCGTCAACACCCCGCCCGTCGGTTTCTTGGCTGCTGAGCCTGGACATGATCTCCCTGATGGCAGCGCCCGGTGTCTCATCGGGCACTCGAGGGAGGTCGTCGACGGCGACGGTCTGGGTGCTGGCGGTCAGAAATGCCGCCGCCTCGATGCTTCGGGGATGCAGAGACATGCGCACGTGGTCGTCGAAGGTGCGCACCTGCTCGAACCCCTCGTCCGGGTCGAGGATCGCTCCGGCACGCTGCTCCGACATCGCCCAGGTGCGAGTCTGAAATGCCTCGATAGCCGCCTTCTCGCAGGCCCTCACAGGATCAGTCGAAGCGGCGGCACCCAGAGCCAGAGGCGCGATCTCATTATGGGGGTTCCTGATCACGGCGAGCACTGTGGGCACCTCGACCAGGGCCGAGAGGTCGATCAATGTGACCTCCAGCCCCGTCTGCTCGAGATGGGTGGCGAAGAACGCCGCCAACTGTGGGTCCGAGTCGATCTCGATCTGCGGCAGGCTCAACATCCGGTACCAGGTGGTGACGAAGGCATCGCGTTCGACGAGTTCCAGCAACCCTCCGAGTGTCGCCTCCTCGAGAGTACTCCCACAGGCCAGACCGTTGGATGTGGGATATCCGATCATGTGGTGCGGGTCATCGGAGGGGACCATGTACACCAAATCGGCCGGTACGAGCCGTACGCTCTGATCGGCGAGGTCTGTCCCCGCCGCCCACGTCACTGATGTGTCCTCTTCGAGAGGCACATAGGGGAAGGCCGGGTCCTCGTGCTGTTCCTCGGCGAAGAGGGTGAGTTCCTCGGGCTCCGTGTGCCGGGCCCCGTACAGTCTCAGAGTCTCCGGTGTGGCGATGATCAGATCTTCTGGGTCTCGCCAGGCCACGCTGTACCGCTCGGCCGTCTCACCGATCGCCGCAGCGGTGGCCTGTTGCAGGCTCTGGTGTCCGCCTCCGTTGAGTTCGTTGCACCCGGCCCCGAGCACCGCTTCGGAACGGCACGCCTGGGCACCGACGGCAGCGAGCGCGGCATCATCGTGGTCATGGAGCTGCCCGAAGGTACGGTGAGCGATACCCACCAGATCGGAGTGAAGCGCCGCGAGCCGACGCCGACCCACCTCAGGCTGCGCCCATGCGACGCCGTAGTCCAGATGCGGAACAGTGCGGCGTGCGCTCAGCGACGCGGCACCGATGTCATGTGTCTGAGTCATCCTTTCTCCCCTCCTTGCGCGGCCGGGTGGGCCCAGACCTGGGGGTTCCCACGGCCACGCGTCGGCGAGCAGACCGGGCAGCGCGGTACGCGCAACACATGCTGCTCCTCGACGGTGAGACCGGGGGCACCGCGGGAGATGACGCACATGCGTCCGGGAGCCGCTGCCGAGGCTCGATCGTCGAGGCCGATGAGTTCGACGATCTTCTGGCTGAGGATCCCCGCCACTACGTGATCATGCCCGGCCGGCACGGCTCGCCGCGGTGAGGTCTCGAGGGATTCGGCCTCGACGAGCTGATCGACCAGTGTCGGGTCCGGCGAGTTCGCCGCCCGGCGCAGCCACACGCATTCTAGGCAGGCTGATGAGGAGGGCACCATCCACGGACCGATGAGGGTGCGGACCCCATCACTCTCCACCACCGGCATCCACCGACGACCCGTCCGCACCGCAGCATCGTTGGCGCGGATCAGACGACGGTCACGCAGGTGGTCTCCGATGACGACCGGCAGCGCAGCCGGGTCCTCGAAGATCTCTTCGACGGCCGAGAGCTCATGATCGATGCTCACAGGCACCTGAGTCTCGTCCAGGCTGGTACGCAGCACTTGGCTCAGCGGTGAGTCAGCGACGATCGCGACGCGCGTGGCCCGGAGGCGCTCCTGCAGCTCATGGAGGTCGGAGGCCTCAGGGTCCAGAGCCCAGAGACTGCGCGCCGCAGAGCTCACCGTGTCGATGTCCTCCTGTGTCGTCAGACCGGCACGTTCGAGGAAGTCGAGGAAATTCGTCAGGCTCTCCTCTTGCTCATCGGTGGGCAGAGTGAGATGTCCTGCTGCAGACTCCGCCACCAGGGACTGCAGATAATCGGCGAGCCGTCGGTTGGTCAGCTGCGTGGTGTGGTCACCACGTCGGATGAGCAGAGAATCCTGATGACGCAGCGTCTGCGTCTGCGGCATCAGAGGGACATTCACGGTCATCGTCTTTTCTCCTCGTGAGTATCGTCAGTTGTCTCGTGACGGCGAATCGCCTCATCGACATCAGTCGGGGCGCGGCCCAGGACCTCGGTGAGCTGGGCGCTGGTCATCGGTCTCTGGGTGGCCTGCGAGCCAATCCACTGCTGGTGACCCACCACGGCAGCGGCATAAGCCGGCCCGGCGAGCTCCGTCAGATGCGACTGCAGGGCATCACCGGAGACGGGGACGGTGTGTGAGCTACCGCCGAGACACCCCGCCCAGCGTTCGAGCAGGTCCTCGACGGAGAGCGGTTCAGCCCCGACGAGTTCGTAGGTCCCGCCACGACGCTGCGGCGCTGTACAGGCCTGCACGGCTGAAGGCACGTCATGGGCGCTGATCCATGCGGCCGTCCCTGACCCATAGGCGTGGTAGATGCGGCGACCTTCGCGCAGGGAGTCCCGGTAGACACCCAGGTCCTCGACGACAGGCCCGAGGCGAAGCACGGTCGCATCAGGCCGATGCGCCCGAAATTCCCGCTCGCGATGTGCGAGAGTCTGCAGATACTCCGAGTCCGGCGTCTCAACTCCGACAGTCGACAGCACCACAGTGTGGACCGCAGATGCCTCGGATGATGGAGCGTAGGACGACGCAGAGTCTTCGTCGGGCATTGCGCTGCGCCATGTGGTGTCATCAGTGGACCAGAGGTCAACGGTGAATACGTCGTCAGACAGATTCCGGTCTGCGGCGAATGCTCCGGTCAGGGAGCGTCGTTGGGCGACGATCTCCGCCATGGGTGATTCCTCTCGGGTGATGGGTCGGGTGGGTCGGCAGGATCAGCGGCGTTTCTGAGGTGCCCAGCGGAAGAAACGGACGGCGAGCAGCACGGCACCGAGTGTCCATAGCCCGGGAACCCAGAGGATCTCCCCCATCAGTTCGGACACAGCGGCGTCTCCGGCATAGGCTTCGGTGGCCCCCTGCACGACGCCGCTGAACGGCAGCCAGTCAGCGATATCGGCGAACCACTCGGGCACCCGATCAAGAGGGAAGAAGACCCCGGATGCCATCAGGAGGGGTAGGCAGATGGCGTTGGCCAACGGTGCGGCGGCTGTCTCACTGCGAATGACGACGGTCGCCGCAACACCCAGGGCGCTTCCGAGGAGGAAGGTCATCGTCAGCGCAGCCAGTGCGGTCAAGGGGAAGGCGGGAGTGACGTCGAATGCCAGCATTCCGATGAGTCCGAGGCACACGACTGTTCCGCCCGCCACGATGATCCCGGCTCCCATACGGGAGCCCAGATACACCCACCGAGACAGAGGTGTCACCAAGACCCGCTTAAGCTGACCGAATTCGCGCAGGTAGGTCAGCGTCACTGCCAGATTCGTCAGGGTTCCCGAGGCAAGGGCAAGCACCATAGTCGCCGGGACATAATATTCGGCGGCGCTGCTGGCGTCGTCGCTGGTGGCGGTGAAGGCCACCAGGAACAGCACTGGAAGCGCCAGTGTGAAGATGATCGATGAGGGATTGCGCAGTTGGGCACGCACGTCGTATCCGAACTGCCCGACTAACAGGGCCAGTCCCGGACGGGGAGGACGGAAAGAGGTGGTGCGGTAGGTCGTCGTCTCAGGGTCGGCCGTCTGGGTCATCGTCGGGCTCCTGACTTCTCTGCGGTACTCGTGGGCGAGGGGCTTATCGGTGAGGGTCTGAGGCTCAACTCTCAGCACGATGCGTGAGCGTCGGCTCGCAGCAGTCGAAGGTAGGCATCTTCGAAGGTGGGGCTGCTGACCTGAACGTCTACGAGGTCCTCACCGAGACTGCGGTTGAGCTGCACGACACTCTGTGAGACATCCTCAGTGGCGAGGATGAACCGCCCGGTTTCTGCCTCACGGTGGGCGCCCAGAGTGTTCACGGCTGTCTCAGCGGATCCGGTCACGAAGCTAATCGTCGTGCCTCCTGCCGTCTCGTCACGGATCTGTTCCGCGGTTCCGGCACATGAGACCTCACCTCCGCGAAGAATGACGATGCGATCTGCCAGGTGCTCCACCTCTTGAAGGTCATGACTGGTGAGAAGAACGCTGACTCCGTCACCGGCGAGATCACTGATGAGTCCCCAGATATCGCGTTTCGCGCTGGGGTCGAGTCCGGTGGTCGGCTCATCGAGGAAAAGTAGCTCGGGGCTGCCGATCATCGCCAGTGTCAAATCGAGCCGGCGACGTTCACCCCCGGAGAGACGGTGTACTTTCTGGTGCCGTAGAGCCAGCATGCCGACACGGTCCAGCATGGCATCAACCGGCTGGGGCTCGGAGTACCAGAGAGCGGTCATCTGGGCGAATTCGGCGACGCTGAGGTCAGCGTCAAGCCGAGTGTCCTGGAGAATCACACCGATCCGCTCACGCCAACTGCGAGGTGCACGCCACGGATCTTGACCCATGACGCGGACAGTGCCCTGATCCGGTCTGCGGAAGCCTTCGAGGCAGTCCACCAGAGTGGTCTTCCCAGCCCCGTTCGGCCCCAGAAGCGCGACGGTCTCCCCAGGTGCCACAGTCAGCGCGATGTCGGAGAGGACACGCCGGCCGCCCAATTCGACTCCGACACCGTCCACGGCAATCGCCGCGACACCGTGCTGAGCGACACCATGCTGGGCGATAACATGCTGATCTGCTGTGGTGTGCATGCTGGTCACGTCCTTACTGATACGTCGTGGGGATCTTCGGGTCCGTTGTCGCCTTCGGGCTCGTTGTCATCTTCAGATCGGGAAGCCAGAGCATTCGGGGGTCGGGCTGCCGAGCGCCAGGGCATACCGCACCCCAACCCCCGAATGCTCCGAAATCGCTAGCACCGTCGGTCAGAGACCGAGGTCGACACAGCCGGTGCAGCACGTCGAGGAACTCGACGAGCACCGTGCCGCAGTGGGCTCGAACAGGGTGGTGGAACGCCCGAAGGACGTCACCGTTGTGTCCTCGATCAGCGAGACGAAGTCTGCGTGGCGGATGGACATGTCTGTGTCACTCCTTGGTGGTGTGGATATGTACTGTGAGCGACGGGCTGTCCCGCTCACTCACATGACCCATCTCACGCACTGGTCCCGCCGAAGACAAGGCTTTCCCGTCAGGTTCGTCGCGGCTGGTGACACCGGTGTCCTCCGTTCGGACGACACCGCCTCGTTCACATCGATGGCTCATCCCGCTCACACCGCTGCCAGGACGACCGTCTCAGCCCAGTACCGCATCAGGGCCTCAGCGCCTCAGAGCCACCCGCGCTCGACGGCAACGCGCACGGCATCGTGGCGGTTATCTGCCTCAGTCTTACCGATCGCAGACGACAGATGATTGCGCACAGTGCCCTCGGTCAGGTGCAGTCTCTGGGCCAGCTTTCGTGTGGTGCCGCCCTCGCGGGCCGCGCGCAGCACCTCCTGCTCACGTTCTGTGAGCGGATTGATGCCACCGGCCAGCGAGTCCGCCGCCAGCGTCGGATCCACCACACGCTCCCCCGCCGCCACTCGGCGGACCATCTGGGCCAGCTGAGCCGCAGGAGTGTCCTTGACCACGAACCCGCTGGCACCGGCATCCATCGCCCGGCGCAGGTATCCCGGACGCCCGAACGTCGTGACGATCAGACTCTGGCACGCCAGCGACGACTCACTCACCTGCCGGGCCGCCTCAATCCCGTCCAGACCGGGCATCTCGATATCGAGCAGCGCGACGTCGGGCGATTGCTGACGCACTGCCTCCAGCACCTCATCGCCACGGCCCACTTCGGCGACGACCTCCAGATCCGGTTCCAAGGACAGCAGAGCCGCTAGTCCGCCCCGCACCAGGTCCTGATCATCGGCCAGCAGCAGCCGGATGGACCCGGACGCCCTGCCTTCTGTCTGTGTCACAGTCGCACCTCGATCCTCGTGCCGATACCGTCTTCGCCCGGCCCGGCCTCCACCTGGGCCCGGGCCGCTCTGACCCTCTCCCGCAGGCCCCGCAACCCGTGTCCTGCCGCGCCCTCGGCCTCCTCCGGGAGGCCGACGCCGTCATCGGTGATGCTGATCCGCCCCGGCCCCAGCTCCACGCGGCACCGCTCGGCCCCGGCATGGCGCAGCACATTGGTCACTGCCTCACGCAGCGTCCAGGCCAGCAGCCGATCGTCGTCGTCGATCTCCGCGGGGGCTTTCTCAGCCTTCAGCTCGAACTCGACGCCGGCGGCCTCCAGTGCGGTGCGCACAGCCTCCACCTCCGTCTCCAGCTGAGGAGTCCTCAGCCGGGTCACCGTGCTGCGCACCTGGCTCAGCGATTCCCGGGCGAGCGTGTCGATCTGCGCCAGCTCCTCCTTGGCGCGGACCGGGTCATCATCGATGAGCCGGCCCGCCAGCTGCGCCTTGATCGAGAGCACTGTGAGCGAGTGGCCCAATACGTCGTGAACGTCCCGGGCGATGGCACTGCGCTCCTGGGCCTGCCGCAGCTGCTCCTCATCCCGCCGCTGCCGCTCTTCATAGTGTTCGGTCATCCGGATCACCACGATGAACAGCACGCCGACCCCGGGCCCGCCCACCAGCCACCAGGAGGGCAGCCCCCAGATGGCTGCGGCGAGGAAGCTCGGGCCCAGCCACAGCACGACACCCACGGGGATGCCGTCCCGCGGTGAGAGGCAGAACGCCGCCAAGGCCGTGAGATACGGGGTCATCCCGATGACGAAGCTGCCCGCCGCGATGCCAGTCAGCCCCATGATCGCCATCAGCAGTGCCACTGCACCGACGAGCTGCCCATTGCTGGGGCCTGCGTTGGATTCCACAGCGGGCATCCAGCGGCTCATCAGCGTCATGTAGACGAGGATGAAGGCCGCGAGCATCGCGTAACCGAAGACCCGGACCCCCGCAGTCTCACCGACGGTGTAGACGCCGACGCCCACCGGAACCAGGAAGACCAGCCAGACCGCGGCATAGAGCATGTCCAGCGGGAATCCGGCACCTGCTTCCCGGGTGTCAGTCTCAGTGCTCGTCATCTCATCCTCCTCGGGTGGTCTCGGGCGGTTGTCGGTCGCGTGGTCAGGGGCTGTCGGGCTCGGTCTCATCGTCGCATGGTGGCCCGGCGGCCCAGCATCAGGCACAGCAGGCCGAAGATCAGCGCCCAGACTCCGACGTTGAGCAGGATCCCCCATAGCGGGTCGGTGTACTGCTCCCCGGACATCGTCACACCGCCGCCATCACTCAGCGGATAGCGGGCCAGGGCGACGGTCCCGTACATCGGGGTGAAGCGGGCGAAGTCGAGCAGGGCGCCGTCCAGCGGGGCGAAGGCGTTGCCCAGGAACCCCAGGATGACGAGAAACCCGGAGGCCGCGCCAACGGCGGCATCGGAGCGGAAAGCCAGCCCGGCGGCCAGCCCGTAGAGCGCGAAGGGCAGCGCACCCACCACGGTCAGCAGCGCACTCTGCACCCAGACCACCGGCGTCATCTCAGCCGTGGTGAAGAGACCGACGACGTTGAGCACCACCACCGCACAGGAGGCCATGATCAGCGCCGTCACCGTCTTAGAGACAACATACATCCCGTGTGGCAACGAGGTCATCGCCAGCTGGCGACCCCACCCCTGCTGCAGCTCGACGGCGGCGGCACCGGCCAACGAGGTGGTCGCCATCGCGGCACCGTAGGAGGCCATCGCGATCATCGTCCAGGCGCTGACATTGCCGTCACCGACGGACTCATCCGCCCAGCCGGTGTTCACGCCGAAGAAGATGTAGAGGGCGGTGGGCAGCATGATCACGAAGAACGAGTTGCCCATGTTGCGCAGGTTCCGCCAGAAGTCCATGGCGGTGTAGGTGATGAGGCTCATCGCTGCGTCTCCTTCTGGTGTGCGTGCTGGGATGCATCCTGAGATGTGTCCTGGGACGTGTCCTGTGACGCATCTCCGGTCAGCGTCATGAACGCCTCCTCCAGCGAGGCCTGGGTGACGGTGATGCTGTGGGCGTCAGTACGGGTGAGCAAGTGCCGGGCCAAAGTGTCGGCATCGTCGGTGCGCAACTTCACCTGCGAGCCGATACGTGCGGAGTCCGTCACGTGGGGGAGCCCGCGCAGCTGTTGCTCCGTCGGAGACCAGGTCACCACCACATGGGCTGAGGCCGCCTGGGCTCTGACCTCATCGGTGGGCCCGTCGGCCAGCAGCCGTCCGCCACCCAAGAGCACAGTGCGGCGGGAGAACTGCTCAGCCTCTTCCAGGTAGTGGGTGGCGAACAGCACCGTGGTCCCAGCCTCGGCTTGGGTGTGCATCCGCTCCCAGAACTCATGCCGAGCCGAGACGTCCATTCCTGCGGTCGGCTCGTCCAGCACGAGCAGATCCGGTTCCGGCAGCAGCGCCAGGGCAAACTTGACCCGCTGCTGCTCGCCGCCGGAACACTTGCCGATGCGCCGTCGGGCGATGCCGGTGAGCCCGGCGGTCTCCATGACCTCCTCGACGGGCGTGTGGGACCGGTGCAGGGATGCGACCATGCGGATCGTCTCAGCGACGGAGAGATCAGGCAGCAGCCCGCCGGTCTGCAGCAATGCACCGACTCGGCCGTTCTGCACGGCCTTCTTCGGGCTGGTGCCGCCGATGCGGATCCTCCCGGTCTCGGCAGTGCTGAGCCCGAGGATCATGTCCAGCAGGGTCGTCTTCCCGGCCCCGTTGGGCCCCAGGACGGCGACGACCTCCCCCGGTGCCACAGTCAGGGAGACATCGTCGACGGCGACCACCCGGCCACCGGATCCTGGAAAGCTGCGAGTGACCGACTCCACCGAGACCATCGGTTCCCGGCTGGCCGAATGCTGCGGCGCAGTGTGCTGTGAGATCGTCATGACACCAGTCTCTGGCGCAGCAGCGACAGGACCCCATAGCCGGTGTCATGGATCGGCCATGACGAATGTCAGGGGTTCAGAAGAAGCTCTGGAGAGAGGTTGAGCACGCGCAGCCGCGCGTGGGAGACGATCTGCTCATCGCTGAGTGCGGCCACCGCCCCGGCGAGGTCGTCGCCCTCCACTCCCCCGCGCGGCAGCGAACTCGACAGCGGCGCATCGGTCAGGGGCACGTCGATCACGGTCACCGAGGCCGGAGTCAGCGGGATGAATCGGCTGCGGTCGATCAGACCCATCGATTCGAACAGCACACGCAGCGCCGCCCCGTGGGAGACCGCTACCGCAGTGCGGACCTCGAAGCTCAGATCCGGTGAGGCCGTGGGTTCCACCGTCGCGGTCTGCCGGACGATCTCGCAGAAGGCCCGCCCCATCCGAGCAGCGAGCATCTGCTGGGACTCGCCGCCTTCAGGGGTGAAATCACCGGAACGCCACTGGGCGAACTCCTCCGGCTTGGAATCTCTGATCTCGGCGGCGTAGGCGCCCTCCCAGACCCCGAGGTTCTGTTCCCGCAGCTCGTCCCAGATCTGAGGGGACCCGGCAGCACCGGCGCCGTCGAGGCCGAACTGCTCGTAGGTCTGCTGTGTGCGCACCAGAGAGGAGACATGACCCAGCTGTGGCTGCTGCGCACGGACGAACGCCCCGGTGGCAGCGGCCTGCCGACGTCCCGACTCAGCCAGGGGGATATCGGAATGCCCCTGCAGGCGGTGGTCGCGGTTCCAGTCGGTCTCACCGTGGCGGCACAGCAGCACGCGGATCATGGGGCGGGGTCCCTTCGTGGGCGACGGAAGTGGTGTCGGAGTTCATCGTGTCATAGGCCGGTGCGATGCTGGGGCTATGGATTTCTTGGTGTTCTTTCTCGGTGCACTGATCGGTCTCGTCCTCGGTGCCGTGCTCGCCCTCCTGATGCTGCGCCGTACCCGGCTCGACGGCCCCGGGGTGGAGGAGGTGACCGAGCTGCGGGAGCAGTTGGCCGGCGCGCAGGCGGAGAACCGGTTGCTGCACAGTCAGCGGCAGGCCGAGGAGGAGTCGGAGACGGCACGCGAGACCGAACGGGAATCGCTGATCGAGATGCTCATCCCGGTGCGGCAGTCGCTGACGACGATGCAGCAGCAGATCCAGACGATGGAGCGCGAGCGCGCCGCCCAGCACAGTGCGTTGACCGAGCAGCTGAGCACGGCGGCGAAGTCTGATCAGCTGATCATCGAGTCCACCCGCGCGCTGATGGGAAGCCTGCATTCGACCACTGCTCGGGGCCACTGGGGTGAGGTGCAGCTGCGCCGGGTGGTTGAGGCCGCCGGGATGATCCCCCACGTGGATTTCGCCGAGCAGCACACCGGGACCGACGTCGACGGGGCCGGACTGCGCCCGGATATGGTGGTCCACCTGCCCGGGGAGCGTCAGCTCATCGTCGATGCCAAAGCACCGTTGGCACCGGATGATCCGGCCGCACAGGCCAAGGCGCTGCGTGCCCGGATCGAGGAGCTGGCGAAGAAGCGCTACTGGGAATCCGTGGACCTCTCCCCCGAGGTGGTGCTGTGCTTCGTCCCCGCGGAGTCTCTGCTCTCCTCGGCGTTGACCGCAGATCCGAGCCTGCTGGACCACGCGATGACCCGCGGAGTCAGCCTGGTCTCCCCGGCCTCTCTGCTGGCGGCGCTGAAGGCGGTGGCGGCGGCCTGGCGGCAGGAGCGGATGGCGCAGAACGCCGGGGCCGTGGTGGAGGCCTCCCGGGTGCTGCACCAACGGCTCAGCACCCTCGGCGGTCACCTGGACCAGCTCGGCCGTGCCCTGAACCGTTCGGTGGATCAGTACAACCGGCTGGTCGGTTCCCTGGAGCGCAGCGTCTTCCCCCAGGTCCAGCGGATGCGTGATCTGGAGGTCCGTGCCGCCGACGGCGAGGACCACACCACACCGGACTGCCTGGCTGAGGCAGAGCCTGAGACGACTCAGGCCCCGCCCACACGTCATCTCGACGCTGCGGTGCGGGGCCTGACCCGGGAGGAGCTGAGGCTCAGTAGCTCAGACCGAACACCCAGACCACCAGAGTCATCGACACCAGAGTGATCACCATGACGGCGACGATGTTCAGCCATACCCCGCCACGGACCATCTGGCCGACCGTCACATAGCCGGAGCCGTAGGCGATGGCATTCGGCGGGGTCGCCACCGGCAGCATGAACGCGCAGGTGGCAGCCAGCGCCACCGGTGCGGCGAGCATCAGTGGCTCGATGCCGGTGCCCATCGCCACGCCGGAGGCCACCGGAAGGAAGGTCGCGGCGGTGGCCGTGTTGGAGGTCATCTCGGTCAGCAGCAGGATGCCCACGGCTGCGATCAACACCAGCACCCACATCGGGACTCCAGCCAGACCCTCCACGGCGGAGCCCAGCCACTCGGAGAGCCCGGAACCGGAGAACTGACCGGAGAGCGCCAAGCCGCCGCCGAAGAGCAGCAGCACGCCCCAGGGGAGCTTCGCCGCGGTCTCCCAGTCCAGCAGGCGCACGCCCTTGGCCGCGCCGCCGGGTAGCAGGAACAGCAGGGCAGCCACGGCCATAGCGATACCGGCGTCGGAGATGAACGGATCCTCCAGCCCCATCAGGTACTCGGAGATGAGCGGGACGAAGACCCACGCCAGTGCCGCGAGCACGAAGATCGATAAGACCCGTTTCTCCCCTGAGCTCATCGGCCCGAGCTTGTCCATCTCCCCGCGGATCAGGTCGGAGCCGCCGGGCACTTCGGTGATCTCGGGGCGGAAGAGCACTTTGGTCAGCAGGAACCAGGTCGCGAAGAGCATGATGACTGCGATGGGTACACCCACCAGCATCCAGTGACCGAAGCCGATGTTCATCCCGTGCTCAGTGGCCATGTGCCCGGCCAGCAGCGTATTCGGCGGGGTGCCGATGATCGTGCCCAGCGAGCCAACGGAGGCCGCGTAGGCGATGCCCAGCATCAGCGCGGTGCCGAAGTTCGACTTCACCGGCTGCTGCGTGGTGACCTCGGCGGCGTCGGTGTCCTCATCGGCGGTGCGGCCGTCCGCCGAGTCGGCACCGTCGGCGGTGTCGCCTTCGAGATCCTGGCCCTGCTCCTTGAGCACACGGTTGACCAGCATCAGCACGGAGATACCGATGGGCAGCATCATCACCGCGGTGGCGGTGTTGGAGACCCACATGGAGATGAAGCCCGTAGCGATCATGAATCCGGCGATGAGGTTGACCGGTTTGGATCCCATCAGCCGCAGCGTGCCCAGCGCGATCCGCCGATGCAGGTTCCATCGCTGCATGGCCAGGGCGAGCATGAACCCGCCCATGAACAGGAAGATGATGTTATTGCCGTAGGAGGCACCGATGTCATCGACGCCGACCCCGGCACCCTCCTCCGTCTCAGCGGCGGGGACGAGCACCGGGAAGATGATCAGCGGCAGCAACGCGGTGGCCGGGATCGGGATGGCCTCGGTCATCCACCACACGGCCATCAGCACAGCCGTGGCCGCGGTCAGCCGAGGCCATACGTCAAGGTCCCCGGGCATGATCGCGTAGATCAGCACCGCCCCGAGCACACCGCCGATGAGACCGATGAGGCGCCGGACCAGTGCCGACCGAGGCACAGGTTCCGCCCGGGAGCCTTCGGAGAGCTCTCGTTCATCCTGGGCGGCGCGGCGGCCAGGATCGTATTTCTTCAGGTGGTCGCCCTCGACGCGGGACCGGTTCTCGGCCATGGCTGTGCTCCCTCACAATGTTCCCTCGGTGCGTGATACCGAGCACATTCTACGGGACGTAGAGGACGCCGGGGAGCCGGGTCGATAGCCAGCGCGCCGTCAGCGCGAGCGGCGACGGCCACCCCGGCCGACGTCGTCGTTCGCCTCGACCTCCTGCAGAGCCTTGCGGATCTCCTTGGGCAGGGAGAAGACGATGTCCTCCTCCGCGGTGACGACCTCCTCGACGTCGCCGTAGCCGTAGTCCTCCAGCAGCCGCAGCACCTCTCCGACCAGGACATCGGGCACGGAGGCCCCGGAGGTGACTCCGATGGTCTGGGCGTCCTGGAACCAGGTCTCATCGATCTGCGCGGCGAAGTCCACCCGCTCGGCACGCCGGGCACCGTATTCGAGGGCGACCTCCTTGAGCCGGACCGAGTTCGAGGAGTTCGCCGAGCCGACCACGATCACCAGGTCAGAGTCCGGGGCCACCTTCTTGATCGCAGCCTGCCGGTTCGATGTCGCATAGCAGATGTCATCGCTGGGCGGGTCCTGCAGGTTGGGGAAACGCTCCTTCAGCCGGGTGACGGTCTCCATGGTCTCGTCCACTGAGAGCGTGGTCTGAGACAGCCAGACCAGCCGGTCCGGGTCCTTCACCTCAATCTGATCGACTTCCCAGGGGCCGTTGACGATCGTGGTGTTCTCCGGGGCCTCCCCGTAGGTGCCCTCGACCTCTTCGTGGCCATCGTGGCCGACCAGCAGGATCTCGTAGTCCTGTTTGGCGAACCGGACAGCCTCGCGGTGGACCTTAGTCACCAGCGGGCAGGTCGCGTCGATGGTCTGCAGCCCGCGGTCCTCGGCGCTCTGCTTCACCGCCGGGGAGACACCGTGGGCGGAGAAGACCAGCAGGGCGCCTTCGGGCACTTCGTCGGTCTCTTCGACGAAGACCACGCCCTTCTCGGTCAGCGTCTCCACCACGTGCCGGTTGTGCACGATCTCCTTGCGTACGTAGACCGGCGGACCGTACCGCTCCAAGGCCTTCTCCACGGCGACGACGGCTCGGTCCACTCCGGCGCAGTACCCTCGTGGGGCGGCCAGCAGCACTCGGCGCTCCCCAGAGAACGTCGAGGCTGCGGCTATCTCCTCCGGGGCGCGGCGTTTCGGCGGGACGATCGGCGTAGGGATCGAGACGTGCCGAGGGCGTGCAGGGGCATCCGACGTCACGGGGGTAGTCATGCGGGCAATTCTACCGGCCAGCCCGGTCTGCCCGCAGTCAGACCCTGCTCAGATGCGCGTGCTCCGGATCGGTGGGCACCTGCGATGCCTGCCGGCGTCGTCTGTTCCAGTGCCCGTTCGAGCTCAGTGCGGCTCCCAGCAGACCACCGATGACGAGCACCGCCCCCGCACCGAGCCCGACCCACCATGTAGGTTGCGCCCACTGGCGCACACCAGCCTCCACATGGGTGAGGATCGCACCCGCGGCCTCGGAGAGTTCGGGGGGACGGTCGAACTCTGGGGCGGCCGGGACCAGCGCCATCCACAAGCAGATTCCGCTGAAGACCAACCCTGCCAGGGCCAGCCCGATCCAGCGGCTGCGTCCGCCGCCGATCAGCACCCCGAGGCCCAGCAGCAGGGCCGAGACCACGGCGAAGACCGGCCAGTATCCGCTCAGCTGCACCACCGCGGCCCAGATGTAAGGGTCGGCGTCGTCGTCGATGCCGGCGTCGAGATCCACGACGACCTCCGGGGCCAGCCCGTCGAAGGAGGACTCCTCCACCCCGGGGAGCCAGCTCAGCCCGGAGGAGAGGTCCTCACGCAGCGAGGAGGTCATCTCCTCGACCACCGGGCTCAGGTCCACCTCAACGGTGATGTCATCAGCGGTACCGGTCCCGCCGTCGGCGAAGAGCTGTTCCAACTGGGCGGCGTAGTCACGGCGGGTCTGCTGCAGCACCTCATCCCAGGGGCCCTGCATCTGCGCGGAGTCCAACATGGAGAGCACCGTGCTGTGGATGGCGCTGTCGATCGGTCCGGGCAGGGAGACCGGCAGCTGCTCGTCGAGGCCCTCGGTGACCATGTCTGCGGCGGCTTCGCCGAAGTCCGGTTCAGCCGGAATGTCTCCGGCGATCTCACGGATCGGCTCCTCGCTGTGGGCCAGGGCGTTCACCTGGTGACCGGCCAGGGCCGCGGCGGCCAGCACGGCAGCGACGAGCAGGCTCAGGATGCTCAGCAGGTGGCGCATGATCGGGTGTGGTCCTTTCAACGGTCCAGGCTGTGGAAGAGGCCGCGGCGGATGTCCTGTGGAGAACCCCGGGTACCGGGGCGGTCATGAGTAGAGTTGTCCCGGAGAAGCGTTGACAGCAGCCGAGGATACCGGCCTGTGCTGAATGACCGGTGAGAGGGTTGGACGATCGGTGGGAGGGAGCACTGTGGCTGAGGCTGGGACGCCAGAGGATCCGCAGGAGTCGGGCACGGGTCCAGGCACTGGGGCAGGTGCCGAATCAGGCGCTGGGTCAGACGCTGGGTCACGGACCGGGTCAGCCGGCGGGCTGGCCGGTTCCTCAGTGGAGACGACGGCGGAGAACCCGTGGCCGCTGAGCCACTTCTCGGGGAAGCTGAAGGCCCATATCGAGCGGGTGCCGCCGACGTGGGTCGAGGGCGAACTGGTGGAGTTCACTGTACGCCGCGGCAATGCGTGGATGACCCTGCGAGACCTGGAGCAGGAGGTCTCCTTCACCGCGGTGGCTTGGCGCCAGACGGCCTCGGCGATCGACGGATTGGTCTCCCCCGGCTCTCGGGTGGTCGCCCAGGTACGGCCCAATCTGTATGAGAAGTCCGGTCGGCTGTCCCTGGTGACCCAGCAGATGCGTCCAGTCGGGTTGGGCGATCTGCTGGCCCGGGTGGAGCAGCTGAAGAAGCAGCTCGCCGCCGAGGGGCTGTTCGCCCCCGAGCGGAAGAAGCCGCTGCCGGTGCTCCCGGGCAGGATCGGGCTGATCACCGGCCGCGCCTCGGATGCGATGAAGGACATCCTGCGCAATACGCATGCCCGGTGGGCCGCGGCCGAGTTCGAGATTCGTGAGGTCGCCGTCCAGGGGCCCTCCGCACCGACGGAAGTCGTCGAGGCGCTGGCCGAGCTCGACGCTGACGAGCGGGTGGATGTCATCGTCATCGCCCGAGGCGGTGGTGCGCTCGAGGAGGTGGTACTGCCGTTCTCCGACGAGCGGATGATCCGTGCGGTGTCCCGGGCGCAGACCCCGGTGGTCTCAGCCATCGGGCATGAGGCCGACCGTCCGCTGCTCGATGAGGTGGCCGATGTGCGGGCTTCGACCCCGACCGGGGCGGCGAAGCTGCTGGTGGTGGAAGAGACCCAGGAGCGGGAGGCCATCACCCAGGCACGGGCGCGGATGTCGGCCGGTGTGGAACGGCTGATCGGCCGCGAGCAGCAGTGGCTGGAGACGATCCGCTCGCGTCCGGTGATGGCGCGGCCCGAGACGATGGTCACCGTGCGGGCTGAGGAGCTGACCGGGCTGCGGCGTCGGGCGCTGGTGTCGATGGAGGCGCGGCTGGACCGCGGCCGGGACTGGGTGGAGGCCGCCCGCGCCCGGGTGACCGCGCTGTCCCCGCAGTCGACGTTGGACCGCGGATACGCGGTGGTGCAACAGCACTCGGACTCCGATGCGCTCGACGAGCAGGGCACACCGAGCGCTCGTGCGGGGTGGGAGATCGTCCGCGATGCCTCGCGGGTCCCTGCCGGAGCTCCCTTGCGGGTCATGGTGGCCGACGGGGAACTCACCGCCCGAGCACTGCGGAGCCTCGACGCCGACGGCAGGTGACGCGCCGGTGACGAGGCCGGGCATCGCAGAGAACGCACGGCACCTCACGGAACTAGCGAACAGGGAGATATTAAGGAGCATCATGACCCAGGAACAGGACGCCGGGCAGCAGGATCGGCAGGACGAACAGGGGTTCGCCCAGGTGCGGACCGAAGATATCGAGACGATGAGCTATGAGCAGGCCCGCGAGGAGCTGGTCTCCGTGGTCCAGCAGTTGGAGACCGGCGGGGTGCCATTGGAGCAGTCGCTGGCGCTGTGGCAGCGCGGCGAGGCTCTGGCCGACCGCTGCGAGCGGTGGCTCGACGGTGCCCGCTCCCGCCTCGAGGAGGTCCGGCGCAGCCTGGACGACGATGACGAGCAGACCACGAGCGCTTAGACCCCACCACGAGGTCTATGCCGGTGACTACACGATGACTAAGCGCTGACTACACCCTCGCCCGGGCGTGAGCGTCCCGGTAGGAGGCCAGGAAGTCGGAGATGCCCTCGACGGCGATCTCCAGCTCCTCCACCGACGGCAGTGTGACCAGGCGGAAGTGCTGGTCATCGATCCAGTTGAAGGCCCGGCCGTGGGAGACCAGGATCTTCTGCTGGCGCAGCAGCTCGATGACGAACTTCTCATCGTTGGGAATCGGGTAGATCTCCGGGTCCAAGCGGGGGAACAGGTACAGCGCGCCGTCGGCCTGCTCCACGGTCACGCCCTCGATCTGCGAGAGCAGGTGGTAGGCGGTGTTGCGCTGTTCGTAGAGACGCCCACCAGGTTCGATGAAGTCATTGATGGACTGGTACCCGCCCAATGCGGTCTGGATGGCATGCTGGGCCGGCACGTTCGGGCACATCCGCATATTGGACAGCAGCGTCAGTCCTTCGAGATAGTTCTTGGCTCGCTGCTTCGGCCCGGACATATAGATCCACCCGGAACGGAACCCGGCCACCCGCCAAGTCTTGGAGAGCCCGGAGAAGGTGATGGTGAACACGTCGTCGGAGAGGGTGCAGGCGTTGATGTGCTCGGCGCCGTCGTAGGTGATCTTCTCGTAGATCTCGTCCGAGAGCAGGATCAGGTTGTGCCGGCGAGCGATGTCGACCAGGGCTTCGAGGATATGCCGGGGGTAGACCGCGCCGGTCGGGTTGTTCGGGTTGATGATCACCAGGGCCTTCGTGCGGTCGGTGACCTTCGACTCGATCTCCTCCGGGTCCGGGTACCAGTGGTTCTGCTCATCGCAGATGTAGTGGACGGCGCGCCCACCGCAGAACGTCGTCGCCCCCGTCCACAGCGGATAGTCCGGAGACGGGATGAGCACCTCGTCACCGGGGTTCAGCATCGCCTGCAGCACCATGGTGATCAGTTCCGAGACCCCGTTGCCGAGGATGACGTCTTCGACGTCGGCGTCGGTCATCCCCCGGGACTGGTAGTACTGGGCCACGGCGATACGCGCCGAGTAGATGCCCTGGGACTCTGAGTATCCCTGCGCCTGGGGCAGGTTCTTGATCATGTCCACCAGGATCGAATCCGGCGCCTCGAAGCCGAACGGCGCCAGATTGCCGATGTTGAGCTTCGTGATCCGGTGCCCGGCGGCCTCCATCCGGGCCGCCTCCTCAGCGATGGGACCGCGCACGTCGTAGCGCACACCGCGCAGCTTCTCGGACTGGAGAAAATCGCTGTATTGGTCCATGGATCAATACTGCCTCATCTGCACCGCGGCGCGGAACACCTCGGGCAGGGCGCGCCGGATCAGCCCCAGTCCTCCGGCTCAGCGATGATCTCCTCACTCACCAGCCAGTACTCAGCGGCCTCTTCGGGGCTGAGCCCATCGGGGCCGTCCAACAGGCGCTGGATCAGCCTCAGCGCGTCCTGGTCAAGGCTCTCCGAGACCTCCGCGGCGACGTCGGGGATCTCTTCGGCCACCGAGGTCTTGGCCACCGGCAGGTACTGCTCCGTGGGGAAGGCGCCGCGGGCATCCTCCACCGAGACCAGCGCGTAGTCATGGATCTGCGGGGTGGAGCTGCTGACCACCGCGGCATCGATCTCGGCGGTGATCAGCTGATCCACCAGATCCTCCGGTGCGGCAACGCTGAGCTCCTCGGGCTCGCAGTCGTACCTCTCAGCCAGGCGATGCTCGATCTCGGGCAGTGCCTCGTCCACTCCCAGGCGTTGCCCGTGGCAGGCGTCGGTGAAGGATTCGGCATCGGAGGAGCCGTCGAGGTCGATGCCCTCGCCCTCGGCGGTCACCGTGGTGATCACGAGTGTGCTGTCCAGCTCACCGGCTGAGGGGGTGAGGACTTCGGCGCCGTCTAAGGCCTCTTCGATCAGTGTGGTGAGATCTTCGGTGGACGTCGAGGCTGCGGCCGTAGTCCCGTCCGGTTCGGCCAGCTCAGCGAAACCGTCCGGATCGAGGGTTTCGGCCAGAGCCAGGGAACGGGAGACGACGAGGTCATAGGAGGCGACGTCGTCAGTGCCGTCACCGGCCACCTCACCCTCAGATGAGGAGAGCTCCGCCGCCAGCTCGGCAGAAGCCGTCTCACCGGTCTGCACCACCGCCGGAGCGTCCCGGGAGTTCAGTGCCAAGGAATAGGCATAGGCCACAGCCTGATCCACCGGGTCCTGCCCGACGGCAAGACGCCAGGCGTCCTCCGCCGCCTCCCCAGTGGGCTCCTGCCCGGCAGGTGGGCCGCCGCAGGCCGCCAGCACCAGGGAGAACAGCCCCGCGAACAGTCCCGTCAGCGGCCTGCGGACAGAGAAATTCCGCACCGGCACAGGCCCTGCACAGCTCTGCATAGACGCTGTACCCCCAGCATCACGCGCCCAGGCGGCAGGCGCCGTGATGAGGGCCGGAGAAGTCATGGCCGCCATTCTACGGACACCGCAGCGCCATCCCATCTCAGCGCCATACCCCGATACATAACCCCGGTACCGAGTCTCACCGTGCCGTAGGCTGGTGAAGATGACCGGTGAACACGCAGAATCTCAGGTGGAGATGCCCGGCACAGCACCTTTGGCCACACGTCTGAAAGCTCTGCTGCACGCTCCCCAGGTCACCGAGACCACAGCGAAGACCGCACGAGGGTGGATCGATCTGGCCTATGAGGCCGCCTACGGCGAACGATACGCCGCAGCCGCCGACGCCGCCCGCGCAGGACTGCAGGCACCCGGAGGCGACACCTCGGAGAATCGGCTGATGCTGCTGCGTGTGCTCTCTGGAGTCCACGAGATGCGCGGAGACTCCGACGCCTCCGCTCCCGTCCTGGCCGAACGGATCGCCCTGCTGCGCCAGCTGGGGCGGACCCGGCAAGCCCGCATCGAGGAGGACCTCGGGGCGATGCTGCTGCGCGAACCCGATGCCGTCGAAGGTGAGATCCTCTCCCGGGTCGCCGAGGAACTGCGCGCCGAGGACGCCGAAGCCGGCTCCGCGGGCAGCCTGGTGCTCGCCGATGTGCTCTCCTCCCTGGCCGTGCGCACCCTGCATGACTCCGGACCCGAGGCCACACTGCCGCTGGTGAAGGAGAGCTGCCGGATCCTCGCCGCCCATGACCGGCAGGAGGCCCTGGCCGGGGCCCGCATGTTCCTCGCCCACAGCCTGCTGCTCGCCGGAGAGTCCGAGGAAGCGCTCTCCGTCGCCGAATCGGTGCTCGCCGCCCCGGCGAACCGGGCCGTGCGCGGTGCGATGCAGATGCTGCGCGCCACCGTCCACCACGGGCAGGACCGCACCGCCCAAGCCCTCGAGGAAGCCGTGGCCTCTGCGGAGCTCTACGCTGCCTGCGGAGTCCGCCGGGGCTCGGCCTCGGCGGCCGCGTTGGTCGCCGGACTCGCCTCGGCCGTCGAGGACGAGGAATCTGCGGTGCTGGCCTGGCAGGTGGCAGTGCAGCAGGCCGAGCTCGGAGAGTTCCCGGAGGCCGCCGTCCTCTCCCTGGCGCTGGGGCAGCAGCTGCTCGAAGGCGACGAATACCGTGAGGCCGAGAAGGTCCTGGACCGCATCGTCTCCCGGGGCCAGAATCTGCAGGACTCCTCCACCCGGGGCAAGGCGCTGATGGGGCTCGGCCACGCCGTCGCCCAGCAGAAACGCCCGACCGAAGCCCTGGCCCACTGGCAGGAGGCCGCCGAGATCTTCCTCAACGACGATGAGCCCGACGAAGCGGCCCGCGCCCACCTGGCCGCCGGCGCGCTCTCAGCCTCCCTGGAGAAGCTCGAGACCGCCCGCGAACACTACGAGATGGGCTTAGAACTGGCTGAACAGTCCCAGGAGGACCCAGCCGTGCTGGTCCAGGCACTGCACTCCCTGGGCCACCTGCTCACCCGGGAAGGTGACTCCGCCGGCACCGCGCACCTGGACCGTGCCCTGTCCCTGGCCCAGGACCACGGCACGGACTGGCTGGTCGCCGATATCACCGACTCCATCGCCCGCGGGCTGATCGCCCTGGGCAACGGCACCGGCGCCGTCTCCCGCGCCCTCGACGCCGCCGATCTCTTCCGCACCGCCGAGGACGCCCGCTCCGCGGCGAACGCGGAGATCTTCGCCGGTCAGGTGCTGCTGCAGATGGGCCGCGCCGATGAGGCCGAAGCGATCCTGCGCATGGCCGTCTCCGACGTCGGTGAGGAGGACGACCTGGTCGCCGAAGCCCTCGAAGGCCGGATCGATGCGCTGATGCGTCAGGACAAGGCCGAAGAGGCGGCCCGACTGCGCCGTGACCTGACCCGGCTGAAACGCCGCCGCCAGGCGTGATGGCAAGCACTACTCCTCGGCCCCGACGTCGGCCGCTGAGCAACCTGCCGGTGCGCACCCGCGTGCTCACCTCGATGGTGCTGGTCTCCCTGCTGGTCCTCGTCCTCGCCGGCGGTGCCGCCTACCTGCTCCAACGCATCGACACCCACCGCAGCATCGACGACTCCCTGGAACGCAGCGCCGTGGAGTTCATCCGGATCGCCGAGACCAGCACCGACCCGCAGACCGGCGAGTCCTGGCGCAGCGCCGACCGGCTGATCTACTCGGCGATGATGCAGACCATGCTCGCGGAGAACGAATCGATGGTGGCCCTGCGTGAAGGCGAGGTCACCTGGACTCCGAACGAACGGCAACCGGTCCGCCTCGACGAGGACCCGGAGTTCCTCCAGTGGGTGCAGGATCAGGCACCCATCACCGAACGCAGCATCCGCACCGTCCAGACCGAGGAATCCAGCTACCGGGCGGTGATCCTGCCGGTGCTCTTCCCCGAAGACCGCGCCGAGACCCTGTTCGTCCTCGCCGCAGACACCGACGCCGAGATGGTCACCCTCAATCGCACCTTCGCCACCTACTCGGGGGTGGGCGTCGGGGCGCTGGCGGTGGCGGCACTGCTGGGCTGGCTCACCGTGGGGCGGATGCTCTACCCGGTGCGTCGGCTGCGTGAGACCGCCCAGTCGATCACAGAGACCGATATCTCCGGACGCATCGAGGTGACCTCCCACGACGATCTCGGAGAACTGACCGTCACCGTCAACGCGATGCTTGATCGGCTCGAATCCGCTGTGGTCTCCCAGCGGCGGCTGCTCGACGACGTCGGCCACGAGCTGCGCACCCCGCTGACCATCGTGCGCGGTCACCTCGAGCTGGTCGACCCGGAAGACCGCGACGACGTCCTCGCCGTCCGGGAGCTCTCCCTCGACGAACTCGACCGGATGGGGCGGCTGGTGGAGGATATGCTCACACTCGCCAAATCCGAGCAGCGAGACTTCCTCTCCCCCGCACCCACTGATGTGGCGGCACTGACCCGGCAGGTCGCCGAACACGCCGCGCAGCTGGGCAACCGCCAGTGGCGCACCGAGTCCGCCGCAGAGGCCACAGTCCCCCTGGACGCCCAGCGGATCACCCAAGCCTGGTTGCAGCTGGCCCATAACGCCGTGCGGTTCTCCCAGGAGGGGTCGGAGATCGCACTGGGCTCAGCGATCAACCGGAGGCCCGACGGCGGCTCACGGCTGGACCTGTGGGTCCAGGACGCCGGGGCGGGCATCGCGGAGGCGGACCGCGAGCGGATCTTCGAGCGTTTCGCCCGGGGTGCTGAGGCGCCGCGGGCCGAGGGGTCGGGGCTTGGGCTGACCATCGTGGCCAATATCGTCGCCGGCCACGGCGGGGAGATCCGCGTGGACTCCGTCCCCGGGGCCGGTTCCCGGTTCACGATGCAGATCCCCTACCGCGTCGGTTCACGTGAACCCACCTCCCAGCCGACTCACCCGCCGTCCCGAGACCCGTCCGCCCCATCAGCAGAGAGGCCCTGATGAAGCGTATCCTGATCGTCGAAGACGAACCCCGCATCGCCTCCTTCGTCGCCAAAGGACTGAAATCCGCCGGATACGACTCCCAGATCGCCACCACCGGCCCCGAGGCGATCGTCGCCCTGACCAACGGGCAGTTCGATCTGATGATCCTGGACTTGGGACTGCCCAGCATGGACGGCTACCAGGTGCTGGAGCGTCTCCGCTCCGCCGGTGAACAGCTGCCGGTCATCATCCTCACCGCCCGGTCCTCCGTGGAGGACACCGTGCAGGGGCTGAGCTCCGGGGCGCAGGATTACATGTCCAAACCGTTCCGGGTGGAGGAGCTCATCGCCCGGGTGGCACTGCGCCTTCCGGCCGAGGAACCGACCACCGCCCCGGCCGGGCACACCGCAGAGCCTGCCCAGGAGCTGAGCCAGGACGGTCTTCATCTGGATCTGCGCACCCGGCAGGCCCATGTGGACGAGGAACCGGTGGAGCTCTCGGCGCGCGAGTTCGCACTGGCCGAAGTGCTCCTAGACCACCCGCGGCAGGTGCTCTCCCGGGAGCAGCTGCTGGACCTGGTGTGGGAATCGACGACGGAGACCTCCTCCAACGTCGTCGACGTCTACATCCGCTACCTGCGCACCAAGCTCGGCGCTGAGCGCATCGTCACCGTCCGCGGGGCCGGGTATCGGCTGGCCACTGCGGAAGAGCTGGGCCGCGGCTGACCGTGCCCAGGAGCGCCTCAGCGCAGCTCAACCGATGTTCGGCCTCCTGACGCCAGGTGCTGCGCGAGGTGTCCCGCGCCCCCGCCACCAGGGACAGCGCGACCGCCGCGGAGCGCAGCCGCAGCCCGTGCGGGTCCGTCCGCTGCGCGAAATCCGCGGCGAACCGGGAGAAGGCCGCCGGTGCATGGATATACCGCGCATCCACGGCCGGGAGCACCGCCAGATGCCCGAGGAAGCAGGCGAGATCATCGATACGGCGGCCCGGGCCCAGGGAGTCGACGTCGAGGAGGCTGGAGACCGCACCATCCTGCATCAGGATATTGGCCTCGTAGAAGTCCCCGTGGGTGGGCACCAGCGGACCAGTCTCGGTCAGCGGCAGCTCCGCGGCGATCCTCCCGGACAGAGCCTGGATCCGCTCGGCGCATTCCGGCAGGGCGGAGACCGCGGCGTCGGTGTAGGAGTCGAGCTGGTCGCTCCAGGACGGACGCTGGGCCAGGGTGAGCACCTGCTCCGGAAGCCCGTCGAGAAGCTCGACGAACAGCCCTGGTGACAGTTGGGCCGCACCGTCGGCGAGAAAAGCCTCCGCCAGAGGTTCCCCACCACCGTCGGGCAGGGCGAGGACATCACAGTGCGGACGATCCACCGGCATCGGCACCGGCAGGCCGGCCTCGGCGAGCATCCGGTGCCGATCATCGAGGCGAGCTGCGGCGCCACGGCGCAGCGCTTTGAGGAACACGCGCTCGCCGTCGTCGAAGATGGCGAGGATGACAGCCCGGCGCAGCGGCCGGTAACTGATGGTCTCCAGGGAGAGCAGCCCACGGCCTCGACCCCACTGCTGGACCACGGCGGCCGGATCTGCGGCGAGGTGGAAGCCGGGCAGCTCCGGATCGGCCGGATGCCGCCAGATGTGCAAGGACCCCACCTCAGAGTCCACCACTGTGACCGTGCTGCGGTCCTGCACCGCTTCAGTGGTGACCCCCAGGAAGAGGTGCTCGACGCCGACCTGCCGAGCCGGACCCCCGGTGCTGGCCCCAGAGACCTCAACCCGGTAGATCCCGGTGACTCCCGCACCGGGACGATGCTGGATGCTCTCCCGCCGAATTCGGCGGGGCATGATCCCCAGGCCCCGGAGAGCTGTGCGCACCGGCGCGTTGACCACTGAGGACTGCAGATAGGCCAGCTGATCGGCCTCTGTACCGGACACGGGGTGCGTCGTCTCCGAGGATCAGGCCCGACGGCGCCTCAGCACGGCATCCAGATCCAGTGCCTGCTGCCCGGAACCCCGATGCGGTGCCGTGGAGAACGCGGGGATCTGTGAAGCTTCCGCGGCGGAGGCGGCGTGGGCGGCGTGGGCGGGCTCGGCGTCGCCGCGGTTGAGCCGGACATCGCCGCTGGGGACCGGCTGCTCGGGACGCAGCGGCTCGGGCAGCGGCCGGGTGACCTTCTCCGCGTCGAGATACTTCGGCCGCGGCACCTCACGCGGACGCCACTGACCACTGGCGTCTGCCGGGTGAGCAGTACGAACCGTGTGAGCCGTGTGAGCCGTGTCCTGAGAGGCGGGCTCCGCCGGGGTGGCCTGAGGAGCGCGCTGGGGTGCAGCCTGGGCGGTCGCCTGCGGGGCGTGCGCTGGGGTGCTCTGCAGCTCCGGCTGGTCTCCGAAGGTCTCGGCCAGGTCCACCGGCAGTCCGTCGGCGTCGATCTCCTGCAGCGAGCGGGGACCGCCGGAGCCGCGGGCATCGGAGATCATCGCATCGAAGGGGGCCGCCTGTTGGGCGTGCAGCGTGTGCGCAGTGGTCGGTACGTGCGGACGGCGCTGTGCGGCGGCCTCCTCGGAGCTCAGCGTCGGATTCATCGCCTCCGCCAGAGCCGCATCGAGCTGCTCGCGCCGCTCTCCGCGGCGTCGGGTCACCGCCATCGCGCGCAGTCCGACGATGGCGGCGGCGAAGACCAGCAGGGCGATCAGCGGGATCGTGAAGGTGATCGTCCCGGTCGCCGCGATCACGGCGGTGACCACAGAGGTCACCAGGGCGAGCACACCGAGCAGCGCGACGGTGGCACGTCCCCAGCGCACGCTGAAGGAGGCGGTGGGCTCCCGGGTCGCAGCCGCGGGAGCCTCGACGACGGGTTCCCCGGCGGAGGCCGCGGGGGCCTCGCGGGTCTCTGGTGCCGCGAGCGCGGTGCTGGCTCCACCGCGCTGAGTGTTCTCTGACATTGGTGCCCTTCGTTCTGCTCGTCCCCTCCGTGGGGTCCGGGGCCGCCGGAGCCGTCGGAGACGGGTGATCGTGGGGTGCATGAGACGGGCCGCCGTCCACGGGGACGCCGGCCGTTCAGGCAGCCGCTGGGCTCGGATGATCAGCGCAGCCAGGAAGAGCCCGGCGGCGAAGGCGAAGAGCACCGAAGAGTGAATGGGCAGATCGGGGATGACGGTGAGCATCGTCGTCTGGTGACGAGATGCGCCCAGTATCACCGCTTCTCCCTTCCCTGTCCCTCTATCGGCGCCCGCTGTCCCCACCCGTCGGGGGATCCGCTGATCGGAGGCTTCAGCCCATCCTAATGGATTCCCAGGGTCCTTCCACCTTTGGGCAGCGGGTGTCCAGAAACAGCTCCTCAGAGGCGAGCTGTGACCCTGGATCTTGACTGCGATCGTGACCGTGGATCGTGGCCCTCCATCATGACCGTCCATGCAGGAGAGCTGGTCCTGACGCCTCGAGACTCAGGCCGGGAGTGTCCAGCCGCGCGGCTCCTCGGCGGTGATCGCGAAGATCCGGTGATCGGCCCACTGCCCGCCGATGTGCAGGCACCGCCGCCGCAGCCCCTCTTCACGCAGACCGAGCTTCTCCACCACCCGCAGGCTGCGCAGGTTCTCCGGGCGGATCGCGATCTCCACGCGGTGCAGCCCGCGGACGTCGAAGAGGTGATCGATGGCTGCGGCCACGGCCGTGGTCATGATCCCGCGTCCGGCATGGGCCTCATCCATCCAGTAGCCGATGCTGGTGCTGCGTGCCGAGCCTGCCACGATGGGCCCAACGGTGAGCTGGCCGACCAACCGGAACTGGCCCGTCCCTTCCGACGCATCGGCACCTTCTGGTGCATCGGGGGAATCCGGCGCGAACCAGATGAGCCAGGGTATCGAGGCCCCGCGCCGGGCCTGGGCAAGCAGGGCACGGGTGCTGGCGCGGAAGCCCGCCGCATCGGGCCGGGTCCGCGGGTCCTCCGGAGTGGTGGCGGCCCAGGGGGCGAGCCAGTCCTCGTTGCGGAGCTGAAGGGCCAGGTAGCGGTGCTCATCGGCCAGGCTCAGCGGCCGCAGCAGCACGCTGCCCACCCGAGTCCGTGCGTCCACACTCACCGGCCAGGACCGTTGAGCCCTCACCATCCTGACGGCTTCATCCCGGCGGGGCCGAGCGCCGCCGCGCCTGGCCCCGTAGCCCCACCGCCGCAGGAATCCCATCGAGCCGCCGTTCACCCCTTCTGCAGGGCGAAGCGCAGCGTATCCAGGCCGAGCATACCCAGCTGCAGCACCTCCGTGTGGAAGCCCCGCAGATCGAAGGCCGCGCCGTCGGCGGCCTCACGCTCAGCACGCAGCTGCTCGAAGACACGCTGGCCGACCTTATAGGACGGCGCCTGGCCCGGCCAGCCCAGGTAGCGGGTGAACTCGAAGTCGAGCTCGCCCTGCGACACCGGCAGATGATGTCGCAGGAAGGCGTAGCCGGTCTCCGCAGTCCAGGCCTTCCCGCCCCACGCCTCCGGGGCGGTGAACCCGCAGTGGACGCCGATGTCGAAGACCACACGGGCCGCGCGCATCCGCTGCATGTCCAGCATGCCCATCGCATCGCCGGGATCCTGCAGATAGCCGAGCTCATCCATGAGCTTCTCGGCGTAGAGCGCCCAGCCTTCTGCGTAGCCGGAGACCATACAGCCGTTGCGACGCCAGGAGTTCAGCCGGTCCCGGATCATCGTCGCCGTGGCGATCTGCAGGTGGTGGCCGGGCACACCCTCGTGGTAGACGGTGGTCGTCTGGGACCAGGTGGTGAAGGAGGTCTCGCCCGGCGGCACCGACCACCACATGCGGCCCGGGCGGGAGAAGTCCTCACTGGGTCCGGTGTAGTAGACGCCGCCGTCCTGAGTCGGAGCGATCAGGCATTCCAGCCGGTCCATCGGCGCGGGGATGTCGAAATGGGTGTCCTTGAGCTCGGCGACGGCGCGGTCGGAGAGGCCCTGCATCCACGCGCGCAGCGCCTCAGTACCCTCGATCTGCCGAGCCGGGTCCGCGTCCAGGATCTCCTTGGCCTCAGCGATGTCGGCTCCCGGGCTGATCTGTGTGGCAACACGCTGCTGCTCAGCAACCAGCCGGTCCAGCTCCTCCAAGCCCCAGGCGTAGGTCTCCTCGAGGTCGAGCACTGTGCCGGTGAAGGTCTGGGAGACGAGCTGGTAGTGCTCGCTGCCGACGGCGTCGGCCTGAGGAGCCTGGGGCAGCAGCTCCTCGTCGAGTCGGGCCGCCAGCGCCTCGTAGGCTTCCGCAGCGGCCCCGACGCCGTCGAGCACCCGATCTCTCACGGCCTCATCGACGTCGGCCCGCTCGGCGGCGGTGACGAGAGCGGCCAGGGCGCCGTCGGCGCTGGCATAGTCACGGCACTGCCCGGCAACGGTGCTCACCTGCCGCGCGGCAGGGACCTGCCCGTGGGAGGCAGAATCGCGCAGCGACTCCCAGTATCCCTCCAGGGCACCGGGGAGGTTGTGCAGGCGCCCGGCGATGCGCTCGAAATCAGCGTCACTGGACTGCGGCATCAGCTCCAGCACCATGCGCACTGCCTGCGGTGCGGAGGCGAGGTTGTTCAGCTCCGTGCGGCCGGTCTCGTGCAGCGTCACCGCCAGGCCCAGCCGCTCGCGCATCGCGTGCAGGGTGACCTCATCGGTGTGATCGGCCGGGCGCAGCGTCTCAAGACCGCGCAACGTCGCACGGTCCAGCTCGGCCATCGCCTCGGCACCGGCCGGTGAATAGTCAGCGTATTCGGTCTCGACTCCGGTGCGGCCGAGGATCGTGGCCTCTTCCGGGCGCAGCGCGAGGAATCTCTCGAAATAGTCCTCCGCGCAGGCGTCGACAGCGGTGGGGGTACGCGAGGGTTCCGGTGCGGGGCTCATCCTGTCATCGTAGCCGCCGGCTCCACTGAGGCCTGACCCGCCGATTCAACCTCCGTAGGCGTGCAGTCGTCGTGCCGCTTCGGAGATCGACCCGGTCAGCGAGGGGTAGACGGTGAAGGTCTTGGCGACGTCGTCGACGTGGATCTTCTGGGTCACTGCCAGCGCCAGCGGGAAGATCAGCTCCGAGGCACGCGGTGCGACGACGACGGCGCCGATCGTAGTGCCTGACCCCTTGCGGGCGAAGATCTTCACGAACCCGTCCCGGACCATCATCATTTTGGCCCGCGGGTTGGTGGCCAGGTCCAGCTTGACCACATCGGCCTGATATTCACCCGAATCCACCTGGGACTGGGTGACCCCGACGGTCGCGATCTCCGGTGAGGTGAAGACGTTGGAGGCGACGTGGTGCAGCTTCAGCGGGCTGACCGCGTCACCGAGCATGTGCGAGACCGCCACCCGGCCCTGCATGGCCGCCACTGAGGCCAGGGGCAGCTGACCGGTGCAGTCGCCGGCGGCGTAGATGCCGCTGGCGGTGGTGCGCGAGACCGAGTCCACTCGGACGTGGCCGGAGCCGGTGAGCTGGACGCCGCAGTCCTCCAGCCCGACGTCGGTGGTGTTGGGTACCCCGCCGACGGCCATCAGGCAGTGGGAGCCTTCCAGCACGTCCCCGGTGCTCAGTGTGACACGGACGCCGTCGTCAGTGCGCTCGACCGATTCGGCGCGGGATTTCGAGGCGACCTTGGCTCCGACGCGGGCGAAGGACCGTTCCAGCACGGCGGCGGCGTCGGCGTCCTCACCGGGCAGCACACGGTCTCGGGAGGAGACGAGGGTGACCTCGGCGCCGAGCCGCCGGTAGGCGGAGGCGAACTCCGCGCCGGTCACCCCGGAGCCGACGACGATCATGTGCTCGGGGACATCGGTGAGGCTGTAGGCCTGGGTCCAGTTGAGGATGCGTTCGCCGTCGGGGACGGCCGTGGGCAACTCGCGGGGGCTGGCCCCGGTGGCGACGAGGACGGCGTCGGCGTCGATGACGTGGGAACTGCCGCCCTCATGCGGGGTGACTTCGATGCTGCGCGGGGGGATCAGACGGCCGCGGCCCTTGATCACGGTGATCCCGGCGCGGGTCAGGGAGGCTTCGATGTCTCGTGACTGATCCTGCGCCAGCTTCAGGAGCCGCTCGTTGACCCGGGAGAAGTCGGCCCAGGCTTCGGTCTCGTACTGGTCGTCGTCGGCGTCGCCTTGCTCGCCGAACCGGACGCCGAAGGCCACTGAGGCGTTGACCCGGCGCATCGCGTCAGCTGTGGCGATCAGCGTCTTGGAGGGAACGACGTCGGTGAGCACCGCGGAGCCGCCGAGGCCCTTGTCCTCGACGATGGTGACCTTGGCCCCGGCGTCGGCGGCCACCAGCGCGGCTTCGTAGCCGCCGGGACCTCCTCCGAGGATGGCGATGTGATCAGGTGCGAATGGGTTCCCAGCATCAGAAGAAGTCACGCTCCCCATTGTGCCCACTGAGGAGACTCAAGTCATAGTCCGAGGCCCGTGAGGTGAGCTGGTCCGTAGGCTCCTCGGCCTGGGTGAATCGGTCTTGGGGTGGCTCAGCCCTAGGTAAATCAGCCCCGGGCGACCTGACCACAGGCTGAGCCGACCCTGGGTGACCCGGGCACAGAACCTGCCTGCCGTACGGCTCCCCTGCCCCAGCATCGAGGGAGAGAATCTGGTCCCGAATACCGGCGTGTTGAGGCGAATTTCTCTCCCTCGATGAGCAACCCGGGCGCCCCAGGCCTTGAGGGAGAGAATCTTGCCGCGCGGATCGGGGCGGGTTCAGCGTGTCACGGCAACTCTTGCTCCCTCGATGCTCAGCGGTCGGGGCGCCTGGTCGAGGGAGCTGGTCGAGGGAGCTGGTCGAGGGAGCTGGTCGAGGGAGCTGGTCGAGGGAGAGAATTTGGTCCCGGACACCGGCGTGTCGGGACCAAATTCTCTCCCTCGATGGCGGGTGGGGGCCTGCTCGAGCGTCCAGGGGTGCCGGGCATACCGGAGCTGCGGGCACACAGGTACATTGGGAGACGATGACTGAGCACAGCGCACCCACCGCAGGCGGGATGTCCCAGCACCTCACCGCCGAGTCCCTCACGATCCCCGCCGACGCCACAACACCCACCAACGACGCCGAAGCTCCCGCGAACCGGCTGGCCTCCGAGGCAGCCACTGCGCTGCTCGCCCGTGCCGGTGTGGAGTCCCTGGACCTGGCCTGCACCCTCGGCTCCGGCTGGAGCGAGGCCGCCGACCAGCTCGGTGAGACCGTCTGCGAGATCGACGCCGCGCAGATCCCCGGCTTCCACGCCTCCGCCGTCTCCGGGCACGCCGGCACGCTGCGGGTCATCCGCGCCAGTGCGGGAGATAGTGCCGGTGCGGGAGATAATGCCGGCGCGGGAGATAGTGAGGGAGGCACAACCGCACACATCCTGGTGATCGCCGCGCGCACGCACTACTACGAGGGCCGCGGCGTCGACGCCGTCGCTCACGGTGTGCGCACCGCAGCGGCCGCCGGTGCCAAGACCATGGTGCTGACCAACGGCTGCGGGGGTCTGCGCGAAGAATGGGCGCCCGGCACAGCAGTGCTCATCCGTGATCACCTCAACCTGACGGCCACCTCCCCGCTGCGCGGTGCGCACTTCGTGGACATGACCGACCTCTACTCCCCCAGGATCCGCGAGATCGCGCGCGAGGTGGACCCTGCTCTGCCCGAAGGCGTCTACGCCCAGTTCCCCGGCCCCCACTATGAGACTCCCGCAGAAGTGCGCATGGCCGGTGCCCTCGGCGCCGACCTGGTCGGCATGTCCACCGCGTTGGAGGCCATCGCCGCCCGTGCGGCCGGGATGGAGGTCTTCGGCATCTCCCTGATCACCAACCAGGCCGCCGGCATCTCCCCGCAGCCGCTGAGCCACCGCGAAGTGATCGACGCCGGACGCGAGGCCGCCCCGCGGATCTCAGCGCTGCTTGCTGAGATCATCGGCCGCACCCTCAGCAGCTGACGCTAGACCCGAAACCGATCCCGACTCGAAGCTGACCCTGCCCCGAACCAGCGATCCGGAGACACCGATGAGCGATGACCAGCTGCTGACCACCGTACGCCGGTGGATCGCCCTGGACCCTGACCCCACCACGCGCGAGCAGCTGCAGGAACTGGTCGACTCCGCCGACGGCGAGAGGGCTGCCGCCACGCTCCGCGAGCTCTTCGCCGGACGGCTGACCTTCGGCACGGCCGGGCTGCGTGCCGCCCTGGGGCCGGGGCCACTGCGGATGAACCGCCTGGTGGTGCGGCAGACCGCCCAGGGCCTGGTCCACTTCGCCCGGGCCAAAATGGCCACCGGCGACGACGACGGCACAGGATCCGTCGCCATCGGCTTCGACGCCCGGCACGGCTCCTTCGACTTCGCCGTGGAGACCGCCCGGGTATTCCTGGAGGCCGGCTGGCAGGTCGCCGCCTTCGACCGGCCCATGCCCACTCCGGTGCTCGCCCAGCAGGTCGTCTACGAGGACGCCGACATCGGGATCATGGTCACCGCCTCGCACAACCCTCCCCAGGACAACGGCTATAAGGTCTACTTCGGTGGACGGCTGGCCCGGCTCGTCGACCCCACCGGAGCCGGGGTCGGCGCGCAGATCACCGCCCCGACGGATGTGCAGATCGCCGAGGTGATCAACGCCGTCGTCGAGGACACGCTGAGCACACCTGGCCCCTCGGCGGAACCCGTCTCCTCGGACATGCTCACGATGCCTGCCAGGGTGTGGAAGATCGGCTGGATGGCCCGCGGGGGCTACCGGTGGAACGCCGGGGCGTTGGTGGACCGTCGGCGCTTCCCCTCTCGGGACCTGCGGATCGTCTACACGGCGATGCACGGCGTCGGGGCCGAGCTGGTCGGGGCCGTGCTGAAGGACGCCAGGTTCCGCGACGTCATCGAGGTCGAGGAGCAGTGCCGCCCTGACCCGGACTTCCCCACAGTGGAGTTCCCCAACCCGGAGGAGCCCGGTGCCCTGGATCTGGCTCTGAAGACGGCCGAGCGGCACGAGGCTGACCTGGTACTCGCCAATGATCCCGACGCCGACCGGCTCTCAGCTGCCGCCTATGACCCGGCCGGGCAGCGGTGGCGTCAGCTCAGCGGTGATGAGCTCGGTGTGCTGCTCGGGGCCCATATCCTCGACCGCGGGGCGCTGAGCCCGGAGGCTCCCGAGGGGGCGCCGCTGGTGATGGCCAACTCTGTGGTCTCCTCCCGGCAGCTGGGTGCGCTGTGTGCTGCGCGCGGAGTCGAGCACCACCAGACCCTGACCGGGTTCAAATGGCTGGCTCGGGTCAAGGGGCTGAGTTTCGGCTACGAGGAGGCCATCGGCTTCGCCGTGGATCCCTCGTCGGTGCGGGACAAGGACGGGGTCTCCGCCGCCGTCGTCCTGGCTGAACTCGCCGCGGATCTGAAGTCACGCGGGCTGACCCTGTTCGACCGGCTCGCCGAGTTGGCCGAGGAGACCGGTCACTTCGTCACCGGACAGGTCACCGTGCGGGTTGAGCATCTCTCGCAGCTCGGTGAGATCACCGCCACCCTGCGCGCCACCCCGCCGAAACAGCTCGCCGGTTCCCCGGTGACCTCCGCTCTGGACCTGCAGAAGGATCCGCTGCCGGGTACCCGGTTCGACGAGGCCACCGTGACCGATGCCCTGATCTTCGACACCGAACAGGGCGACCGGGTCATCGTCAGGCCGTCGGGCACTGAGCCGAAGGTGAAGTGCTATCTGGAAGCCGTCGCAGAGACCCGCGCCCTAGCCGAAGGGCGGCTCGAGGAGCTGCGCAGTGCGATGGAGGCCCTGCTGAGCTGATCCTTGCTGATCCTTCCCCCTCGCTGCCCTCCTCACCCACCTGCCCAGGACCCGCATTCGTTCCCACCTCACCAGGAGTATCTACCCATGTCTTCAACCCCCACCGCCGCTGAGCTGGCGGCCCTCATCGATCACACGGCGCTGAAGCCTGACACCGACGAAGCCACCGTACGTCGCCTCATCGCTGAGGCCCGTGAGCACGGTTTCGCCTCCGTCTGCGTGAACCCCCGCTGGGTGCCGCTGGTCGCCGCGGAACTCAGCGGCACCGACGTCGGCACCTGTGCCGTGGTCGGATTCCCGCTGGGTGCCACCACCACTCAGACCAAGGTCAGCGAGGCGGAGCAGGCGGTGGCCGCCGGCGCCACGGAGATCGATATGGTCATCGACATCGCCGATGCCTTAGCCGGTGACCGCGCCGCCCTTGAGGCCCAGATCGCGCCGATCGCCGCCGTCGTCCACGATGCCGGCGCCCTGCTGAAGGTGATCATCGAGACTGCTCTGCTCACCGACGAGGCCAAGGAGCTGGCCTGCCGGGCCGCTGAAGCCGCGGGAGCGGACTACGTGAAGACCTCCACCGGGTTCTCCGGCGGCGGGGCCACTGTCGAGGACGTGGCGCTGATAAGCCGGCTGGTCGCCCCACGGCTGGGGGTCAAGGCCTCGGGAGGGGTGCGCAGCTATGCCGATGCCGTCGCCTTCGTCGCCGCGGGGGCAACACGCCTCGGGGCGAGCTCCTCGCTTGATATCGTAGGCTCAGCAGGGCGCCCGTCAGCCTCGGGCCCGGATGCGGGCTCCGGCGACGCCTACTGATACTCGCACCATCACTCCAAGGGGACCACATGATCAGCAACGGCAAGGTCAAGGCCTACTCCGGGCAGGGCAACCTGCTGGGCAGCCTCATCGCTTTCCTCATCACCTTCGGCGCCCTGGTCGGCTCGATCGTGGCCGTGAGCTTCTGGACCTTCGAGAACGTGTGGCTGCCGGGCCTCGCCTTCCTCGCGCTCTACGGCGTCGCCTTCTTCCTCGCCAAGGAAGTCATGGGTCGCTCCGACACACTCGAGCAGCAGGATCTGCACCGCGAGCACGCGCAGATCGACGCCGCCACCACCTCCCACTGAGGTATACACACTCTTCCCGGCACTGACTCTGACCCGGTGACTCAGGGCGCGCGAGTCCGCAATATCGGCGTCGATCTGCTGCGGATCCTCTCCGTGGTCGCCGTGGTGCTGGGCCATGCCTATCCGCAGATGCCGGGCGAGGAGTACGTCCAGATCTGGCGGATGCCGCTGTTCTTCTTCCTCTCCGGCTGGTTCTTCGCCGGTTCACGAGGCTTCGTCGGCGAGCTGCAGGTGCGCTGGCATACCTTGGCCGTCCCCTATCTGAGCTGGCTTCTGCTGCTGAGCCTGGTGGTGCTCGCCGTCTCCCCCACTCCGGCGGCCTTCGACGACGGTGTGATCCTCGGGGCGCTGCACGGCGGGGCGATGACCGATATGCCGTACTTGGCGTTCTGGTTCATCTCCGTGATGTTCTTCGCCGCGATGCTGCTGAGGGTGCTCGTCGCCCTGCCCTGGTGGGTGGGGGTGCTCGTCGCCGTCGGCGGGCTGACCTTGGCTGAGCTGCCGGATTCCCAGATGGCCTACACGTTTTTGGGCCTGGGCCTGGTTCCGGCGTGTACAGCGTATATGCTCGCCGGCTGGTGGTTCCGCCGTCTGCATCATCTGGTGCCGGCACCGGCGGTGCTCGGCCCGGCCGCCGTCGTGATGGGCATAGCTGCAGTGGCCCTGGGTGTGGCTCCGATGAACATGAAGTGGTCCGGGTTCGGCACCTACCTGCTCTCACCGGCTGTGGCGGTACTCATCTGCTGCGGACTGGTGCTGATCTTCTCCAGCGCAGTGGACACCCTGCTACGGCGCAGCTCACCTGCGGTCCGTGTGGTCTCGGAGTTAGTGCTCACCGGGACCCTCGTCGTCTTCCTCCACCCGCTGGTGCTGTGGGCGGCCTCAGGGCTCGGTGTGCCCCATCCGCTGCTGTCCATGACCTTCGCCCTGGCCGTCTGCTGGCCGCTGGGGGCATGGGTCAACCGGACGTGGGCCTCGCCGTATCTGACGGGGCTGCCGCGGCCGCTGCCGACGGCGGGGTGAGGACCGCCTCGAAGACCTGCACCAGCCAGTCCAACAGCGGCCCGTCGGTCAGGTCCTGACCACCGACCCGGGAGGTCAGGGGCTTCGGGATCAGCAGCTGCTTCAGTCCGGCCTTCAGCTGCGAGCCCGGGTACATCCGCTCCAGCCGCAGCTGACGGGATTCGGGCAGGTCCTCCACCGGGGAGAACCGGATCCACTTGCCCTGCACGGCGATGTCGGTGACTCCGGCCGCTCGGGCGGTGTTGCGCAGTCGGGCGACCCGTTCCAGGTTGACCACCGGCGCCGGCGGCTCCCCGTACCGGTCCCGCCATTCGCCCAGGACTTCCTCGATCTTCTCGTCAGTGTCGGCGGCGGCCAGCTTCCGGTAGCCCTCCAGGCGCAGCCGTTCGCCGGGCACATAGGCCTCGGGCAGGTGGGCGTCGATGGGCAGTTCGATCTTCACCTCGGGCACTTTCACCTCGGTGTCACCGCGGTAGTCGGCCACCGCCTCACCCACCAGACGCAGGTAGAGGTCGAAGCCGACGCCGGCGATATGCCCGGACTGTTCTCCACCGAGCAGGTTTCCGGCCCCGCGGATCTCCAGATCCTTCATCGCCAGCTGCAGTCCGGCGCCGAGTTCGTTGTTCGCCGCCACCGCGCGCAGCCGCTCCAGGGCCACCTCGCCGAGCGGCTTCTCCGCGGGGTAGAGGAAGTAGGCATAGGCGCGCTCACGGGAGCGGCCTACCCGCCCGCGCAGCTGATGGAGCTGGCTGAGCCCGTAGGTCGAGGCCCGGTCGACGATCAGCGTGTTGGCGTTGGAGATGTCCAGCCCGGTCTCGATGATCGTGGTGGAGACCAGCACGTCGAAGCGTTTCTCCCAGAAGTCCTGGATGATCTGTTCCAGCCGGGCCTCCCCCATCTGCCCGTGGGCGACCTCCACGCGGGCCTCCGGCACCAGCTCGCGGATTCGCGCGGCGGTGCGGTCGATGGAGGAGACCCGGTTGTGGACGAAGAACACCTGACCTTCACGCATGAGCTCACGGCGGATCGCCGCTGAGACCTGCTTATCGGTGTAGGGGCCGACGTAGGTCAGCACCGGGTGGCGCTCCTCCGGCGGGGTGGCCAGCGTGGAGGTCTCCCGGATCCCGGCCATGGACATCTCCAGGGTCCGCGGAATCGGTGTGGCGGACATCGCCAGCACGTCGACGTCGGTGCGCATCTTCTTCAGCGCTTCCTTGTGCTCGACGCCGAAGCGCTGCTCCTCGTCGACGATCACCAGGCCCAGATCCTTGAAGGTGATCTCCTTGGACAGCAGCCGGTGGGTGCCGATGACGACGTCGAGGCTGCCGTCAGCGAGCGCGGCGGTGACCTCAGCAGACTCCTTCGCCGTCTGGAACCGGGAGAGCGCCCGCACGGTGACCGGGAATCCGGCGAACCGCTCGGTGAAGGTCTCCAGGTGCTGGGAGGCGAGCACTGTGGTGGGCACCAGGACGGCGACCTGCTTGCCGTCCTGCACTGCCTTGAAGGCGGCGCGCACTGCGATCTCCGTCTTGCCGTAGCCGACATCGCCGGAGATGAGCCGGTCCATGGGCACTTCGCGCTCCATGTCCCGTTTGACCTCGTCCATCGTGGTCAGCTGGTCGGGGGTCTCGGCGTGCGGGAAGGCGTCCTCCAGCTCGGCCTGCCAGGGGGTGTCGGGGCCGAAGGCGTGGCCGCGGGTGGCCATGCGCGCGGAGTAGAGGCGGATGAGCTCGCCGGCGATCTCCTTGACCGCCTTCTTGGCCTTACGTTTGGTCTGCGCCCAGTCCGAGCCGCCCATCTTCGAGAGGCTGGGGGCGTCACCGCCGACGTACTGGGAGACCTGGTCCAGCTGATCGGTGGGCACCATCAGCCGGTCCTTGGGTCCGCCGCGCTTGGTGGCGGCGTATTCGACGACGAGGTATTCGCGTACCCCGGCGGTGCCGGCGCGCACCGCCTGCGCGGAGCCGACCTGACGTTGGACGAGTTCGACGAACTGGCCGATGCCGTGCTGTTCGTGGACGACGTAGTCGCCCTTCTTCAGCGCCAGCGGGTCCACCTGGTTGCGGCGTCTGCGGGCGGGCATACCGCCGCGGCGGGAGGAGGATTCGCGGACTGAGCGGCCGAGCATCTCAGATTCGGTGAGAAGGGCCAGCTGCAGCGGTTCGACGGCGAAGCCCTCACCGATCTCGGCGGTGGTCACGGTGATCCGCCCCGGCTGCGGCGGCTCTTCGAGGGATTCGGCGGAGACGGCGGGGACTTCGTTGTCCTGGAGCAGCTCCAACACCCGGGCTGCGGAACCGGATCCGGCGGTGGTCACGACGACGGACCAGCGGTCAGCGGGCCGGGAGGCGAGGAACCGCATCACCTCGTCCACGCTGCCCCGGTAGCCGATGGGTTCGCGGGAGTCCACGGAGACGACGTCGGCGTCCTGTTCCAGTTCCTCGTCCAGGCCGAGGGAGGTGATGGACCACCACCCGGCGCCGGCGTCGAGGGAGGCCTCGCGGGTCTCGGCGAGGCTGGCGAAGGCCCCGGTGGCCAGGTGCGCGGCCTCGGTGCGGGATTCGGGGGCGGAGACGTCCAGCGGGGCGGCGCCGCCGTCGGGGGCGGCGGACCAGGCGGCGGCGAGGAACTCCTCGTTGGTGGCTGCCAGGTCCTGGGCGCGGCCGCGGGTGCGTTCAGGTTCGACGATGAGGGTCAGCGAGCCGGAGGGCAGCTCGGTGACCAGCGGCACCATGGTCTCCACCAGCGCCGGGGCCAGGGATTCCATCCCCTCGACGGCGATGCCCTCGGAGATCTTGGCGAGCATATCGGTCGCGTGGGGCATCTGGGGCATCATCACGGCCGCACGAGCCCGGACGGTCTCGGTGATGAGCAGTTCGCGGCAGGGCGCGGCGTCGAGGACGGCGGGGGCCTGCTCCTCGTCGAGGGAGCGCTGATCGGCCACGGAGAACCAGCGCATCCGTTCGACCTCGTCGCCGAAGAACTCTACGCGCAGCGGGTGCGGCTGGGTGGGCGGGAAGACGTCGAGGATGCCGCCGCGCACGGCGAACTCCCCGCGCCGGGTGACCATGTCCACCCGCGAGTAGGCGGCGGCGGAGAGGGCTTCGACGACGGCGTCGAAGTCGTGCTCCTCACCGACCTCCAGGTGCACCGGGGCGAGATCCCCCAGCCCGGCCACCAGCGGCTGGACCACCGCACGCACCGGGGCGATGACGACGTCGAGCGCACCGGCCTGTTCCGGGTGGGCCAGCCGGCGCAGCACGCCGAGCCGACGCCCGACTGTGTCTGAACGGGGTGAGAGCCGCTCATGCGGCAGGGTCTCCCAGGAGGGGAAGTGCGCGGTGCGCAGCTCAGGGGCATAGGCACCCAACGAGACGGTCAGGGCTTTGGCTTCGCGGTCGGTGGCGGTGACCACCAGCAGCACCGCGCCGTGCTCGGCATCGCGGACTCCTTCGGCGATGTCAGCGATCAGGGCCGGGCGCAGCCCCTGGGAGGCGGCGATCCGCAGCTCATCAGTGCGTTCGGCCGCTCGATGACCGGCCGCGGCACGGATGCGGCGGACGGAGGCCTCTGAGGTCAGTGCGGTGCGCAGGCCGGTCAGTGCCATGGGGAGGGGACGCCTCGATTCGACGAGAGGTGCACATCAGGTGCGGGAATGCGGAAGAGGACCCCACAAGGATACTCCCCTCACCGCGGCATGGTCCTACCCGGGGATGCGTGCGGGGAGTCCTGCAGGTTCTGTGATCGCAGGGTTCTATGATGGGGACGATCCGCATACCTCGTATCCCCAGGAGGCAGGCCCGTGGCCCTTGAAGCAGAAACCGTGATCCCGCAGCCGGCGCAGAAGATCATCGAGGCCTTCGCCTCGCGTGACTTCCACGAGCATCTGGCCGCGAAGGTCGGCTCCCAGCTGAAGAGCTTTGAGGTCTCCGGTGAGACCGCCGGGGCCTTCACCATCACCTCCGAGCAGTCGATGGCGGTGGATCGGCTGCCGGATATCGCGCAGAAGATCCTCAAGGGCCAGGTCACCGTCACCATCACCGAGGAGTGGAGCGCAGCCGATCAGGACGGCTCCCGCCGCTCGGATATGACTGTGAAGATCCATTCCGCCCCGGTCAGCGCGGAGGCCTCGCAGAACCTGCACGCCCGGGGCGAGGAGACTCGCGCCACGGTCCGCGGTGAGGTCAACACCTCGATCCCGCTGATCGGGAAGAAGCTGAAGTCCGCCGCCGAGCCGTATATGCGTCGGTTCGTGGAGCTGCAGTCCCGTGAGGCCGACGCCTGGATCCGCAGCAACGCCTGAGGATCACCGCGGCTGGCGCCGGGCGGATCCGCCCAGCAGGCAGGCCGCGGCGGCGAGTACGACGACGGCGGCCCAGATGCCGGCCAAGCCGATGAGCAGGTAGGTGGCCGCCCCGGCGGCTGATCCGAGCGCGATCGCCGTCCAGAGGGCGGCATAGCGCAACCAGGCGGTGTTCCACCCTTCGGTGAACACCGCGGCGGCGTGCTGCCCGGCCTTCACCAGTGCCCCGGTCATATACGTCAGCCCGACGCTGACCTCACCGCCGCGGGCGAAGGTCGCGTTGACTGCTCCCATGGCGGCGGCGATCAGCGGGGCCACGGCGGCCTCGGCGGGCAGCAGACTTCCGCAGGCCGCGGCGAGCGCCAAGAGTCCCACTGATAACCAGACTGCCCGGGGCTGGTCACCGACGGCGTAGATCCGTCGGATGCGTGAGCCTCGGGTGATCCACGTGGCGAGCATGACCCCGAAGACGAAGGCCAGCACCAGGCCCAGGGCCTTGGCCCAGCCGAGCAGGTCCCCGGCGGCGAGGTCTGCGCCGGCGCGGGTGGAGTTGCCGGACATGAAGGAGACGAAGTATCCGCCGAGGTGGATGAAGCCGATGCCGTCGACGAATCCGGCGGCCGCGGTCATCGCGCAGGCCAGCATCAGCTGAGGTCGGGTGAGTCGTGTGGCCATGACGAGCGTCAGTGTGCGGTGTTCTGGGCGGCGGTCAGCCCCTCGAGGACGAGCTTCTCCGCCGCATCGGCACAGCGGGAGACAAAACCCTCCAGCTCCTGCTGCTCGGCGGAGGAGAACCGGCTGAGCACATAGTCTGCCGTGTCCATCCGGCCGGGAGGGCGGCCCACTCCGGCGCGTAGGCGCAGATACTCACGCTGGCCGCCCAGGTGCTGGGTGATCGACCGCAGCCCGTTGTGCCCGCCTTCTGAGCCGCCCTGTTTGAGTTTGATCCGGCCGAAGTCCAGGTCCACTTCATCGTGGATCACCAGCAGGTGGTCTTCGTCGACGTCGAAGTAGTCCATCAGCGCCCGGACCGGTTTCCCGGAGCGGTTCATATACCCCTCGGAGACGGCCAGCACCACTCGCGGCCCGCCGATCCCCAGCCGGGCGGAGACCACCTGGGCACCGACCTTGGTGCGGGTGAGTGTGGCGTCCATCCGGGTGACGAGCTCGTCGATGACGGTCTGCCCGATGTTGTGCCGGGTGCCCCGATACTGCTGTCCCGGGTTGCCGAGTCCCACGATGAGCCAGTTCCGCGATGCCATGATCGCGATTCTATCGGCGAGCGGGCGGCGGTCACGTCGCCGTGGGCCTGCGGTGGACGTTAGCATGTGGAGGAACCCTGAGATCCCCGGTGGCACCGCTGTGACCTGCGACGATCACATCCTTCCCGGGGTCCGCCGTGCGATGAGAGGTCCTATGGTCGAGACAGTGTTGAGTGTGGTGGTCGGCCTGCTCGTGCTCAACCTGGTCATCGCCGCCGTCGTCTTCGCTCGCTTGCGCGCCGCCGGTGCCTGGCTGCTGGTGATTCTGCTGGCCTCGACCACCGGTATCGCGCTGGCGGCGGTGCTGGCCGTGCTCAACGATGCTCCGCGGATGCTCGATGCCGCGCTGGTGCTCGCCGGCACCGCGGTGGTGACGGCGGCGGTGCGCAGCGACGCCGAACGCACCCGAGGCGGTACACCCGTCGACGCCGAGCACGGGACCGCTGATGGGTGAGCTGGTTCTCGACAGCCTCGGCATGACACTGATCTTCCTGGGCACACTGTTCTTCCTCGCCGGGACCACCGGGCTGCTGCGGTTTCCGGATCAGCGCTCCCGGCTCCATGCGCTGACCAAGGCGGATCATCTCGGCCTCGGGCTCATCCTCGCCGGGACCGCGGTGCTGTTGGGCCGCTGGACCACCGCGGTGGTGCTACTGCTGATCTGGGTGCTCGCCGTGGCCGCGGCCTCTGTCTCCGCGCATCTGCTGGCTTCGCTCGAGGCCGAGGGCCGACATGACCGGGAGGCTCGTCATGGGCGCTGAGCTGGCTGCCATCGATGTGCTACTCGGGCTCGGGATCCTCGCGACGGCGGCCTGCGCACTGTTGCCTCGGACCCGGCTCGCCGTGGCCATGGGCTTCCTCGCCTTGGGCGTGGTGGTCTCTCTGGTGTGGCTGCGGCTGGGGTCCGTCGATGTGGCACTGGCTGAAGCCGCCTTGGGCGGCGAGATACTCGGTGCGGTGCTGGTCTGGCTGGCGATACGATCCCGGTCAGCACCCGCCGCACAGCACCGGGCTGCTGCTCGATGGCGAGTGGCGCTGGGGGTATTCGCCGCCGTCGTGCTGACCGGGCTCTGCGCGGCCGTCTGGGGTCGGGTCGTGCCGCAGATCGCCGCGTGGAGCCAGCCGGTGCAGCAGCAGATGCCGCAGACCGGTGTCGATCACGGGGTCACTGCGGTGCTGCTGGCCTTCCGCGCCTATGACACGCTGCTGGAGACCGCGGTGTTGCTGATGGCCGCAGTGGCGGTGATGGCGTTGAGCGGTGAGGGGGCCGAGCACCCCGCGCGGCTGCGTGTGCAACCACGGTCAAGCACACTGACGACCCTGGCCCGGTTCAGCGCTCCGGTGCTGCTGCTGGTCGGGCTTTGGCTGCTCTTCGCCGGCAGCAGCCAGTCCGGGGGTGCGTTCCAGGCTGGTGCGGTGCTCTGCGCCATGCTGATCCTGCTGCGCGTGGCCGGTGCGCCGATCGCCGAGGCCACTGTGCGGTGGATGCCTGCCGCGGCGGCGGTGGGTGTGCTCAGTTTCGTACTCGCCGGACTCATCGGCCCGGTGAGCGGTGGGAGCTGGCTGAGCGGAGATCCGCAGTGGGCCGGTGCCGCGATCGTGGTGATCGAGGTGTTCCTCACGGTGAGCATCACCGCCGGGCTCTACATGATCTATCTGGGGTTGGATGATCTGCCCAGCACCCGGAAGCACCTCGGGAGTCAGGAGTGATGGCGGTGAGCATACTGAGCGTGATGGGGACCGAGCCCACCGCTGTGCACTGGTACCTGGTGCTGGGCACGCTGCTGGGTATCGCGGGTACTGTCCGGCTGATGCTCACCCGGGATCTGATGGCTCGTCTGGTGGCGATGAACGTGGTCGGAGTGGGTTCGCTGCTGATCCTGCTGGCCGTGGCCGCCATCGCACCGGAGGCTGGCACCGGAGCTGGCGCCCAGACCGGCACTCAAACCGGCACCCAGGCCGGCGCAGAGAGTGATGCG
This sequence comes from Nesterenkonia aerolata, assembly GCF_031470965.1. Lineage (NCBI taxonomy): Bacteria > Bacillati > Actinomycetota > Actinomycetes > Micrococcales > Micrococcaceae > Nesterenkonia > Nesterenkonia aerolata. Next base: position 8,551 of record NZ_JAVKGR010000007.1, on the reverse strand, counting down.
GTGCTCTCCGCGCTGGTCATCACCGGTCTGGTGATCACCGTGGCGTTCACCGGGGTCGGTGCGGTGCTGATCCGGCGGATCGAGAGCACCGAAGCGGACGGTGAGCAGTGATGACCTGGGCTCAGTTCACCCTCGGCGCGCTGGTTCTGCTGCCGGTGCTGACCTCGGCACTCACGGTGGCCGCACCTCGGAGCCGGGAGGGTCAGCGGCGGCTCGGTGCCGGGCTCGGAGTGCTCACCGCCGTCGCGCTGGTGGCCTTGATGGTTCCCCTGCTGTGGACGGTCACGGTCGACGGCGACGTCATCGAGCTGGCCCTGGGCGGATACCAGGCGCCTCTGGGGATCCACCTACGCGCGGACGGGCTCTCCGTGGCGTTCCTGGCACTGTCGGTGATCGTCGGCGGCATCGTCTCGGTCTACGCGGCGGCCATGCCGCAGGCCATCGGGCACCGGAGATTCTGGCCGCTGTGGCTGGCCTGCTGGGGCGGGCTGCACGCCGTCTTCGTCTCCGGGGATCTGTTCAACACCTACGTGGGTTTGGAGCTGGTGGGCATGACCGCCGTCGGCCTGGTGGCCATCGGCGGCAGGGATTCCTGGCAGGCGGCACTGCGGTATCTCTTCGTGGCGGTGCTGGGTTCGCTGCTGCTGCTTCTGGGGATCGGGCTGCTGGTCTCGGTGACCGGCACTCTGGATGTGATGCAGATCCGTGAGGTGCTCGCCGGCAGCATGGACCAGCAGCGTCCGGCTGTGGTGCTGGCGCTGGGCCTGATCACAGTGGGCATGGGGCTGAAGGTGGCTCTGATGCCGTTCCATGCCTGGCTGATCCCTGCCCATGCGGGGGCGCCGAGTGCGGTCTCCGCGCTGCTCTCGGCGTTGGTAATCAAGGCGCCGGTGTTCGTGCTGCTGCGCCTGTGGCTGTGGGTCGTGCCCCAGGGCGAGGATCTGCGGTTCCTCAGTCTGGTGCTCTCTGTGCTGGGGGCGACGGCGATCATCGCCGGGGCTGTGCTGGCCCTGCGGCAGAGCCGCCTCAAACCGCTGATCGCGTATTCGACGGTGGCCCAGGTGGGGTATTGGTTCCTCTTCGCCGCGCTCATCGGCGGCGCCTCGGCAGATTCGCTGACGGGGATGCCCGGGGCTGATGTCACCGAGGACGAGGTCATCTCCTCGGCTGTCGTCGGCACTGTGGCACTCGTATTGGGGCACGGGGTGGCCAAAGCGGCGATGTTCCTCGCCGCCGGTTTCCTCAAAGATCTCTACGGCACCGATGAGATCGCCCGGCTGCGCGGCGTGGGTCGTGATCACCCGGGGCTGGTGATGGCGATGGGGCTCGCCGCCGTCGGGCTGGCCGGGCTGCCGATCTCGCTGAGCTTCTCCGGCAAATGGCTGGTGACCACCTCCGCGGTGGCCACCGGCGAGTACTGGGTGGTGGGCGTCATCGTGGTGGGCACAGTGCTCTCATCGGCCTATCTGGTCACAGCGATCGCCCCGCTGCTGGTGGAGTCAGAGGACGAGGGCACTGCGGTGGAGCTGCCGAAGTGGCAGCTGGACCACACCCCCGCCCTGACCCAGTGGGCCCCGCTCGTTCTGGGCCTGCTGACCGTGGGCACCGGTTTCCTCGGAGCCTGGTTGGGCGGGCTGCTGGAGGTGGGCGCACCGTGGTGAGCACTGAACAGCTCGTCGAGCTCTCCGGGCGGTTCGTCCCGCTGGTGATGGTGCTGCTCTCGGTCACCGCGGCCGTGCTGATCTTCCCGATGCGGGAGCAGAGCGTGCGGCTGCGCACTGTGGTGAACATCGGCCTGGCCGTGATCAAAGTGGTCCTGGTGGTGCTGTTGGTGCCGCCGGTCGTGGTCGAGGGGCTGCGCCCGGAGTTCTCCGCTCCGTTCTTGCCCGGATTGGACCTGGTGCTGCGGGTGGACCCGCTGGCGCTGTTCTTCGCGGGGCTGTCTGTGCTGCTGTGGCTGCTGACGACGATCTACGCCGTCGGGTATTTGGAGGGCAAAGCCCACCGCAGCCGGTTCTTCGGGTTCTTCAGCCTGTGTGTGACCGCCACCGTCGGGATCTCCTTCTCCGGGAATCTGATCACCTTCCTGCTGTTCTATGAGCTGCTGACCCTGGTGACCTACCCGTTGGTGGCCCACTGGGGGACTCCTGCCTCAGTGCGGGCGGCGCGGCTCTACCTGCGCTATGCGCTCTGCGGCGGACTCTCGGTGTTGGTGGGCACCGTGTGGCTGACCATGCACGCCGGGCCGGTGGACTTCGTGGCCGGGGGCGCGGAGGGGGTCACCGAGCTGGCCCGGCAGGAACCGGTGCAGGCGGTGCTGATCTTCGTGCTGCTGATCGGCGGGCTTTCGGTGAAGGCGGCGATCTTCCCGCTGCACGGTTGGCTGCCGGCGGCGATGGTGGCTCCGGCCCCGGTTTCGGCGCTGCTGCATGCTGTGGCCGTGGTCAAGGCCGGCGCCTTCGGGATCGTGCGGGTGATCGATGACGTCTACGGGGTCGACGTCGCCGATGAGCTCGGTGTGCTGACTCCGCTGTTGGTCCTGGCGTGCTTCACAGTGGTCTACGGCTCCGTGGTCGCCCTGCGGCAGCAGGATCTCAAACGCCGTCTGGCGTATTCGACGGTCTCCCAGGTCAGTTACATCGTCATCGGCATCACTCTGGTGGAGGTGCTCTCCACAGCCGGCGGGTTGGCGCATCTGGTGCATCAGGGGCTGATGAAGATCACCCTGTTCTTCTGCGCCGGGCTCTTCGCCGAAGTGCTGCATATCCACCGGGTCTCCCAGATGCGGGGGCTGGGGTATCGCATGCCGTGGACCTCGGTGGCGTTCACCGTCGGGGCCTTCGGGATGATCGGACTGCCGCCGACGGCGGGGTTCATCTCCAAATGGCAGCTCGGTCAGGGGGCGCTGGCCTCGGAGCACCCGTGGGTGCTGCTGGTGCTGTTGGTCTCCACCCTGCTCAATGCGGCCTATTTCTTGCCGGTGGTCTATACGATGTGGTGCCACGCGCCGGAGAGGTCGGACGGCGCGGAGGGCTCTGGGGGCTCGGCTGCTGTGGTCGAGCCGAAGACCTTGCTGCTGCCGGCGGTGGTCACCGCAGTGCTGGTGGTCTTCGTCGGGCTGGTCGCCTCGCTGCCGCTCTCCCCCTGGGAGACGGCGAAGCTGATCGCTGAGGGGGTGTTCGGGTGATGCTGGCCGTCACGTTCCTGGCTCCGGTGCTGCTGGTGCTGGCGATGGGTCTCAGCGGGCTGCTGCCCAGCCCGCGTGCCCGCCGTGCCCGGAAGCTGCTGGCAGTGGTGTCCCCGGCTGTGACGCTGCCCGGAGTCGTGACCGCGCTGAACGCTCCGGTGAGCCCTTCAGGGGCCGCCGAGCCGGGCAGTGCGGCGGTGCTGAGTGTGCCGTGGATGCTCTTCGGCGTCGAACTGGCAGTGGACTACCGGGGGCGCGCGCTGCTGCTGGTCGCCGCACTGCTCTATGCGGCGGCGATGAGCGCGGTGACCTGGTTGAAGCTGCGCCACGCTGAACCCCGATACACCGGGCTGACCTCCCTGCTTGCGGTCTGCTACCTGGGCACCATCGGCACCTTCGTAGCCGCCGATGCCGTGACGTTCTACCTGTCCTTCGCGCTGATGAGCTTCGCCGCCGCCGGTCTGGTGGTCCACCACCGCTCCTCGGCGGCGCATCGTGCCACCCGGATCTATCTGGTGATGTCGGTGCTCAGCGAGGTCGCCATCCTCGCGGCCCTGATGCTCACCGTCTCGGCCGGTGGGATGAAGATCGATGAGGCGGCCGCGGCGGTGGCGGCCTCTGAGCACACCGGGCTGATCGTGGGGCTGCTGCTCGTCGGATTCGGCATCAAGGCCGGCGCGGTGCCGCTGCATGTCTGGCTTCCGTTAGCTCATCCGGCGGCACCTCCGGCGGCTTCGGCGGTACTCTCCGGGGCGATGGTCAAGGCCGGGATGATGGGGTGGATCCGCTTTCTGCCCGCAGAAGCCGGTGCGGCCTCGCAGACGGCGGGCTGGGTGCTGCTCAGTGTGGCGCTGCTCGGTGCTTTCGCGGCGGTGGCCGTGGGGCTGCTGCAGGACGATCCGAAGGTTCTGCTGGCCTATTCGACGATCTCGCAGATGGGGTTCATCGCCGCGGTGCTGGCGGCGGGGTTGATCGCCCCGGAGCTGCACTCTGCGACGACGGCGGCCGCGGTGATCTACGCGGTCCACCACGGGCTGGCCAAGGGGGCGCTGTTCCTCGGGGTGCCGGTGGTGTGGCATTACGCTCAGGGCCGCACCGGCGTGGTGGTGGCCGTCGGGATGATCGGGGCGGGTTTGGCCGTGGCCGGTGCCCCGCTGACCTCGGGGGCCTTCGGCAAGTATGTCTCGAAGGAGGCGGTGGCGGAGATCTCCGTGCTGGGGGTGCCGTTGGCCGGGGTGCTGCCGCTGGTGGCCACCGGCTCCACCCTGCTGCTGATGCGCTTCGCCTGGGTGATGTCGCGTACCCGGCCGCGGCAGCGCCGCTCCCCCGATGGTGAGCTGCTCTCCTGGCTGCTGGTGGCCGGGGCCGGCGTCGTGGTGCCCTGGGCGGTGGGGCTTTTCTGGTTCCCGGCAGGTGGTCCAGAGGTGGCTGTGCCCGGGTGGGAGGCCGGGACGGTGTGGGATGCCACCTGGCCGATCATGCTGGGGGTGGGGCTCGGCGGTGCCGTCTGGCGGTTAGCCGCGGTGGGGCGGCTTCCCGGCTGGGTGCCCGCGGCCGATGGTTCCGTCGTCGCCGCCGGTGATCTGGTGGTCCCGGAGGAGTCTGCGGTCCGGGTTCTGCGTGCACGCGGTGCCCGGGGTCTGGATGTGGTGGAGGCCCATGGCATGGGCGGACGCCGGGGCCTCTCGCAAGCCGTCGATCAGGTGCTGGAGATCTTAGCCGCCGGAGTGGGGGCAGCTGAGCGTGGGCTTGCGCGCTGGGAGGTTTCCGGTGCGGTGTTCGTGGTGCTGCTCAGCCTGGCCCTGGTGGTCACTGTGCTGAGGGGGTGGTTGCTGTGACGGGCAGGAAAACCAGTGGGGACTCTTCGGCTGCGGCCGGGCGCCCCGGGCTCGGCACATGGCTCCTGGCCGGGTGGTGGCGGGTGCTGCTGTTCGGTCTGCTCTGGGCTGCGCTTTCCGCAGCTGTGGCGGACTATGCCTGGTACGGACTCTTCTCGGTGGCGGCCGCCGTCGCACTGAGCCTGTGGCTTTCCCCTCCCCGCCGTGGGGTGCCTGTCCGCCGGTGGCCTCGTCGTTTGGTGGCTGCAGTGCGGTTGGCCCTGTGGTTTGCCGTGAGCTCCGTGCACGGTGGGGTGGATGTGGCGCTGCGGGCTGTGCGGTGGCGGGTGGGCATCGCCCCGGAGGTGGTCTGCGCCCCGGTGGAGCTGCCGGCCGGGGGCGGGCGGCAGCTGGCGCTGCTGATGATGAACCTGATGCCCGGCACGATGGTCCAGCGGGTGCTTGAGGACGGTGGCCCGCAGGATCACCGGGTCGAGCTGCACACGCTCTCGGTCTCGCTGAAGCCTGCGCAGCAGTGGCACAAGCTCCAGCAGCTGATCGCACCGGTCTTCGACCGCGGCTAAGGCCTGCCCTGGCACATCGACGTCCCTTTTTCAGTCATCATCGAGGCCGTTCAGCCCCGGATTCGCGCTTTTTCGTGACTGCAAAAGGGACGCCGATCCCGTGGGCCGGTCTGAGCACACGACAAGGCCCCTGCCGCTTCCGAATTCTCGGTGCGACAGGGGCCTGCGTCGGGGCGTGATCACTCGTCGGAGTCGGACTCTTCCGAGTCGGAGTCGCCAGACTCCTCGGACTCGCCCTCGGCGGCCTCTTCGCCCTCGGCGACCTCGGCCTCTTCCTCGGTCTCGGGCTCGTCGCCCAGGTCCTGCTCCTCCGGCTCCTGGATGGAGACGATCGGCGACTCGAGATCGGTCATCGCCAGCTCCACACCGCCGGGCAGCTGCAGGTGCTCCGGCAGAGCGTTCTCCTCGAAGTCGGTGATGTCCACGACGATGGACTCCGGCAGGTGGGTCGCCTCGGCCTCGACGGAGACGGTGGCCTGCTCCAGGAAGTGCTCGAAGCCCTGCGCCGGCTCACCGACGACCTCCACGGAGACGTCGACGACGATCTTCTCACCGCGGCGGACGGTGAGCAGGTCGAGGTGGTCGACGGTGCGCTTGAGCGGGTCGCGCTGGATGTCCTTGGGGATGACCAGCTGGTCCTTGCCCTCGATGTCCAGGGTGATCAGCGCGTTGGGGTTACGCACGGCCAGGGTGGTCTGGTGCTCCGGGAGCAGGATGTGGATGGGGTCCTCGCCGTGGCCGTAGACGACGGCGGGGATGCGGCCGGCGCGGCGCGCCTGGCGGGAGGCGCCCTTACCGAACTCGGTACGCACGAGCGCCTGGATCTGGATCTTGTCTGACATGGGATGTGTCCTTCGTTGGTCTGACCTTGTCATTGCAGTGCAGGCCGCCTCCGAGAAGGAACGCGCTGGGCAGGTGTCTCACCTCTGTGTCTGACACACAGCCTTCCGCCGAGAGATCTGGTTCTCAGAGCTGATCAGCTCGGTGCGCTCGTTCGCCTCGTCGATCACGGAGTCACCGAGGAACCTGCCGGTTCTTGGTGCTCCCTCGCCTGGGCACAGTGGATCACTTTATCATGCAGAGGGAGGGGCTGTGCGCCGAATCCTGCGCCGGTCCCTGCCCTGTTCTTCCGTCGTCGTGGCACCTGGCATGGGCTGCGAGCCGGGCGGATTCCCGAGAGCCTCAGGAGGCTGGCACATCATGAGCACACCCGCACTGACCCTGACTACTCTGCAGTCTCCTCAGGACCCGGCCCGGGTGGTGGTGCTGATGCCGGGGATGGGCACTGATGTTGCCGGGACGTGGGCGGTGACGGCGCGGCATATGGATCCGACTTCGCACATCATCGCCGTGGACCTGCCCGGCCACGGCCTCTCCCCCACCTGGCACGAGGAGGAGGCCACCCTCGATGACGTCGCCCGGGGCGTGGCCGAGGCGGTTCGCCCGGCGGTGGCGGAGGCCGGACTCACTGAGCTTCCGGTGTATTTCGCGGGGATATCTGTGGGTGGTGCGATCGCTCTGCAGCTGGGGTTGGAGCACAGCGACCTGTTCTCCCGGGTGGCAGTGGTGTGCTCGGCGGCGAAGATCGGTGACTCCGAAGGCTGGACGGACCGTGCCGCCACCGTGCGTGAGCAGGGTACCGGGGCGATGGTCGAGGGGTCGATGCAGCGGTGGTTTGCTCCCGGCTTCCTGGAGGCGAACCCGCAGGTCGGTGAGACACTGGCGGCCTCGCTGCGGGCCGCCGATGACGAGACCTACCGGAGTCTGTGCCTGGCGATCGGTCGTTTCGATATGCGGCCGCGGCTGGCGGATATTCGGATTCCTGTGTTGGCCATCGCCGGGCAGCACGATGTGGTGACCACCGCCGAGGATGCGCGGATGATTGCTGAGCGGGTCAGCCAGTGCACGGCTGTGGTGGTGGCCGATGCCTCTCATCAGGCCGGGGTGGAGCAGCCTGAGGAGGTTGCGCGCCTGCTGGATCAGCTCTTCGGGTAGAACCTCGGGTGTGGCGTACGGTTCTGGTCCCACACGACGTCGGAGTCAGGCACAATACTGTCCATGAGCCTGTTGATGCCCCTGCTGGGGCTGTTGGTCACGCTGGCCGCGCTGGCGGGCCTGCTCGCACTAGGGGTGAGGCGGCTGCGCGCCAGGGGCGAGCTGATCAGCGGTGGAGTGCCGCTGCAGGCGGTCATCATCTCGGTGCGTCCCAGTTCAGTGGATACGACCTGGGCTTACCACCCGACCGTGCGGTACCAGTTCCAGGGCCGGTCTTGGGTCTCAGAGCCGAAAGACGGCCATCTCAGGGTGAATCCTCCGGGGTGGAAGACCGCACACACCGGGAATCAGTTCATCGGGCAGCCGCTGGACATCGTCGTCGACCCGCAGCAGCCCACACGCTCTGCGGTACCCATCCGGGACCGGCGGGCGCTGACCCTCGTGACGCTCACCCTCGTCTTCGGCGGGCTGATCATCCTGATCGGGCTGGTCGGCATCATCGCCGGGATCATCCTGCAGCAGTAGGTTGCGGTCGCTCTCGCGGTCCGACACCTCAACTGTCATCTCGATGTGGATCAGTCCCGCACCTATACGTTCCGCTCGCGTGACCTCACCGCTAATGTTGCGGGATGGGTACAGAGCAACTCGAGCTAGACAATCTACTGGCTCTCGAACACCGTGGATGGGACTCCCTCTGCCGTCAGCAAGGAGGGTCGTTCTACGGGAGCATCATGATGCCAGAAGCATTGATGATCCTCGTGAATGGCATGGTGCTCGATAGGGCGACGATCGCGGCAACTTTGAATGACTCCCCAGCGTGGTCCTCTTACACCATTGATAACCCGCGTTGCATCGCCATCAGCGCTACGAGCTCAGTCCTGATCTACCACGCAACTGCCTCACGGACGAGTCAGGGACTGCCGCACGGATAGGTGACATCTGATCTGGCTTGCCCACTGGGCGGCCTG
>NZ_JAVKGR010000006.1:137833-142477 GCF_031470965.1 Nesterenkonia aerolata | reverse complement strand
CCGACGCCGCAGGATCCCCCACCAACAGGGACTCCACGCTCAACGGTGAATAGCCGGTATCGGGCACTTGCTTCTCGATGCCGTCCTGGGCCTCGAGCCTGCCCAACTGTGGGTGCTTAAAGGAAATACCCGCGCGATCACGTTCTACGAACGTGAGGGTTTCCAAACCGATGGGATCGAGTACATCGATCCCTCAGATCCCCACCTGATCGAACTGCGGATGGTGCGTTAGCGCGACCAGGTCGATCTTCACAGCGCATCAAGGATCGCGAGTGGTGCGAGGGCAAATGGACCGCGTGACAGGCTGTGCACTGGCCCGTCCCGGCCGGGATCGTGGCGGCGTGTTTCTCACTCGAACAGGTCAAGTTGCGGCTCCTGCTGGGATGGCCGCCGCCGCTGTGTCTGTTCCTGTTCTGCACGCCTGGTCTCGATGCGCCGGGCATCGTTAGCTACGGAGAGGTTGCGGAGTTCGTCGGCTGCGAGTTCGGTGCTTAGCAGTGTGAAGCGTTCTTGCTGGTTTCGCTGCTGCGTTGCCTTGCGCTCGGAACGTGCTGTTTCAACGGCATTTGCGGCATCGGTCACACGGGGATCATTCTCCGCCTTCCATGCCGCAGTCTGCGCGGCCCATGCGGGGAGCCGATCGAAGACTTCGCCGGGGGATTCCCGGTTCCGTATCGTCAAAGGTCAGCGTCGCGTACTCAGCATCAGAGAACCGATGCAGCTCGGTCATGTCATAGGTACGGCCACGAACCTGCGCCGCACACAACTCCCCGCGATCCCCGGCTTTCCTGCGCCACGACAGCGATGGCGGTGCGCAGCATCGTTGTCTTTACGCTGCGCGCAGCGCCTTCCACGATCACGAGCGGATCGATCGAGGCGACCGCCGCAGCCGCGACCGTCTGCTCCTCGTCCAGTTCAGCGGCTTGCGCGGCTTCCGTCACGTCGGGGTATTCTGGCTCGCGCTCTGGTGAAGTGGCGGTGAGTTGGTCGCGCAGCGTGGTCTCGGCCTCTACGACGGTGAGACTGGCCAGGTAAGCGACGTGCTCCGGCATCGCCGCACCCGGCGGGAGGACCGAGAAGCAATTCAAGACAGCAAGCTCTGTCGCCAGGGTGATGAACTCCCGCAACTCGGCAGAAGTTGCTCGTACGCCGTGTTTGGTGGTGATCCGGGTGACGTGCTCCTGGACGGTGTGCCGTGTCTACACGATGCCCTGCAACCGTGCCGTCATCACCGGTCCCAGCGTCTCTCCGGGTTGGCCGGTTTCCCATTTCGCTCTCCAAATGTTCCAGGTTCTTCTTGATCTGCGCCGAACGCTTCGACATCATCCCGTTGAACGGCTGCAACTCCTTGACTTCTCGGCTCACCGGATTCAGTGTCAGGCTGTACTCTGCGAAAGTCTTCGCGAGCTGGAGATGCGCCGTGATCACCGCTGTGCCGAGGGAGTGGATCGCGCCTTCCTGCTTGAGGAGGGCGACGGTGATCTGTTCCATCGCCGCGCTGACCTCCGCATCCTCACCTGGTGCGACGGCAGGCACTGTGGTCGCGGCAAGGCGTGTGATCATCGTTTCGCTCACCAAGGTTTCGATGCCGTACGCGGACAGGACGAGTCCACCCCGTTCGGGCCTGCCGAGCAGGGGTAGGCAGCGGTAGAAGTGTCGCTCCACTATCGAGGTTTCGCCCCGGTGCAACCTTGAGGAGACGAGAGTGTTCCCGCATTTGGAGTAGGTGATCCGTCCTGCCAGGAGGCTTTTGGAGGAGCGGCCCACGCGCCAGTCGGGGTGGTTGAACACCGCCCGGATACGCGCCGTCTCTTCGGGGGTGATGATCGCTTCCGAGTTCCCTGGGCGGGAGCATCGGGTTCATCCCCGCGGGGGCGGGGAACACCGCGGGGTAATCCGGCTCGATGACGCGTGGGTGGGTTCATCCCCGCGGGGGCGGGGAACACACCGGTGACGGCGCTGGCCTGTGTCGGGAACTGGGCTCATCCCCGCGGGGCGGGGAACACCACCACTGACTACCGGGCCCGTGACGGTGGGGTCGGCTCATCCCCGCGGGGGCGGGGAACACCCTACACCTTCGGGTTCACCCCCCGAAGACTCACGGCTCATCCCCGCGGGGGCGGGGAACACTGTTCGAGTGGTCCCGCCGGGTGGCGGTAGGGGGTGTCCCTATGTTCCGAGTCAAGCCGCGAGAGCGGCCGGCTCGGGGTTAGGGGCGGTGATCGGTGGCTGGTAGTAGGTGCCGTCGCGGAGCATCACGAAGATGACGTTGCAGCGGCGACGGGCCAAGCAGATTACGGCAGCGTTGTGGCGCTTGCCTTCGGCGCGTTTGCGATCGTAGTAGGCCTTCGACACGGGGTCGGAGTGCGAGGCGACCCAGGCTGAGTAGAACAGGGCGTTCTTCAGCCGCTTGTTGCCCGATCTGGCAGGGAACTCACCACGGATCGAGGTGCCAGATCTTCGCGTGACCGGCGCGATCCCGGCATAGGCCGCGAGGTGACCGGCAGTCTCGAATGCGGATCCATCGCCGATGGCCAGGAGGATCTGGGCGGCGGTCTTGATGCCGATCCCCGGCATGCTCATCAAGACCGAGGCGAGAGGGAAGTCCTCAAGCATGGCCTCGACCTCCCGCGCCACTGTCGCCCGCTGTTCCTTCAGTTCCTTCACGTGACCGGCGACTCTGGGGATCACCAGCTCCACTGCCGTGGTCGTCGGAACGATGACGGACTGCTCGCCCAGCGCGGTGAAGATCTGGTCGATCAGTACCTTGGGGTCGCGGCGTGCGTGGGAGCGAGCGAAACGCAGCACCTTCCCCCGACCCGCGTTCTTCAGTCCGGTTGGGCCTGCGAACTTCTCCAGCAGATCCAGCACCAACCCTGTCGAGAGGGGTCCCGCCGGCGAAGACACGCTCCAGTGCTGGGCGGATCTGCGTCAGCAGTGACCGGATCCTGTTCAACGCCCGGGTCGTCTCGTGGGCGAGGTCCTCATCAAATCCGGTGAGGACCTTCAACGCGGAAAGGACTTCGCTGTCACGGTCCACGCTGCGAAGGGTGTGGGGCATCGTCCGGGCAGTGTCGGCGATGATGAATGCGTCCCGCGCATCGGTCTTTGACCTGCCCGGATACAGATCCGCGGCTTTGCGCATCGCCAGCCCGGGCAAGTAGGCGACTGCGCAGCCGCAGTCCCTGGCGACCGCGATCGGCAACGCGCCGATGGTGTTGGGCTGATCCACGACCATCAGCACCTCGCCATGGTCCTGCAGGCCCGTGAAGAGGTCGCGCAACACGGCCTCGTCCTGCGGGAGGGACTTGTCGAACAGCTTCTTCCCGCCGGGATCGAGGGCGCACGCATGATGCCCGCTCTTCCCGACGTCCAAGCCGATCAGGACCGCAAAATCAGTTTTCACGATGTCGTCCTCCTTGAACGCATCACTGCTGGTCGCAGTCACGACACCCGATGCCGGCACCCACTTCTACGTTGAGACCTCAGCAATGACGGACCGTGTCCCTATCAGCGGTCAACGCGTGTCTCTCGACCAGTCGGCAACACCCCCGGACCATCAATGGCAGGGCAACAAAGCCATACCCAGCCGAGCGACCAGACCCCGTCCATCGGGGTGCTCACAAGGTAACGGGGCTCATCCCCGCGGGGGCGGGGAACACAACAACGGGCCCGAGAGGTCGTGCATCGTCGTGGGCTCATCCCCGCGGGGCGGGGAACACCTCGATGGCGGCCAGCACATTCGCCGGCTGCCGGGCTCATCCCCGCGGGGGCGGGGAACACCCGTGGGGTCATGCGCGAGACGCCACGCAGTAAGGCTCATCCCCGCGGGGGCGGGGAACACCGTACTCACCGATCCGGTCCCCGCATCGGCGTGGGCTCATCCCCGCGGGGGCGGGGAACACTCGACGTGCTCCTCATGCTCGCCGGAGTCGTCGTGGCTCATCCCCGCGGGGGCGGGGAACACCGGTGGTGGTCCTCGAACTTCTGGGCTTCCCAGGGCTCATCCCCGCGGGGGCGGGGAACACGTCGGCGACCCGGAAGTACCGGGCCTACCAGGGGGCTCATCCCCGCGGGGGCGGGGAACACGAGTACAGGCGCTTCAATGGGCCCCCTTCGCGGGGCTCATCCCCGCGGGGGCGGGGAACACCCACGGGAGGGCCTGATGAGTAAGACGCACACCGGCTCATCCCCGCGGGGGCGGGGAACACGGTGGCGTCGACCTGCTGCTGATGGACCGTCGAGGCTCATCCCCGCGGGGGCGGGGAACACCGCCTGCGGGCGAGGATGAAGACGCGCTCCCTCGGCTCATCCCCGCGGGGGCGGGGAACACTACCCTCCTGGGGCTGTGCACAGCGGTCGTTAGGGCTCATCCCCGCGGGGGCGGGGAACACTGTATGCAGTGCGGCCCCGCTCTGCGCTTGACCGGCTCATCCCCGCGGGGGCGGGGAACACGCGCTGATTCAGTTCGCGACCGATATTGACCTGGGCTCATCCCCGCGGGGGCGGGGAACACGGTGAGGTCACCGAGTATCCAGATGATGTCGTGGGCTCATCCCCGCGGGGGCGGGGAACACCTTACTTATGCCATGAGAAAGGAGGGGTCGATGGGCTCATCCCCGCGGGGGCGGGGAACACGCCGCA
>NZ_JAVKGR010000006.1:0-137733 GCF_031470965.1 Nesterenkonia aerolata | reverse complement strand
ACTGTGCGGTGGTTGCAGGAGCGCGGGGGCTCATCCCCGCGGGGGCGGGGAACACGCCGCAACTGTGCGGTGGTTGCAGGAGCGCGGGGGCTCATCCCCGCGGGGGCGGGGAACACATGTTGTTGGGTGTGCGGTTGCCTGCTGATTTGGGCTCATCCCCGCGGGGGCGGGGAACACAGCTCGACCGTGGCACACCACAGTCCGCGGGTGGGCTCATCCCCGCGGGGGCGGGGAACACCTCACCCGTGACGCGGACACGGTGACCCTCTCGGGCTCATCCCCGCGGGGGCGGGGAACACCGGACCGCGCTGCGTTCGGAGATCACCGCCGAGGGCTCATCCCCGCGGGGGCGGGGAACACCAGGACTTGAAGGGCGTGGTGGATGAACAGCAGGGCTCATCCCCGCGGGGGCGGGGAACACATCGACCGGTACTACGATTCGGAATCATGGGTGGGCTCATCCCCGCGGGGGCGGGGAACACCTGGTCCACCCTGACGGGGTCGATCGCCCGGATGGGCTCATCCCCGCGGGGGCGGGGAACACCTCCCATGGAGGAATCCACGTGTCTGGGGGTTGGGCTCATCCCCGCGGGGGCGGGGAACACCAACCTGGCCGACGCCGTGCCGTATGCGGGCCGGGGCTCATCCCCGCGGGGGCGGGGAACACGTGAGCACGGCAAGTCCGCATATGATGCGGTAGGGCTCATCCCCGCGGGGGCGGGGAACACGGACTGTGGAGTGAAGCCCCAGATGGGTATCAGGGCTCATCCCCGCGGGGGCGGGGAACACCCGGATTCACGCAGGTCGGTCAGCTCGGGCATCGGCTCATCCCCGCGGGGGCGGGGAACACACCAGTCGGAGTCTTTGCCCCGGTCAGAGAAGGGGCTCATCCCCGCGGGGGCGGGGAACACTCGATGACCCACTGGGTCGGCTCACGGAAGAAGGGCTCATCCCCGCGGGGGCGGGGAACACCTGGTCGGTGAAGAGGGACCCGAGCTGGTCAACGGCTCATCCCCGCGGGGGCGGGGAACACTCCGACCGATTCGACCCGGCATGGACCACATAGGGCTCATCCCCGCGGGGGCGGGGAACACGTCGCGGGTGATGACGACCCAGCCGTCACGGACGGCTCATCCCCGCGGGGGCGGGGAACACCAAGAAGGAAGCTATGGCTCTAAGTCTGGTATCGGCTCATCCCCGCGGGGGCGGGGAACACGTGACTGTCTTCATGGTCGGGCTCCCTCACCAGGGCTCATCCCCGCGGGGGCGGGGAACACTTGTCCATCGCCTGATCGGTGTCGAGGATCGGTGGCTCATCCCCGCGGGGGCGGGGAACACGTGCATTTCCAGCGTGAACGCCAGACCGGGGTGGGCTCATCCCCGCGGGGGCGGGGAACACGGGGTGACGATCACCGAGGGCATCTCGACGCCGGGCTCATCCCCGCGGGGGCGGGGAACACCACCGAGGGCATTTGTCCCGAGCTGAAGAGTCGGGCTCATCCCCGCGGGGGCGGGGAACACTGTCGCACAGTGCTTCCTCAGCGCGGCTAATACGGCTCATCCCCGCGGGGGCGGGGAACACAAGGCCGCTATCGACTGGTCGCAAGGATCGGAGGGCTCATCCCCGCGGGGGCGGGGAACACGACCTGACGCCGGAGCAGTGGGCTGACCACGAGGGCTCATCCCCGCGGGGGCGGGGAACACCAGACCACGGGCTGGCCAATCCTCCAGTCGGTCGGCTCATCCCCGCGGGGGCGGGGAACACACTTCCTGACCTGCGACGATATCAGTGACTACGTCGTTTCTCGTGCACTTTCGTCGTCATCATAACGGCGCCGCCACGTACCGGCCTGTGCGCGTTTTTGCCGCCGAGCGATGCTCCATCCTGTTTTGCGCGGTCCGGCTTTTCGGCGAGCGGGTCGGCGCATGACGGTGATTCCATCGAGATCCACGGGTTCCCAGTGATGGTCATGGACATCGAAGCTCAGGTGCTGCTCGTTCGGTGTGGAGTATATAAGGAGGGCTCGCCCATCACGGCACATGGAGGTTACTCTCGCCCAGAGTTTCTCGCGTACACGCGTGTTGACATGACCAACAAAAACTCCAGGACTGACCTCCAGGAGCCATTTGGTGAGATCACCTCTGAGCCCGGGAGGAGCTGATGTGAGTACCAAGACGATCATGGTTCTGTTCCGTACGATCGACCCGCTGGGACGCTGCCGTCCTCGCCCCAGAGGTGCAGTGAATCTTCGTTCCGCTCGGCCTGCGTGTCGTGTTCGGCCTGCTCCGGTGAGAACAATCGGTAGAGGTCATGCGCACATCTCTCCAGAAGTCTCGTCTCCACAACAGAGTCCCGAAGGCGACGTCTCACCGACGTTGTCAACGATTCGTCGCCCGATGCGGCGGCATCGAACGATGCAGGAATCGAGGTCTCTGCCTTATACAGATCAGCGATGTCGTAGACGAACGAGCGGCTGGTGCCGGAGTGGACAAACCCGAGCCCAGGGGAGCATCCCAGTCCCGAGATCACAGAATGGACTATCCCATAGAGCGCAGCATTTGCAGCCGTCAATGCCTGATTGACCGGATTGCTCGCATCGATTTGACCAGGCTTATAGTTGCGTCCACTCCACTTAAGACCAACCCGACGTGCCTCCGCCGCGTATATCCGACGAACCCGAACTCCTTCACGCCCGCGCAGCTGATGCATCGAGAGTCGAGAGACATCCTCACCGGGAAAGCGCATCTGATACATGTGACGAGCCACTCTCAGACGTGACCGAGTGTTCGATACCAACCGCGCCTGCTGGACGAGTAGATGATTATTCTTCGCGATGGATGACCCATGTGCATAGAGCCTGACCCCTTTCTCTCCGGCCCAGACCACGCTCACACCGCAGTCGCCCAAGAGCGCGATGGCTGCATGACTGATCCGTGTCCCTGGCCCCAGCAATAGACATCCGATGCCCGCTGCTGGGATATGAACAGTTCCGTCCTCGTCCGTAGAGGTAATGGCGTTCTCATCTCGGTGAACGACGGCTCGTTCGAGATAGACGAAAGAGATACGGTCCTCAACACGTAACAGTTCAGTCGGCACCGGCGGCGGTATCCCAGGGAGGCTCATCTCAACCTCTCTTCAGCGTCATCAGACCACAACCGTAAGCCTTTCCTCGACCTATGCCGTCAGTGAGAGCTTTGCGGAAGGCTGCCACATCCTCTACTACCAGAGCACCATCGAACTGCGCCTGCCGGAGAGTGACCGTATGGCGTGACCCAGAACCGGCTTCACGACGAGTGAACCGTCTGTCGGCTTTCCCGGTGACAAACGCCGTCAAGCTCTCTGGTTCGGCCATAGTGCCGATGGAGAACCCATGACGGGGCGACCGGTCGACCAACCATCTCAGTTGCTGCTCAGCAGTGATATAGGGTACAATCTTTCCTCTTTGTCCTTCGCGAGGAATCGCTTTCACGGGGTTGGCACGAAGCCGGAATTCCCACTTCTGGCCCTTGCGTAGTCGTGAGAGAAAACCGTCATACTCCGTGGAGCGCGGCGGTGTCTGTGCCCAGCTTGAGCTTTCATGCAGCGCAGACAAGTCCGGTGCATCCGGGGACACGATGTAGAGCATGTAGTCGAGATCTGAGGCGTCCAACCGCCAGAGTGTCCGCCCGCCATCGTGATGATACTGCGGGGGGAAAGCGTTCAGGACGGCAGCGTGCAGACTCTGAGGGTCTGCGATGTACCGACGTGCATGCCGTCGCTGAGGGTTGAGCTGTAGTGCGCTGAACCACGTCATCCGCTGTTCACCGCCTCGAAGAACGCGTCAATATGGTTGCCCCCGGCAGGGTTTTTTTGTGTCACAGGTTCCGCCGTGACAACCTCACGCCACGAGTACTTGCGGTGTGTCTGATCGAAGCTGACAGGCACATCACGTTGAGCATCACCACGTTCTTCCTGAACGGCATCACGAAAGACCGGTAAATGCACGGTTTTCGGCCGTTGGTGTCTATGCCAGGGCCGGGCTTGCCACGGGGTTTCGCGCAGGGCTTCATCGAGTGAGCGATGGCTCGTTCCTAGTACGAGATCGGAGTTAGCCGGGCACGAGCGACGGCCAAGGTAGAGAGGGAATCCGGGTGACTCCAGGGCATCTTCGAGTGAATCGATGAGCGGCTCCGGTCCTTCAACGGCAGCGACGAACACGGCATCTGCGAGATAGTAACGAGTGCTCAGCGGCATCGAGCGTCCGGAACGCCAGTCGATCGCCGTCTGGAAGTCACGAACAAGCTCCCCGGGCTGATCAACACGGACACCGAATCTCAGTTCGGCCAGATCTTCTAGCGGATCGGACCGGCGGCGTCCCTGGGCGGCAGCCAAGAGCCCCAGAACCCCCGATTTGGTCGGTTCGTTGCGTGTGTGACGTGTGGTGAATCGACTGTTGTCGCCCCAGGACTGCATTGGCCCATAGAGCTTCAGCACAAGAGTCTTCACGAGTGCCCCTTCCCCAGCTCCTCTTCCAACTGATTGAGAA
The DNA here is from genome assembly GCF_031470965.1 of Nesterenkonia aerolata. NCBI lineage: Bacteria > Bacillati > Actinomycetota > Actinomycetes > Micrococcales > Micrococcaceae > Nesterenkonia > Nesterenkonia aerolata. The sequence goes on along the minus strand of NZ_JAVKGR010000006.1, from coordinate 133,207 downwards.
GTTCAGACTGACTAACAGAGGGGCCCAACGATGACAGTGCCTCTTGTAGCCCCTGAAGCGCTACCACCCACGTGCGGTTCTCATCAGAGGCGTAGGTCCTTCCTAGGGACACCGCCTCACCCGCCAACTTCTCCGCGGCCAAGACACGTCGACTGCTAGGTGTTTCCGAGGGAACTGGTTCCTCGAAAGCGTTCACCCAGGAAACCGGGCGGTCTCTGCGCAGGACGACGACGACCGCCTCAGGAAGAGTGCGGTTGGCGAACGTGTTCTGTTTACCGGTGGGCATCGAATTGATGAATGACCGTACGAAGGCTTGTGCGGCCTGCTGCGCAGCCTCTTCTGAGCCCAGGTTCTCACCGAGGAGGTCGACGTCGACAGTGGCGTAGCGGTAGAGCGTCGATGACATCATCTGGATGGTCCCGATCATCGCCGCGCCCGTCTCCTCGACGTCTTCGACGACATCGTCGACGGCCGTGAAATAGTCGAACTCCGGTTCGGCTGCAGAGACCCCCAGGGCATGCGCGACTTGGACGGAGGCGTCCACATTGAAATCGGCCGCATCGGCAACCATGCGGCCGAACATGGCGATATCCACACTGTGCTGCTCGTCCAGCAGCGGCTCCACCTGCTTCTTGGTGTACTTCGAGTCGCCATGCGCCACGATGAACTCAGCCAGTCGTTGTATCTGATGAGTGCTCAGGAACAAGAGATACTTGGTTTCCCAAAGATCCTCAGCGTGACGATCGTCGTTCTCATCGGTGGGCTTCTTCTTTTCCACATCGATCTTGGCTGTCTTCAGTGCTTTCTCTACCGCTGCTGCGGCACGCTCACGTGTCCATGAGTCGTCGATCGCGCGGATGGCGGCAACGACTTTGGAGACGATGCGGCGGCTCCGCACACCGAGTTTGGAGGGGTCCAGATGGTTTTCGAAGTCTTTGCGGATAGCCCGTTTCCATGCCTGTGATGAGACACGCTGACGGACTACCCCGCCGAAAGTGGCGGTTTTCGGTGCGCCGGTGTCATCACGATTGAGGTTGTTGGGTGGGACTGTGTGGAGTGCGTGAATATCGAGGTAGAGCGGCATCATCGGTCCTTTCGTCGTATCACGAGATGGTTCAGCTGTTGTCGGTTGTCTTCTGTGTGCGCCCGACGGCGAGGCCGCGGGAGAATCCACGCCCCCAGCGCAGAGCCACTTTCTGCCTGCCCCCGGTGCTGCGCAGAGTTGCGAGGTCCTCAGCGAGTAGGCCGTAGTCAGTGGGGATGGTGGAAGAACGGAGCAACTGGATGAGGCTGCGCAGGTGATGCAGAGTCGCAGATTCATGAGTGCTCAGTAGCAGTGCGTCGAAGCGAGGTTTAATCGACGTTGATTCCCTGCCGGCCGCCAGTTTGCCAATGCTGTATCCAAAATTAATACTTGGGATTTTTGCGCTCTTATGCATGGCTGCGGGTACTGACTGTTGATGCATGGCCCAGTGTGTCAGGGCAGTAAATGCCGCCCACTCCGCGTTACTGGGGGAATCTGTGGACAGCTGGCTTTCGGGGAATTCGGGAAGAATCTCGTCGATGACTTTTGTCCAGGCAACGGGACTCTGTTCAGGGCGGCGCCCCACCGCGTTTCTCAACTGAGCCAGTGTGGCCTTGTGCGTGGGGGAAATGGGTCCTCGTTCTTGGCGCGCTGGAGTATAGAGCCGGTGGATCGTCGAGCGAACAGCGTTGGCCAGTGATGTCGGAGCAGAGGGTGCTCCCTCAGAGGTCGTGGCAGGGGGAGTGTGGCTGGGTATCGTCATGTCATGCTCCTTCCGTCGATGCGGCCGTCGGGTTGTTTGAGGAGATCCGAGCAGTGGTGGGAAGAATGTCGTCCAACCTGCGGTGTAGTCGTGTCCAGGCCGATGATCCGGACACCAGGCGTGGTGGGTCGCCTTCCACCTCGGTGCCGATCATGACGCGTGGAGAGACCGAACGGAGTAAGGTGCTCGCCTCGTTGAGTACCGCCTGACGGACTGTGTCCTCCCACTGGGAGGATGCATTGTTGAGGTCCACGGTGGGTGTGATGGTCACTATCCACCGCGCAAAATGAGCCTGGAGTTCGTGGAGGACCGATTCTCTGGGTAGCGGTTGGAAGCTGTAATCGCCCCCGGCGGCTTGGCGCAGGTGCCCCGCGAACTGGCCCAGAGCGACTGTGGCGTCGAGCGCCGCTTGCGCTGCGTTCACTACGGTTCGTGCGGGTCGATTCTCCTGGGACAGCAACAGGCTCATGCGCAGGGGCAGGATGGCATTGATGGTGTCAGTATGAGACGACTGCTGTGCCCCGTATTTCGCTCCGACGAGCTCCGTGACGACGGTGAAATCTTCTGAGTCCCGGGGGAGCATAAGCCCTTGGAGAGCATCGACTGTGGTCGGAATCCGGCCAGCTGTGTCAAGGCTGTCCGTGCTGGGGCTCGGTGTCCGGTGCAGCATTGGAGCGAGCCCCCGCCACACGGTCAAGTCAGGATCATGCTCCTGCGGCATGTGGACAGTCTGCAGTTTTGAAGACTGATTCTTGCTGTACCGATACGCCGTCATGGGGTCGAAGAACTGGTTCTTATTCTCGATCTTGTCCCCGTTCGAGACCAAGACTCCGGTGACGACGCCGTCGCCTCGGCCAAGGCGTACTCTGCGTGACTGCCAGGTCAACACATCGCAGGGCCCTTCGGGGAAGACCGTATCCTCAGCTCTGGGGGCCGGGCCATCGGGGTGACGTTCCCACGGGGGCAGGTCCTGGGGGTTCTCCCGATGAAGTGCTTGGAGAAATGACGCCGGGGTATTCAGGAGCAGTGTTTCCCGAAGTGATCGCCCATGGAGCACGACGATGCCGGCTTGGCCGGTCCAGCCCGGTCCAATGGGGTATCCCTTGTTGTTCTTCACCCGAGGATCACCGACGGCACCGGGTTTGATCCCTGAATAGTCGTAGGCCTGGATGCAGACGAGCCAGCGAGCTGCTTCGGGATAGCTCAACGTGGTGGGCCCAGTACCGGCCCGCAGCGTGAAGTAGTCGTTCTCCGCCTCCGGGATGAGGCGGCTGACGGGAAGGTGGCTTCCATCAGCCTTATGTAGGTCGCTGACCTGGAAGAATGGTTGGCTGGGGTGGAACAGCGCGAACCTGTCTGTGTAGGCCTCAAGGTAGTGGTGTACAGGGCCGATCACCGTGTCACTGACTCTGTTTCCCGCTGTGTGCTTCACCGGCTCGGCGGAGTCATCGGCGAAGGAATCTGACCACCATTGCTCGGGGTCAGTGCGACGTGTACCGAGTGTGCCGACGGTGAGGTGCGCCCTCCAGAAGATGGCTAGTGCGAGTCGCAGAATGGAGGTGGCCTGGTGGGGGCTGTCTCCGCTGATACGTGAGATCTCATGGCATCGGGTGAAGAGATCCCTGAGGGAGAGGGTCTCCTCTTGCCGGTTGAGCATCAGGCAGGTGATCCAGGACTCGTCGAGGAGATTGAACTGGTTTTCGGTCTGTTGTGGTTGGTCAGTCACCATGGCTCTCCTTATGGCGGCGTGCCATCTCAGCCCGCCATGCGTCGTAGGTGTGGTCTACCAGACCAAGGTCCAGGTCATATTCGAGATCGTGGCCTACTAGTTGTGTCCGCAGATTGTCGTCGAAGGGCAGCATGAGTTGCCCTCTGAGCAATGACGACTGCATCCAGGCGGGGTCTGTGAGCTGCTCAAGAGTACTGACGATGAGATCGAGTGGGTCCTCATCTCCGTCGCGGATCTTGGTGAATCGCGCTGGAAGTCGCAATGTGGAGGCCGCGAGCTGATGCTCGAGCGGCCCGTGGGGCGTCACCCCGTGATGAATGTACTCCTCGATGGGATCGTCGTCGCCCAATGGTATTGGGGCATACCCCGTGCCCGTGGAAATGACAGGAATCACTTCGATGCTGGGATCAGCGTCGCGGACTCGGGCCAGACCCTGCTGCTCACCGAGCTGCGTACCGTCGTCGACGACATCAGTATGCCGGACGAAGGTATCCGTCAGTGTCCCAAAGTCCGGTGACGTGATCTGGAAGCTCCGCGCCATCATGCGGCGCGTCCGCTCCTTCTGATCCCATTTCTGACGGGCTTCGTCATAGTGCTCTTGCCACGCGGTGTGGACGCTTGGGTCTTCGTAGGCACTATGAACAATCACAGGGATATCCGTGGGAACCGTGATGCGGGGCTCGGACATGTCCAGCTCAAGTGCAGTGATGCTGCTGAGCAGGAGCGGTTCCGGATATACCGCATCGATTCCCGGAGCAAAAGCAGGAGCTTTTTCGGGGGTCACTCGTTCACGGAATCCCCGTATGACGGTATGGGGTGTACTTGCCCAGTCGGGGCGATCCCCGGGATTTCTGGGATGCCGATGGAGTCTGCCTGTTCGTTGGAGAATCAGATCTGCCGGTGCGATGTCAGTGATCAGGTGGTCAAGATCGATATCCAGAGACTGCTCAATGACTTGGGTGGCAACGATGATGCGCCGCTGCGGTCGCCCTGATTGCCGGGCAGCGCCGGGGCCGAGCTCCCTGAGTAGTCGTCGCTCTGTCTCCATCCGATGTGACGCGGTGAACTGAGCGTGCAGCAGCACTGCGTCATCACCGACAAGCTCCTGGGCGAGGCGGAACGCATCCTGTGCGCGGGCAACGGTGGAGCATACGACAGCGGTGCATCCACCGGTGTCCCGTGTAGGCAGCAGCGCTGTCCTCAACGCATGTGCCTCATCGTCGATCGTGCTTAGCGCGATCACGGTGGGATTGCCGGATGGTAGGGGTGTGACGGTCTGCTCACCGCTCTGGGTGGCCAGGGTGAGCCGTGGGTAGCTGCTCTCACCCACGCCATCAGCCTGTATGGCAGAGTCCCCGGGCGCCTCATAGTCGATATCGAGGCCTTCGCGATAAGCGTCGATGAGTTCCCGGCGTTTCGACGCCGGAAGAGTGGCAGATAGGAGGATGACTGGAGCGCCGTACTTCCCCAGCCAGCGCAAGGCCGTCGAGAGATAAGCAGACATATAGGTGTCATAAGCATGGCACTCGTCAATGATGATGACTTTGCTGCTCAGTCCGAGATGCCGCAGCATGATGTGCTTGCTTTGGAGCGCCATGAAGAGTACTTGGTCTACGGTGCCGATGACGGCGTTGGTGAGTATTCCTTTTTTGCGTCCGCTGAGCCATTGATGGGCAATGGTTGGTGCGTGGACTTCGTCTGTTCCGATGCCCTGAAAACGGAGAGTTTTCATGTCAGGGTTGAGCTTGCTTCTCGAGTGAGCGAGGAAGAGTGACAGCGGTCGAACGGCAATCGTGGTCGATTCGGCCCAGCGTGCTACTCGGGCCAGGAGCCCGTCGGCAGTGGCCGTTGTCGGTGTGGCAACCATGACTCCCGAGGCGCCAGAGCGTTGGGCGAGGAACTCCGAACTGAGTAGCGCACCCTCTGTCTTCCCTTCCCCCATGGGAGCCTCAATGACGAGCATGGCAGCTTGGTGGGGTTCAAGGGCGCGGCACATGTCCAGGGCAGCAGACTGGGAAGGATGCGGAGAGCGGCCTGCGGGCCAGTTGAACCGCGAGGAGTAGTCCCCCTTGGTTGTGCCTGTGTTGGGTAACAACGGGTTCCATGGAGCAGTGGGGCGGATGGCGTTGACCGCTGTGCGGGCTCGGTCTGTGGACGAGCTGCGTCCTGTTGAACTGAGCGGGCAAGCCTCCGGATTTGAGGTGATCCAGTCCGTCATGATGGTCAACCCTGTGATGAGCATCTGGGTCTGTGGTGAGAGCTTGGTGCTCCGTAGACGGGGTAGCACCGCAGTTGCGCCGGTGTCGTCGGCTAAAGCGTTCAACAGATCGGTATGGAGGCTGACCCATTGGGAACTCATGGCGTCCAGATACTGTGAGGCGTATTTGAAAGATGAGTGACTGGCCGGTAGGCCGTGATGAGCGCCGGCGATTGAAGCCAGTGTGCGGGCCACTGGTTCAGGAACGTTGTGGTATCGGCGGAGATGCCGGGAGACGATAGCGGCGCCCAGGGTTGAATGTTGAATTTTATCCGGAAATTGAGGATCATGATCTAAGGGGAGACCGGCGTCGATGACTTGATCAACAAGATATCTATTTTCGCGCCGGTTTTCCACCTGCCGAAGAAATTGAGAATCTGCTTTCCCCACGTCGTGGCTTCCGGCAAGCCAGGACACCAGGTTGAGGGTTTCTGTTTCAGTCAGGGTGAGATCTTCTTCGACGAGCCGCCGTTGAGACGGTGCCACCCATTCCGTCCAGAGGATCTCTCCTACTTGAGAACTGTCGATCATGTGCTGCGGCAGTGAGAGCCAGCCCGTCGGGTCTCCGGATTTGGCCCACATGCTCCAGCCCGCCTTCGGCCATTCGCTGTGCTGGAGCATGTGGGCCCTTCTTCTGTGATGGAGTTCACGCCGTGGCTTCAGGCTACCACAGTGGTGAGCACGGGCACAGATTCGAATAGACCATTGATAATTTTGAGAGAAGTCGCGTGTGTGCCGGAGCCTGTGGCACAGTTGCCTCAGCCCCGCGCAGCGGGGATGAGCCTGGCCTTTTCGTGTCTGTCGATGATTCGCGCGAGTGCTCCCCGCGCTAGCGGGGTTTCTTTCGTATCCGGTGATGTTTGTAGTCCGTGGTCGACGGGTGACAGGCCCAGGAAGTCCCGCCCCGCACTGCAGATCGAGAATCCCTGGCTTTGTGAGTTCTCCCGCCGTATGTTCCACGGGATACCTCACAAAGCCAGGGATTCTCGATCGGAGGGGTGGTCAGCTTTCGGGGCTGACGTCGACGGGTGGGCCTGCCTGGAGCAGCATCACGTAGGTGAGGATCACCAGTGCGCAGATGCCCAGGCCGAAGGCGACGGGGTGGTGCAGCAGGGCACGGAGCAGGCGGTCATGCCAGGTGTGATCGCGCGGGTGCTCGCTCGGCTCGTGCCGCCAGTCACCCTCCAGCCGACCGGAGCGGCTGAGCCAGAAATGCGTGGGCACGGTGGCGTAGGGGATGACGGCCGAGCCGATCGCCACGAGTGCGGGAAGCAGCCCCCACCGCTGGTTCTTCGCGACGATCACGGCAGTGGCCCCGTAGGCGAGGAACACGAAGCCGTGGATGCCGCCGCCGATGGTCACCGCGACGTCAAGCCCGCCGGTGGCGCGCAGGACCATCCCGCCGATCAACAACGTCCAGGACACCGCCTCGGCAAAAGCCATGACACGGAAGAAATCTTTGGGAGCGCGGAACACGGGTCTCCTAGCAGGCGACGACGGACGGACCAGCCACCCATTCTACGAGCAGTAGAACAACCCGGCAGACTCACTCCCCGCCGAGCACCAGAGACATCGCCTCCTGCAGCGACCCGACCTCCTTGACCCGCATTCCCTCCGGCACCACATCGCGCTGCTCCCCACCAGCAGCCCGCGGAATGATCGCATGGGTGAAGCCCAGCCGCTGAGCCTCCTGCAGTCGCTGACGCAGCCCCGGCACCTGCCGCACCTCACCGGCCAGCCCTACTTCACCGAAGGCCACGAACCGGTTCGGCAACGGTTTCTCCAACGCCGCGGACCCCACCGCCAGCGCGATGGACAGATCCGCGGCCGGCTCAGTGATTCGCACCCCGCCCACTGTGGCCACATAGGTCTCCGACTTCATCAGCGTGGCCACTTTCGCCCGCCGCTGGAGAACCGCCAACAGCATCGAGACCCGCGCGGAATCTAGCCCGCTGACGGCCCGCCGCGGCTGCGAAGCCTGCGACTCCGCGACCAGGGCCTGCACCTCAGCGGTCAACGGTCGACGCCCCTCCAACGTGATGGTGATGCACGTTCCCGGCACCCGCTCCGTCAGCGCAGAGACGAACAGCCCCGAAGGATCAGCCAGGGACTCCAAGCCATCTTCGGTGAGGTCGAAGCAGCCGACGTCGTCAGTGGGTCCGTAGCGGTTCTTCACCGCGCGCAGCAGCCGCAGCCGAGAATGCCGATCCCCCTCGAACTGGCACACCACATCCACCAGGTGCTCCAGCATCCGCGGTCCGGCGATGGACCCGTCTTTGGTGACGTGGCCGACGAGGATCGTGGTCATGTTCCGGCGCTTCGCCGCCTCGATCATCGAAGCGGTCACCTCGCGGATCTGGGTCACCCCACCGGCCGCGCCGTCGACTTCGGCGGAGGACAACGTCTGTACCGAGTCCATGATGGTCAGCTGCGGGGCCACCGTCTCGATCTGCCCCAGCGCCTGTCCGAGGTCTGTCTCCGAGGCCAGATACAGGGAGTCAGCGACGGCGTCGATCCGCTCGGCACGCTTCTTGACCTGTGATGCCGACTCTTCACCGGTCAGGTACAGCACCGGCTCGGCGGGGCGGATCTTCGCCGCAGCGGCGGCGACCTGCAGCAGCAGCGTGGACTTGCCCACCCCCGGCTCGCCGGCCATGAGGATCACCGCACCGGGCACCAGCCCGCCGCCGAGCACCCGGTCCAGCTCGCCCACAGAGGTGGCGCGGAATTCGGCTTGAGAGGCATCGACGTCGGCGATCACCTGGGCCGGCGCAGCCAGCGAAGACGCTGCCGTCGTCCGGGCCACTGCCTGGCCCTTCTCCTCGACCGTTCCCCAGGACTGGCACTCCGGGCAGCGGCCTACCCATTTGACGGTCTGCCAGCCGCATTCGCTGCATTCGAAGGTCGGCTTCGCCTTGGCACGGGCGGAGGGGCGGGAGGAACTGCGTGTGGCCATAACCACCAGGCTATCGGGCACCTATGACGCTGTAGACGCCGGGTGCTCGGCAGCATTCACCCGGCACGATTCACCTAGCACTATTCGTCCGGCACCATTCACCCGGCACGATGTACCCGGAACCGGTCAGACCGTGCCGGGCAGACCGATCTGCTCGACGGCCGAGCCGGGTTCGCCCGCACGCACGGCCAGCCCGTCGGCCACCAGCGAATCCAGGCACCGGCGCCGCTGATCCGCAGAGGCCTCAGGCAGGTCCAGCCCCTCCAGCACCGCAGCAGCCGCCACCGGGCTTCTCTGCCGCAGCACCGCCATGATCGCGCCGCGCACCTGCCGGTCTGTGCCCTGCCACGCCTGCCCGCGCGTGCGCTGTGAGTCCGTGGGCGGCGGTGACCCCGCAGCCCGCCACGCGCAGAGATCCGCCACCGGGCATATCGCACACTGCGGAGATCGGGCGGTGCAGATCAGCGCCCCGAGCTCCATGGTGGCCGCGTTCCACGCGCAGGCCCGCACGCCGCCGTCATCGTGCGTGGCAGGCATCAGCTCATGAGCCAGCCGTCGCTGTGCGGCCGTGTAGGTCGGCCCGGGCAGAGCCGCACCGGAGAACACCCGGGCATGGACCCGCCGGATATTGGTGTCCACCACCACCTCCGGCGCCCCGAAGGCGAAACAAGCCACGGCGGCGGCCGTATATTCTCCGATACCAGGCAGCGCGCGCAGCTCCTCGGCGTTCTGCGGCACCTCACCGCCGTGCTGGCTGGTGATCGCCGCGGCGGCGGACTGCAGCCGCAGTGCCCGGCGCGGATACCCGAGCCGATCCCAGACGGTCAGGATCTCCGCAGGGTCAGCTGCCGCACAGTCCGCCGGAGTCGGCCAGCGCTGCATCCACAGCTCCCACCTCGGCAGCACCCGCACCACCGGGGTCTGCTGCAGCATGATCTCGGAGACCAGCACACCCCACGGGGTGCACTCGGGACGCCGCCAGGGCAGATCGCGGGCGGCCTCGGAGAACCAGTCGATCACCCGCTGGTGCACGGCATCAGTCATGGCCTTAGTCATGACATCGGGCACTGCATCCGGCAGCGGCGGGCGAGCCCCTGGTGACGGGGCGGCGGTGGTGTCTTCGCGTACAGGCATCGTCCCCAGTCTAGGGAGCCGTCCAGTCTAGGGAGCCGTCCAGTCTAGGGAGCCGTGTGCTCTGCCTGCGCTGGTGTCCTGCATGTCCTGATCGTCATGGCAGCGCCCACCGATATCCTGGTCCCCATGTCTGAAGGTCGTCCTGCGCGCGAGTCTCCCGAGGTCTACCGGCGTCGTCGGATCGTCGTCGGTATTCTGGCGTTCCTCGTGCTGGTGGGTGCGGCGTGGGGCATCTCCGCCCTGGTCACCTGGATCATGGGCGGGGAAGAGGACCAGACCGTCCAGGACGAGACCGCCGGCAGTGACGGCGCCGGTGGTGAAGACAGCGCTGACGAAGGCGCCGACGACGACACCCCCACCGAGTCCCCCAGTGTGGCGGAGAACGAGGACTCCTCCGTCGACGGCACTGGCGATGAAGACGCTGTGGAGGGCAGCTGCGATCCCGCCGACATCTCCGTCACCGCCTCTACCGGGTCCGAGGGTTACTCGGCCGATGAAGCACCGCTGCTGGTCATGTCCATCGAGAACATCGGTGACGAGAACTGCTCAGTAGACGTGGGCACCGGCCAGCAGGAATTCGCGGTCAGCCGCCAAGGCCGTGAGATCTTCACCACCGCCCAGTGCTCAGAGGACGACGCCAGCATGGAGATCGACCTCGAACCCGGACAGCTGGAGCGCGCCCAGGTCAACTGGCCGCGTTCTGACTCCTCAGTGGACTGTTCCGAGCCCGCTGAGCTGGCCGCGGGGACCTATGAGCTCACCGTGCGGCTCAGCGGCATCACCTCGGAACCCCATGAGTTCAGGCTCAACTGAGCACCCACCTCAGCCCTTCTCCGCCCAGCACCCGCTCAGCGCACAGGAATAGACTCATCTGTTGTGAGCTCCCAGCCCCCTGACCCGGACCCCCACGAGCCCACCGCCGACACCACGTCATTCCGCACCCCGCATCTGCTCGGCGGAGGGCAGGAAGAGGAGTCGCCGCGCGTCGACGGCCTGCTCGACCGCGCCCGCCAGCTCCTGCGCAGCGCCGCCGGAGTGCTCGGCACCCGCGGCCGGGTCGGGGCGCGACGTGCCCGGTATTCCATCATCCCTGCTCTGCAGATGACGCTGGCCGCCGTCGGCGCCTACACCATCGCAGAGCAACTCCTGGGTCACCGCGATCCGCTCTTCGCCGCCATCGCCGCTCTGATCGCCCTCGGGTTCTCCCGCGAACCGCGGCTGCGCAAAGTCATCGAAGTCGGCATCGGCTGCACACTGGGCATCTTCATCGGGGATATGGTGCTGCACCTGCTCGGCCGCAGCATCCTCACCGCCAGCCTGGTGCTCTTCGTCGCCATCATGTTGGCCCGGTTCCTGGACCGCAGCCCGCTGTTGGCCATGCAGATGGGGCTGCAGTCCCTGCTGGTGGTCCTGATCCCCGCTCCGGAGGTCGGGGTGTTCGGTCCCTTCTCCCGCAGCATGGACGCCGTCGTCGGGGGAGTGGTGGCGATGCTGGTGGCGCTGCTGACCCCGCGTGATCCGCGGCGCGAACCGATCCGTGAGCTGGGTCAGGTGGTCGATGAGCTCACCGCCTGCCTCCGTGAGACGGCCAAGGGGATCCGCACCTCGGAGTCCCGGCATGCCTGGCATGCGCTGATCCGCTCGAGGGCCATGCAGTCGCAGCTCGACCAAGCCTCCGACGCCGTGGCCTCCGCTCGGGAGCTGACCCTGTATTCGCCGGCCTACCGCCGTCATCGCCACTATGTCCGGCGTATGGACCGTGTGGCTGACCAGCTGGATCTGGCGGTGCGCAGCCAGCGGGTGATCGCCCGCCGTGCAGTGGGCGCGATCGACCACGCAGCTCTGACTGACGGCGGTACGGCGAGCATCAGCCAGGTGATGGAGGATCTGGCCGATGCCACCGCGCTCATCGCACGAGCGGTGGAAGACCCTGGCCGCGGGTACCGACGCCGTACGGCCGCCGCCCAGCAGCGCCTAGCCGATGTGGCCGCGCGGCTGCATCCGCGGGACCTTCAGGTGAGCACCTTGGAGGGCGAGGCACTGGTGATGCTGCTGCGGCCCATGGTGATCGACCTGCTGGTGGCCACCGGAATGCCGCATGAGGAGGCGGTGGAGGTGCTTCCGGGGCTGTGAAGGATCTTCGCCTCATGTGCCCCATTCCATATATCCGGTACGCCCCCTACGGAGGAGCGGTCACCGCTTGATGATGACCGCTCGGTGATCACGGCTCGGCGATCACAGCTCGATGATCATCCTGGTATTGCCCAGAGTATTGGGCTTGACCCGCGCGAGATCCAGGAACTCAGCGACGCCCTCGTCCTGGGAGCGCAGCAGCTCCGAATAGACCTCCGGGTCCACCTGCTCCTGGTTCTCCATGACTCGGAACCCGTGGCGGGTGAAGAAGTCCACTTCGAAGGTCAGGCAGAACACCCGGCGGACGCCGAGCGCGCGGGCCTCATCGAGCAGGCGCCGCAGCAGAGCCGAGCCGACGCCGGTGCCCAACCACTGGTCAGAGGCCGCCAGAGTGCGCACTTCGGCGAGGTCCTCCCACATCACGTGCAGGGCGCCGAAACCGATGACCTCACCTGCGAGCGTCTCGTCGCCGGGCGCGCCGCCGTCGTCTGCTGCACCGCGGTCACTCGGCACTGAGACGGCCACCTGGAACTCCTGCAGCGACTCGTAATAGGACACGGCCTCCTTCGCCACCAGCACGCGCCGCTCCACCAGCGGGCGGGCCAGATCGAGGATCCGCCGCACATCGGCGGTCCGGGCGCGGCGCAGGGTGAAACGCGGCCCCGCCGAGGGCGCATCAGGGAGGGAGTCTGCACATGGTGACATCCTCCACAGTCTACGGTCCCCGCTGAGCCGTTTACCGAGAGTTCATCTGAAAGCGGTGCCCAGGTCACTTTCAGCGCCTCTTCTGGACATCTGCTGTGCCTACTGTGGGAGCCGCTCCTCGTGAGCTGTGCCCATCGGGCCCGGCTGAGGGGAGTATGCGCACCTGCACGATCTTCTGCGCCTCATCCGGCGCCCCACGACACCTCAGAGAGGGACAACTGTGAAGGTTTCTCACTTCGGCCGCGGTGCGGCCCTGCTGTCCGTGACCGCCCTGGCCCTGACTGCCTGCGGCGGCGACGACAACGGCAACGGCGATGACAACGGCAACGGCGAGAACGGCGAGGTCAACGCCGAAGAGGTGCAGGGCACCCTGGAGGGCGGCGGCGCCTCCTCGCAGGAGTCGGCGATGACCGAGTGGAACCAGCAGTTCCTCGAGGTCGCTCCGAACGCCCAGGTCAACTACAACCCCGTCGGCTCCGGTGGTGGGCGCGAGGGTCTGCTGGGCGGCCAGTACGACTTCGCCGGCTCCGACGCCGCGATGGACGACGAGGAGTGGGAGGACTCCAAGGAGGTCTGCGGCGACGAGGGTGCCTTCCACATCCCCTCCTACATCACCCCGATCGCTGTGGCCTACAACGTCGACGGCATCGAGGACGGCCTACAGCTCGACGCCGACACCCTGGCGCAGATCTTCTCCGGTGAGATCACCTCCTGGGACGACGACGCCATCGCCGAGCAGAACGAAGACCTCGACCTGCCGAGCACCTCGATCACCGTGGTCCACCGCGCTGACGACTCCGGCACCACCGAGAACTTCACCGAGTACCTCGAGACCGCCTCGGACTCCTGGGACGAGGAGCCCTCGGGTGACTGGCCCTCGGACTTCTCCGCTGAGTCTGCCCAGCAAACCTCCGGTGTGGTCTCCCTGGCCTCCGAGACCGACGGTGCCATCACCTACGCCGACGCCGGTCAGATCGGTGATCTGAACTCGGTCAACGTGAGGGTCGGCGAGGAGTACGTCGAGTACTCCCCGGAGGCCGCGGCCACCGCCGTCGAGCGATCCCCGCAGGCTGAGGGTCAGGCCGAGAACGACATGGCCTTCGACCTCGACCGCGAGACCACCGAAGAGGGCGCCTACCCGATCGTGATGGTCGCTTACAACATCTTCTGTAACGAGTACAGCGACCAGGAGAAGGTCGATCTGGTCAAGGCCTACGGCGAGTACATCGTATCCGAGGACGGCCAGAACGCCGCCTCCGACGCCGCCGGCTCGGCCCCGATGTCCGAGGACCTGCGCTCGGAGGCTGAAGAGGCCTTCTCGCAGATCTCCGCCGCAGAGTGATCTGCGCCTCCCATTGATCGCACAGTGAGCACCGGTCCACGGAGCCTCACGACCTCGTCGTGAGGCTCCGTGGACCGCACTGTGCGCCCCTCGTCGGCCGGCGGCAGCAGTCGGCATCATCGACACATGGCAAGGAGAATTCGGGTGCCACGCACTGAAGATCCGCAGACTCCCGAGTCCGGCGGGGACCGGCCGCAGCAGGGCGGCGGGAATGAGGTCCGGTCGGGCAGCGTCAGCGTCGCCGAGGACACGCAGCCCGGCGTCGGCAAGCGTCGTCGCGGCGGCAAGGACGGGGCGAACGGCCGGCCCTCGAACGCCCTGGTCTCGAGCGACAAGGGCGGAGTGGCCGGGGACAAGGTGTTCTCCGGGTTGGCCCTCACCGCTGGCATCATCATCCTGCTGGTGCTGGCCTTCGTCGCGCTGTTCCTCACGGTCAACTCGCGTGACGCCGTCTACAGCCCGGAGACCGGCTTCGACTTCGGGACTTTCTTCTCCTACGCCTACCCGCTGCTGCTGGGTTCACTGATGGCCTCGGCGATCGCGCTGCTCATCGCCACCCCGGTCGCCGTCGGGGTCGCGCTCTACCTCTCCCACTACGCCCCGCCGAAGCTCAGCCGCGGCATCGGGTACATCATCGACCTGCTCGCCGCGATCCCCTCAGTGGTCTACGGCGCATGGGGCATGACGTTCCTGGCGCCTGCGCTGGTCCCTCTCTACGACGTCCTCCACGAGCACCTGAGCTTCATCCCGCTCTTCGCCGGAGACCCCTCCCAGACCGGCCGCACCATCCTCACCGGTGGCATCGTGCTCAGCGTGATGATCATCGCGATCATCACCGCGGTCTCCCGCGAGATCTTCATGCAGACCCCGAAGCTGCACGAGGAGGCCGCCCTCGCCCTGGGTGCGACGAAATGGGAGATGATCCGCACCGCGGTGTTCCCCTTCGCCCGCGCCGGCATCATCTCCGGGGTCATGCTCGGACTCGGGCGCGCGCTCGGTGAGACCATGGCCGTGGCCCTGGTGCTCTCGGTCGGCCCGCTGACCTTCTCGCTGATCTCCTCCGGCAACGCCACGATCCCGGCCGAGATCGCCCTGAACTTCCCGGAGGCGCCTCCGGGCTCGGAACGTCAGGCCCAGCTGATCGCGATCGGTCTGGTCCTGTTCCTCCTCACCCTGGTGGTCAACATGATCGCCCGCTGGATCGTGAGCCGTCACAAGGAATTCTCGGGAGCCAACTGATGTCGACCTCACACCAGACCCTCGACAAGTCCCCCCGCTCCGCCGGGACGGGCCGCAGCAAGCTGGCCCAGCGTCCCCTGCCCCAGTGGACCTGGATCGTGGTGCTGCTGGCCTCGATCGTGGTGGGTGCTGCGCTGGCTGCACTGCTGACCGACTTCCACCTCGGCTTCCTCTTCGCCGTCACCGCCATCGTGTTCCTGGTGACCAGCTATGTGGTCACCCGGGTGCGGGCGGGTCGGCGGAAGGCCAACGACGAGCTCTGCCGCAACCTGGTGTACACCGCATTCATCCTGGCGCTGATCCCGCTGGCCTCGTTGCTGTGGTCGGTGACCTCGGTGGGTCTGCGCGGACTCAGCGAACCCGGCTTCCTCACCTCGGACATGATGGGGGTCTCCGGCACCACCGACGCCCAGGCCGTCTCCGAAGGCACCTCGGTGCAGGGTGGTATCGTGCACGCGCTGGTGGGCTCGCTGGTGATCACCCTGGCCGCGGCGCTGATCTCCGTGCCGATCGGCCTGCTGACCTCCATCTACCTGGTGGAGTACTCCCGCGGCGGCCCCCTGGCGCGGGCGATCACGTTCTTCGTCGACGTGATGACCGGTATCCCCTCCATCGTCGCCGGTCTGTTCGGTGTGGCGGCGATGTCCGCGCTGATGACCCTGCTCAACGAAGCCGGGCTGGTCTCCACCTCCCGGTCCACTCTGGGCATCACCGCCGCCATCGCGCTCTCGGTGCTGATGATCCCCATCGTGGTGCGCACCACCGAGGAGATGCTGCGCGTGGTGCCCAACGAGCTGCGCGAGGCCTCCTACGCGATGGGCGTGCGCAAGTGGCGGACCATCATGAAGGTGGTGCTGCCCACAGCAATCTCCGGCATCGCCTCCGGTGTGACCCTGGCCCTGGCCCGAGTGTTCGGTGAGACGGCGCCCATCCTGGTCACCGCCGGCTTCGTCGCCAACGTCAACTGGAACCTGTTCAGCGGGTGGATGACCGCGCTGCCGGTGTACATCTACCGTCAGTTCCAGAACCCGATCAACCCGAGCATCTCCGAGCCCTCCTACCAGCGCGCCTGGGCCGCCGCTCTGGTGCTGATCTTCGTGGTGATGATGCTCAACCTCATCGCCCGCATCATCGCCAAGGTCTTCGCCCCGAAGACCGGCGGCCGCTGAGACGATCGTCAGACGACAGCCCCACTGTCGAGAAAGTGTGAGTGAGAACCAGATGTCCAAGAGCATCCAGGCCATCGACATGAACGTCTACTACGGCAGCTTCCGCGCCGTCGAGGGCGTCAACATCGACATCGACGCACGCTCGGTGACCGCGTTCATCGGTCCCTCCGGCTGCGGTAAGACCACCTTCCTGCGGTCGATCAACCGCATGCACGAGGTGTTGCCCTATGCGCGGGTGGAGGGGCAGCTGCTCCTCGACGGCGATGACATCTACGGCCCCGGGGTGGACCCGGTGACCGTGCGCACGCTGATCGGGATGGTGTTCCAGAAGCCGAACCCGTTCCCGACCATGTCCATCCGCGAGAACGTGCTGGCCGGGTACAAGCTCAACGGCATGCGGCTGAGCAAGTCCGACGCCGACGGCATCGTCGAGAAGTCACTGACCAGCGCGAACCTGTGGAACGAGGTCAAGGACCGCCTGGACAAGCCCGGCTCGGGGCTCTCCGGCGGTCAGCAGCAGCGTCTGTGCATCGCCCGCACCATCGCGGTGAAGCCTGACGTGATCCTGATGGATGAGCCCTGCTCGGCGCTGGACCCGATCTCCACGCTGGCCGTGGAGGACCTCATCGCGGAGCTGAAGGAGGAGTACACGGTCGTCATCGTCACGCACAACATGCAGCAGGCGGCCCGTGTCTCCGAGAAGACGGCGTTCTTCAACATCGCCGGCACCGGCAAGCCGGGCAAGCTGGTCGAGTACGCCGAGACCTCGACGATCTTCAACAACCCCTCGGAGAAGTCCACTGAGGACTACGTCTCCGGCCGCTTCGGCTGATCGCTCACAGGCCTGCTGAGGGCCTGCCGCACTGGTTGGCTGACGTTCAGCTGTACAGCGGGGAGAGCGCCAGCACCAGCAGACACCCGATGAAGCCGGTGACCAGCGGGGTGAGCAGCCAGTAACGTCCCATCTGCAGCGCCTGCGCCCAGTTCACCGTGGCGAAGCGTTGGTTGGAACCGGCTCCGATGATCGAGGAGCCGGCAGTCAGCGACGTCGACAGCGGCAGCGTCCAAGCCAGGCTGCCGAAGAGCAGCAGCACCGACGTCGTCACCCCGGCGACCATACCGCGCATCGGATCTAGTGCGACCAGACGGTGGGCCAGGAAGTGCCCGATCCGCCATCCGCCGGTGAGCGTGCCCAGCGCCATGGCCACTGAGTAGACGATGAACAGGGCGCTGGCCCAGGTGGTCTGATGCTGGGGGAGGGCGGCGGCGAAGGCCAGCATGATCAGGAACATCAGACGCTGCCCCTGCTGCAGCCCGATGCCGAAGCTGGTGACTCCGGTGGTCGCGGCCTGGATCATGCGGCTGCGCCGGTTGACGGTGTCGGGGTCGGCGCTGCGGGCCAGGTACGCGGTGAGGAACACCAGCAGATATGCCACGCCGAAGGCCACCAGCGGGGAGATCAGCAGGGTCAGGGCCGGAGCCGCCCAGGGCAGGTCCTGAGCCTCGGAGCTGTCGATGAGCCCGAGGGCTGAGAGGGCGAGGATCCCACCGAGCACCGCGGCCAGCAGCCCGTGCGTGCTGGAAGTGGGCATCCCGCGGACGTAGGTGAACAGGTTCCAGCCGAACAGCGTGAGGATCGCCACGAGCAGCACGGTCAGGGTGGCACGTGCCTCAACCGGCGGCATCTCGAACCACGCGAACACTGAGAGCCCGATCGGCAGCACCACCAGGGCACCGGCCAGATGGGCGACGGCGGCCAGGCGGGTGGCCGCCGTCGGGGAGAGGGCGCGGGTGCGCACCGGAACGGCGATGGCGTTCGAGACGTCATGCAGGCCGTTGACGAATGAGGCTGGGACCAGAAACAGGCACACCAGCACGAGCAGGGAGATCTCCACCGGCGGTCCCTCTAGGATTCGCGGACGATGATCGAGCCGACGATGGTCGCGACCTCACGCAGGGATTCCACGGCCTCGAGCATGGCGGTGGCGATCTGTTCCTGCTGCATGGCGATGTTCGGCTGGAAGGCGCCGTCGGTGGAGGTCACCCACCGCCGGTAGGTGCGGTGGGCTTGCTTGGTCAGCCGGTTGATCTGGAGGGTGTATTCCTCCAGGTTGTCGATGTCCTCGAGGTGGGCCAGCGAGGAGATCGTCAGGTCACTCTGCATGCCCAGGGTCTCGAGCAGGTCCGCGCTGTGCCGGGGCAGGGTGAGCCGGCCGCGGGAGGCGAACAGGTCCCCGGCCGCGACGACGTGCTCCAAGGTGCGGTTGAGCTGGTGGGACAGGGCGTAGATGTCCTCGCGGGGCAGCGGGGTGAGGAAGACGGAGCGGATCGTCGTCAGCAGACGGAAATGCAGGTCAAGGGCTGAGCCTTCGAGGCTGATCAGCTCGTTCTGCAGCTGTTGACGCTGACCGGTCGGGGTGCCGAGGAGCTGGCCGAGGAGGTCGACGCCGCTGCCGACCTCCTGGGCGATGGAGGTGAGCAGCTGCACAGTCTCCGATCGGCGGGCACCGAGACGGGTGATCATGGACCTTCCTCAGGGCTGTCAGGGCGTAGATGGCTGATGACATCGAGATGTCGTCTCGGCAGAGAGTGTATAGCCCGCAGGTTAACGCGCGGCATCGACGGCGGTTCCGGTCGTGGACGTCTCAGGCCGCCGTCGTGGAGATGAAGTGGGGGTGTGCCGGGCTGGGAACGCCTCACGGCGCGTGGCCGCTCGCAGCGGCTATGAATTGGAGCCCGGGGGTTACCTGCAGCCCGGCACCCCTCCAGTGTGCTCCTGGTGGCGGGGCATGGTCAACTGAGGTCGCCCTCAGCCGGAGGAGCCCAGCCCACCGAAGAGCAGGCTGATCGTCATCGCCAGGATGATGGTGTTGAACCCGAAGGCGAGCATGGTGTGCCGGCGCTGGACCTTCCATCCCCGGCTGCTGCGGAACTCGACGTTGTGCCCGTGCAGGGTAGAGGTCAGCACGGCCAGGGTGATGTAGTCCGAGAACACCGGCTGCTCATCGAGCGGGAAGTCGATGGGCTCGCCGACGGCGTGCATCCGCATGTACTGCAGGGCGAAGGAGGTGACCTTCAGACCCCAGGCGCAGGCGACGGTGAGCAGACCGAGCACGATCATCGGGGCGGAGTTCCTGAACTCTCCGGATTGGGCGATCAGGATGCTGAACAGGGCGGCCATGCCGGCGGCGCCGATGGTGAGCTGCTCGGCGGTGAAGGCCCCTTTGAGCTGATCGAGCAGGCTGATCTTGCGCTGGTACTGCCGGGCGGCCACCGTGTGCAGCGCGCTGTGGGGCAGGTGGCTGAACGCGATGTGCGTCATGCCCAGATAGAACCCGGCGAAGGTGATCCAGGCGATCATCAGCACCGCGGCCTCGGCGGCGCGGAGCAGGTCGTTCCACTGGGTGGGCACGCCCTGGGCGCTGGCTGAGGTGTGATCGATGATGTCGACGCTCCACAGCGGAACGATGATCGCCATCGCGAGGAGCCCGGCGAGTGTGCTGCGCAGCACCTCCGACTGCAGCCGGGTGCGGATTCTCGCGCCCCAGCTGGTGGCTCTGCGTCCCATCGTCCTCCACGTTCCGTTGCCTGCAGCTGTTGCGCTCACTCTATGCCAGGTGCACGGAAGCAGCCGCAGCCATCCCCTCCCATATCGAGTATCCCTGGCTTTGTGAGTAATCCCGTGGAACATACGGCGGGATTACTCACAAAGCCAGGGATACACGATCCCGGGCTGTCATGAACACGGCTCAGCGGCGTGAGCCGATGAGTTCCGCCGCACGGAGCAGATCGGGTACGCGACGCCGCAACTCGTCAGCGCCGGTGGCCTCATCGGTGCTGACGACGTTGAGTGCCCCCACGACCCCACCTTCCTCAGTGCGGATGATGGTAGTGACGCTGCGACTCCCCAGATGCCTTTCAGAATCCGCGAGATAGTAGCCCTGCGCGCGGATCTCGGCCATTTCCTCGAGCAGGTCGTCGCGGGTCTGTTCATTCCCCGTCGCCAGAGTACGTCCGGTGTAGTCGGCCAGAAGCGCTTCGGCCTCCTCCTCGGGCATATGGGCAAGGAGAACTTTGCCGCCGCCGACGTCGAGTGGCAGCCGGCGCCCGACCGGGAACTGATACCGCAGGGGAGTGGGAGCCTCGATGCGCACAGTGAGTATGCGCTCTGCTCCCACACGGACCCACACCGAGGAGGTGAGCCCGGTGTCTTGGGAGAGTTCGGCGAGGACCGGCTGGGCAGCCTTGGCGACGGGGTCCTGGAGCACGAAAGCATGGGCCTGTGCGAGGACGACGGGCCCCAGCGAGTACCGCTGGTCGGAGAGCTGCACATAACCGAGCTCGATCAGCGTGCCGAGGATCCGCTGAGCGGTAGCGATGTGCAGCCCGGCGGCCCGCGCCACTTCGCTGAGTCGCATCGGGCTGCGCGAAGTCTCCAGGCACCGCAGGATCCCGAATGCGCGTTCCAGCGTCCGTCCGCGGTTCGTACCGGTTGCCACGTTCTCGTTCCCCCGTCGATGTTTCGTCAGAGAGGTGGTCTGTCATCGTCCCGGACAGTCTAGTGAGTGCCGGATCGCCTGCCACTCTGTGTTTGACATCACAGGGCAATCATGTGACGGTACTCATATTCGATAAACGATATGAGTTATCACTGAGCGAGAGGAGCGCGTCATGCGAGTGGCAGTTCTAGGTTTGGGGGAGGCCGGGCGGATCTTCGCTGAGGCGTACCGCGATGCAGGCCACGACGTCGTCGGATTCGACCCCGGACCGGTGGAGGCCCCCAGCGGTATCCGGAGAGTAGATTCAGCCAGTGAGGCGGCGGAGGACTCTGAGCTCGTCCTCTCGCTGACTACAGCGCGTTTTGCCGTGTCAGCTGCCCAGGCAGCGCATCCGGCACTGGCACCCGGTGCCGTCTTCATCGATCTCAACGCCTCTGCGCCGCAGGTCAAAGAGGAGGTTGCCGAGGCCCTGGGCACTGAGATCACAGTCGTCGACGGCGCAGTGATCGGATCGGTGCGCCAGCATGGGGCCGCAGTGCAGGTGCTGTTGGCCGGGCCGGGAAGCGACCGCGCCGCTGAGCTGCTGCAGCAGGCAGGCACCCGGGTGACCACACTCGATGGAACCGTCGGCGATGCCACGCGCCGTAAGCTCGTCAGGAGCATCTTCATGAAGGGTCTCGGTGCCCTGATCCACGAGACGGTCGAGGCCGCCGATGGACTCGGCGAACCCGCCTGGGTGCGGGAGCAGATCGCCGAGGTTCTCACCGGCGGTCACGAGACTCTTGAACGCCTGGCCAGCGGTACCGAGATCCATGCTGGTCGCCGCAGTGCAGAACTTGCCGACAGCCTCGAACTGATCGCAGATCTCGGAGGAACCTGGCCGGTGACCCACGCCGCGATGGAGCGGCATCGGCTGCTCGCCCGGCGGACCGTGGTCGATGTTGACGCGCTGGGTACGTTGCGCAGTCTGCCGACAGCGGCGCTGGGCGACGGCGGTGACCGGCTCGGATTCGTCGGCGGGGCAGTACACCCCGTATGGAACTGCCCCGCAATCGCCGGACGGGCGTTCACCGTCTCCACCCACGCCGGTGATAATCAGGCGCTGCACCGTGCGCTGCAGGAAGTCCGGAGCGGTGACGTGTTGGTAATCTCCGCGGAGTCCGGTACGGAGCGCGCCCTGTTGGGTGAACTCATCGCCGAGCGGGCGCTCGCCGCTGGTGTCGTCGGCATCGTGCTCGACGGTGCCGTGCGTGACGTCGACGGCATCGCTGAGGCCGGGCTGCCCGTCTGGGCGGGCGGCGTCAGTGCGGCCGGGCCGTATAAGGGCGGACCCGGTCGGCTCAGGGAGTCAGTTGCTGTTGGTCATGCGGTCTGTCATCACGGCGACGTCGTCGTCGCTGATGCCGAGGGTGTCCTGTTCCTCCCACCGAGTGAGGTCAGTTCTGCCATCGCCGCAGCCGAAGCCGTCCTAGAGGATGAAGAACGACGCCGCCGTGCGATCCGGGATGCGTGAGGCGCCTTGCTCAAGGTGCAGAGAGCCTGCAGAGGAGAGAGACCGTGCCTATCGCACTGATTGCTATGGCGGTGTTTATCGCCGTGATCATCATCTGGGTCGTCATCGTCAAACGAAATATGGGCGAAGGAATGGCGTTGGGCTTCCTCGCGGCTGCCTTGTTCGCCGGTGCGGATGCACCCGCGCTGATTCTGCGTTCCTTCGCAGAGGCCACAGAACAGGAGGTCCTCTACGCAGCTACGGCCTTCGTGTTTATGGCCTATCTGGTCGAACGGCTCGGCATCATTCAGAAGCTCGTCGACATTCTGTCCTCAGCACTGGGGCGTCTCAGGGGAGGTCCAGCGCTGGTGGACACCGTGACATCGGGTGCGATGGGTGCTGTGGCGGGTGGCTCCAACACCGGAAATGCCGCGGCATCGGGCTCGATTACCGGCCCATGGATGATCAGTTCCGGGTGGTCCCGCACCCGTGCAGCGACCGTCATCGCCGGTAATGCCGGGTTGGGGGCTGCGCTGCCGCCCAGCGCGTCGATGGTCATCATGATCGGATTAGCGGGATCACTGGTCACCACGAGCGGAGTATACGTGGGACTTCTTGCCGCTGGTGCGTACCAGGTGCTCATCCGGCTGATCCTGATCTTCTGGTTCGTCCGCCGTGACCGGATTCAACCGGTTCCCAATGATGAGCTGATGCCCTTGCGCACCTCATGGAGCCACGGATGGACCTCTACGTTGATCGTTCTCGGGGCGGTGATCCCCATCCTCGTCAGCGCGGGTCCGCTGGCTGGCTATCTGACGCGCCCAGATGTCATCGGTGAAGCTCATGATGACATCTCACTGATCACCTGGATCCCTGTGCTGATGCTTCTAATCGGTATGGCTATCGCGTGGAGGCAGCTGCCGCGGTCGTCTCGGGGCTGGTGGGAGCTGTTCCGTGATGCGGCTCCGCGCTTCTACACCATCATCGCGATCCTGTTCTTCGCCGTGGCGGCCAGCACCATCCTGGAACACCTCGGGCTGTCGACCGATGTCGAGAACCTTCTGGACACGGTGGAAATCCCGGTATGGCTGCTGGTGATCATCGTCGGTGCGTTCGTGGTGATTGTCGCTGGGCCGCTGACCTCCGCCGCCACGTTGACCGCCGTCGGTTATATGGCATTGACCACGCTGGTTGCTGCAGGGGTGGATCCGTTGTTGGCCGTTGTGGCTCTGCTGGTCTTCGCCTCTACTGAAGGCGCGTCACCGCCGGCGTCTGGGTCGATCTTCGTGGCTTCCGGCATCACAGGGGCCCGGCCGGAGAAGATGTTCATCCCGCTGCTGATCTACTACGTGCTTCCGTTCTACATCCTGGGAGTGCTGGTCGCCCTCGGGATCGTCCCCATACCTACTTCGTGAGGAGAAGAGGCGATGAAAGCCACATTACGCAGGATCTTCACCGCACTTTTCGTGGTGGCGCTGGCAGGGTTCTTGGCGTTGGCAGTGATCATGGTGATGCTGCAGATCGTCGGCTCGATCGTGGCGCTGCCGCAGCTGGTCACATGGGCGTCTGAGGTGCTGCTGCGTCCGAGCATCGTCGCCGCCGTTGTTGCAGGCATGTGCGGATTCGTCGTGATGTACACCGTGCCGTCGGAGGAACTCCACGGATCCCCAGGCTAGGTGGTGGAGTGCGGCAGATGCGTCTGATCACGCTATTTCCCGCCCCTGGATCGAGAATCCCTGGCTTTGTGAGGTATCCCGTGGAACATACGGCGGGATTACTCACAAACCCAGGGATTCTCGATATTCCGGAGGAGGAAGCGTTCGAGGACGACGGGAGTGTCGTCGTCGAGCTGGACCGCGTGCCCCAGCTCCTGGGTCAGTTGCGGGGAGCGCCAGTAGGACTCATGGGCCGCACGCCACTGGGCCACCGTGGTGAAGCCTTCGCCCTCATCGATCGCGTGCTGGAGGGGAACCTCTGCCAGCGGCATGACGTCGACGGCCACGGTCTCGATGACGCCCACTCCGCGACTGTGCGAGTCCATCAGGAGCCACCGGACACCCGCCTGTGGGAGCGGCTCGTCGGAGGCGGCATATTGCTGCACCAGCGACGACGTCGTCGTCTTCTGCCCGGAAAGGATGGCGGTGATGAGTGCATCACGCATCTGCCCGGGCGCACCGAACTCCGCGATGGGCAGCTCCCCGTTCTTGCTCACTACTGCCTCCCCTCCGATCCAGTATCCCTGGCTTTGTGAGGTATCCCGTGGAACATACGGCGGGATTACTCACAAACCCAGGGATACTCGATATCAGGGTCAGGCGTCGACGTCGGCGGGCTCGGTCAGCAGCCGCTCCACGCTGCCATGCACCCCCGCCGACTCCTGCCGCGCATAGTGCCCCAACCGCACAGACCAGCTCTCCCCGGGGTGCAGCTGCTTCGCCTGCCCCTCCACATTGACGTCGATCGGCTGGGCTGAGCCCTCAGAGAGCTTCAACGTGACCTCGTCGTGATCCACGTGCACCAGGATCGGCTGATTGCGGTACCGCATGCGGAAAGTGATCTCCGGCAGCTCATCCGGCAGCAGCGGGTGCAGCCACAGCGCATCAGCACGGGTCTCCACGCCGGCGTAGCAGCGCAGCACCATGTCCACGGTCCCGGCCATCGCCCCCAGATGGATACCCTCCCGGGTGGTCCCACCCTGGGTGTCAGCCAGGTCAGCCTCCAACGCCTCCTTGAACATGGACCAGGACCCGGTGCGGTCGAAGCGTGCCGCCACCCAGCTGTGCACCAGCCGCGAAAGCGTCGATCCGTGCGCCGAACGCGCCAGGTAATACTCCACTGTGCGCCGACACTGCTCCATCGTGAGCTCGTAGCCCATATGCGCCATCGTCTCGATGAGCTCCTGGGCGGAGAACAGGTAGTACAGCATCAGCACATCGGCCTGTTTCGAGAGCTTGTACCGGTTGGTCTGATCGCCCTCAGCCTGCAGGATCAGATCCAGCCGCCCGATGTTGCCGTACCGCGCGGTGTAGCCCTCCCAGTCGAACTCGAGCAGATCCTCGTAGCCCTCGAACTGACTGATCACCCCGTCGGAGTGGAACGGCACCCGCAGCCGCTGGGCGATGTGCGACCACCGGTCCAGCTCATCGGGGAAGATGTCCAACCACTCCGAGAGCGGGTCATCGCGGCCGTCGAGATCCCGAACCAGCAGGGCCGTGCGCCGCAGCACCCAGGAGGTCAGCACGTTGGTGTAGGCGTTGTTGCGCAGCCCGGATCCGGGAGTGTCCGGGTAGCCGTCGTGGTATTCATCCGGGCCCATCACGCCGTCGATGTCGTAGCGGTCGGCGTCGGCGTCGTAGGTGGTCATCGAGGCGAAGAACCGGCTGATCTCCACCAGCATCTCCGCCCCGCAGTCGGAGAGGAACGTGTAGTCCTGCGTGGCTTCGAAATACTGCAGCACCGAGTAGGCGATCGCCAAGGAGACGTGCCGCTGCCGGTGCGAGTTGTCCGGCATCCACATCTGCGAGCGCGGGTTCCACAGTTCCGTCGGGGTCTCCTCCCGGCCGTCGGAGCCACCCTGCCAGGGGTACATCGCCCCCTCATAGCCCTCCTCGCGGGCCATCGCCCGGGCCTCGCCAAGCCTGCGGAACCGGTACAGCAGGATCCCGCGGGTCAGCTCCGGGCGGCGCAGTGTGAGCATCGGGTAGACGTACATCTCGTCCCAGAACAGGTGGCCCCGGTAGCCCTCGCCGTGCAGTCCGCGGGCGCCGACGCCGGCGTCGAGCTCCTGCCGTGCCCCGAACGCGGTCTGCAACACATGGAAGGTGTGCAGGTTCAGCGCCATCTGCTGGCGCTGGTGCCCGGGCCCGATCGATACTGCGAACCGGTGCCACAGCAGCCCCCACATCTCCTCGTGGTAGGTCAGCAGCGAGCGGAAGTCGGAGGCCCGGCGCACCCGTTTGGCCACTGAATCGGCCACTGTGGAGAGCGCGTGGTCCCGGGAGTTCGCCACCGCGGTGGTCTTCTCCAGGGTGACCGGGCGCCCCTCTTTGACCTGCAGCGAGATGTCCTGACCGGCCACCAGATCGGATTCGACGACGGGCCGACGTATCGGCTGCGTGGTGCCGTTCTCCATGACCCGTGTCCGGGCGGCGATGCCGATGCGCACCTGTGACTGGTTGGTCATGGTCTCCAGCAGCACGGTGTCGCCGTCGAGCTCCATCGATTCCACCGATTCCAGGTGGTTGCCGGCCAGCTGCCGGTCCGCCTCGACGTTGCGGTTGGCCACCCGTCCGTCGATCATCGAGCGGATGCTCACGCCGCCGGACCAGTTCTCCGCTTCGATGGTCATCTGGATGGCCGCCAGCTGCACACCCGCCAGGGACTGCAGCTGCCGGGTGTGCACCCGGGTCCGCCGGCCCTGCTCGTCTTCGAACCGCATGGTCCGGCTCAGCAGTCCTCGGCGCATATCGAGCTCTTGGCGGTAGTCGATCAGCGCGGAGGACTCCGGCAGCAGCGGTTGTCCCTCCTCCGGGGTGACCAGCATGGAGGTCCAGTCCGGCACGTTGACCATGTGCTCGGTCTCCACGGTGCGGCCCATCAGGTTGGTCTTCAGCCGGTTGAACACTCCGGCGATGTAGGTCCCCGGGTAGTGCAGCGAGCCTGCCGTCGTGCCCGGAACCGCTCCGCGGGTGCCCCAGTAGCCGTTGGCCAGGGTGCACAGGGCTTCACGGGTGGGTTCCTGCTCGGGGTCGAAGTCGTCGTAGCGGAGCACCCAGTCGGGGTCGAAGGGCGGTGTGGTGCGGGTGGCCAGCTGCAGGGCGGTGATGTCGTCGACGACGACGTCGGCACCGTGCTCCTTCAGTCGCTGGGGGCCTTCACCGCGGTCTAGCCCCACCACCATGCCGAAGTTCCCGCGGCGTCCAGCCTCGACCCCGGATCCGGCGTCTTCGACGACGACGGCGTCCTGCGGTTCTACACCGAGCAGTTTCGCGGCGTGGAGGAACATCGCCGGGTTCGGTTTGCCCGGCAGGCGCAGCTTGGCTCCGTCGGTGCCGTCGACGATCGCATCGAACTCTTCCAGCAGGCCTGCCCCGTGGAGGATGCTGCGGCCGTTACGTGAGGAGGTCACCAGCGCAGTGGGGACGCCGCGGGCGCGCAGCTGACGCACCAGCTCCACGGTGGCATCGAAGACGGCGACGCCGTCGGCGGCTACTGCTTCCTCGAAGTACTGCTGTTTGCGGGCGGCGAGCCCGTGGACGGTGAGCGTGGCGGGGCCGTCATGCGGGGACCCCTCGCGGACGGGGAGGTTGCGCGCGTCGAGCAGGGAGCGCACGCCGTCGAGCCGGGGGCGGCCGTCGACAAAGTTCAGGTAGTCGGAGTCGGTGAACTCCGGCTGCGGGGATCCGGCGATCTCGGGCAGCGCGGTGTCGAAGAGCTGTTTCCACGCGCGGGCATGGACGCCGGCGGTGTCGGTGACGACGCCGTCCATGTCGAAGAGGACGGCCCGGAAGTGGCGCAGTGCGTGCCGCTTGGCTTCGTCGGGGTGCTGGAAGGGGTTCTCGAACGGGTGCATGAAGGTTCCTTCGGAGATCGACGGCCGTGCCTATCCTATGTCGGCGACGGTCGGGTTCCACAGGTGCACACCGGAACCGGCGCACCGATGCTACCTTCGTCACATGGCCCGGCGCAGCACGATTGAGCTCACGTTCCACGAGGTCCAGGGGACTTCGTCGGACCGCGCTGTGCCCGGAGGCACGGTGGTCGACTGGATTGACCGGACCGCCTACGCGTGTGCGGCGTCCTGGGCCCGCGCGGACTGTGTGACCTCTTATGTGGGCAATATGCATTTCACGACGCCGGTGCCGAAGGGGCGCCCGGTGACGGTGCAGGCGCGGCTGGTGCACACCGGGACGACCTCGGTGCATATCCAGGCGCGGGTGTTGGTCCGCCGGGAGGATCAGTCCTGGGAGGTGGTCACCGAGTGCATGATGATCTACGTGGCGGTGGACTCCGAGGGACGTCCGACTCCGGTGGAGCCTTTCGAGCCGACGACGCAGCGGCAGCGTCAGCGTGATGCCGATGCGCTGCGGCGGATCGCCTCACGCGGGCAGCTGGAGGAGACCATCCACTCACTGCCGGAGGGGATGGGCACCTCGGAGGCGCTGACCCTGCGGTTCCTGGCGGATTCCGAGGAGCGCTACCCGGACGGCAAGATCCGCGGTGGTGAGGTGATGCGGTGGATCGACCAGGCCGCGCAGATCTGTGCGGAGCGCTACTGCGGGTATCACGCGGTGGCTGCGGTCACCGGGGGAGTGCGTTTCTACCGGCCGGTGCGCACCGGTGATCTGGTAGAGGTTGATGCTCGGCTGGTGCTGACCGCCCAGACCGCGATGCATGTGCTGGTCAGTGTCCGTTCCGGTTCCCGATGGGAGACCCGTCCGGAGCAGGTGGCCTATGGCCTGCCGGTGATGATCGCCCCGGATCAGGATGGTTCGCCGCGGCACATCACTCCGTGGCAGCCGATCACCGATGAGGATCATGCGGTGGCGGAGAAGGCGCGGAGGCTGCGTGAGCAGCGCAATGCGCTGATGCTGATGCCGAATCCGGCGGCTATGGCCTGAGCCGCGGTGCTCGGGCTTGGTGCGCGGTTCGGTGCCCGGGCTTGGTGCGCGGTTCGGTGTGGAGTTCAGGTGCTGTGAGGGCGAGCGGGGCCGTCGTCGTCGCGGTCTTTCTCGAGGTTCTCCAGGCGGGCTTCGAGCATGTCCAGGCGCCAGCGGTCCTCGGCGGTGAGGTTCTCCTCGCGGCGGGTCGGTATCTGCGGAGTCTGGGAGTCAGCGGCGCCGAGCTGGGACTCCAGCTCCTGGATCCGCTGTTGCAGCTCCTCGATGTCTTCGGAGGAGTCTTCGGAGCCGGGCATCGTGCGCCCGGTGATCATGGCGACCAGCGCCAGCAGTCCCCACACCACGATCCCGACGACGGCGATCCACGCAAACCACGGCATGGGATGAGCCTATCGAATGTGCCCCCTATACACGTGTGCGTTCCCGTGTTCGTTCCGAGGCTCCTGACCGGTCTGTGTGGCTGGGGTGAGGGGCCGAGGGGCGGGCATTAGGCTGGGCGGTGATGACGACACCTG
Source organism: Nesterenkonia aerolata (assembly GCF_031470965.1). Taxonomy (NCBI): domain Bacteria; kingdom Bacillati; phylum Actinomycetota; class Actinomycetes; order Micrococcales; family Micrococcaceae; genus Nesterenkonia; species Nesterenkonia aerolata. The sequence continues at coordinate 103,630 of NZ_JAVKGR010000006.1, read as the reverse complement.
AACAGCAGGACCCGTGGCAGCCGGGTCACCCGCCTTTGTCCGGCGAGCAGCCCTTCTCCGCACATCACCCTCCGGGGGAGCCGCCTCAGGATCGCTCGGCACGGCAGGCCACGTCTGGTTACCCGTATCCGCCGCCGCAGCACGATGCGTCGTATCAGTACGCGCAGCACCCGCCGCAGCCTTATCCGAACCAGCCCTACGGGCAGCATCCGAACCAGCCCTACGGGCAGCATCCGAACCAGCCCTACGGGCAGTACCCGAGCCAGCCCTATGGGCAGTACCCGCAGTACCAGTACCAGCAGCCGTACCCGTACCAGTACGCCCCGCCGCAGCGCCCTTCCTTCCGCGAACGGTTCCTTCCCGACGCCGAGCCGGGCCGTTTCAGCTGGTGGGATCTGGCCGCCGTCCTGGTCTACCTCATCGGCTTCAGCCTCGGGATCATCCCGCTGATCGTGATGTTCACCCCCTTGGGCACCATGGCGGAGTCCGCCGATGCGGGCGAGCAGGCCGTCGCCGGGTTCCTGATCAATGGAGTCAGCTACGTCATCGTCGGCACGGTGGTCGTGCTGGCCTGCTGGCGGCCGCTGCTGCGTTCGGTGCGTGCCTTCGCCCCGCTGTGGTGGGCCAAACTGCTGATCGTGCCGGTGATCTGGCTGGTCGGGATCATCTGTTCGGCACTGACGGTGGCCGTCCTCAGCGTCTTCGGCCTCGAACCGGAGGTCTCGCAGAACCAGCAGGACATCGAGATCATGCTCCAGGAGGTGCCCTTCCTCGCCGCTGCAGTGCTGATGGTCGTCCTCGCACCGCTGGTCGAGGAGTACCTTTTCCGGCACCTGCTCATCGGCCGGCTCTCCCGGTTCATCAACCGGTGGCTACTGGGTGCGGTCTCGGTGGTGCTCTTCGCGCTGATGCACGTCACCGTCGAGCTCATCGACCCGGAGGCCACCTTCAGTCTGGCCGCCGTCGTGCCCTACATCATGATGGGCGTGGTCTTCGTGCTGGTCTACATCCTCAGCGGACGGTCCCTGCTCTACGCCTGGCTGGTGCACGCCTTCTTCAACTTCATGGCTCTGGCGATGCAGTACTTCCTCCTGCCCCAGCTGGAGGAGACCGTCCCGGAGCTGGAGCAGGCCCCCGGAGTGCTGCTCAGTGTCGCTGAGGCGGCGCTGAAGTCGGTGCTGCTGCTCGGATGAGCGGAGAGCACGCGCACAGCACCAGCCGGGACCCGCGTCCGCTGCCGCGGCAGATCCTGGCGCTCGCGGTCCCGGCCCTGGGCGCATTGGTCGCCGAACCGGCGTTCCTGCTCGCCGACACTGTCATCCTCGGCCGACTCGGGGTTGAGGAGCTCGCCGGGGCGGCGCTGGGCATCACGGTGATGCAGACCGTCACCGGCCTGATGATCTTCCTGGCCTATTCGACGACGCCGGCGGTGGCCCGCTACATCGGCGCAGGAAAGACGGCGCAGGCGCTGGCCTCCGGGCGCGACGGGCTGTGGCTGGCCGCGATCCTGGGAGTCGTGCTGGCGGTCCTCGGCCTCCTCGGCGGCAGCGCGCTGCTGCGTGCGATGGGCGGCACCGGCAATGTCCACGCCTATGCCTGGGATTATCTGCTCTGGTCGCTGCCCGGGTTCGTCGGCATCCTGCTCGTCTTCGCCGCCACCGGTGTGCTGCGGGGCATGCAGGACACCACCACCCCGCTGATCGTCGCCGGAGTGGGTTTCGGGGCGAACATCGTACTCAATGTGGTTCTCGTCCACGGTGTGGGCCTGGGCGTGGCCGGTGCGGCGATCGGCACATCCATCGCTCAATGGGGCATGGCGCTGGTCTACCTGCGCATCCTGGTGCCGCGGCTGCGCGCCCACCAGGTGGGTCTCAGGCTCCACGGTGCCGGGCTGAAGGCCGCGTTCAGCGTGGGCTGGTGGATGCTGCTGCGCACGCTGAGCCTGAGGGTCGCCATCGTCGCCACAGTGCTGGTGGCCACCGACCTCGGAGACGATGCTTTGGCCGCGCACCAGGTGGTCTTCACCGTGTTCTCCACCCTCGCGTTCATCCTCGACGCCCTGGCCATCGCTGCGCAGGCGCTCATCGGCAAGGAGCTCGGCGCCAGCCGGAAACACGACGCTCGTCGGCTGACCCGCGTGATGACTCTCTGGGGGCTGGGATTCGGGGTCATCACCGGTGCGGTGATCGCGCTGGCCGCACCGTTCGGTTCGGGCCTGTTCACCCCCGACGCCCAGGTGGCCTCGATGATCACCGCCGCCCTGTTCGTCGTCGCCGCGGCCCAGCCCATCGCCGGGTACGTGTTCGTCCTCGACGGAGTGCTCATGGGTGCTGGTGACGTGCGCTACCTCGCAGTGGCGGGCATCGTGAACCTGGCGGTCTACCTGCCGGTGCTGTGGTGGATCGCCCAGCGGGGGCTGTCCGGCAGCGACGCGATCGTCTGGCTGTGGATCGGCTTCGCCGTCGTGTTCATCGGTGCCCGCGCGCTGACCTTGGGCGTGCGAGCCGCTGGAGAGCGCTGGATGGTTCTGGGTGAGGCGCGGTGAGTAGACTCCCCTCTGTGGCTGTGAAGAGAACCCCCGCACCGACCGCTGCGGCCCTGATCCGACCCGTCTGGGTCCGTGCCGTGGTGACCGCGCTCTTCGCCGTGGTGGCGATCTTCTCCCAGGAGGAGACCCTCACCCTGCTGAAGTTCTCCCTGGCCGGGTTCTTCGTGATCGGCGCCTCCGCCGTCTGGGACTACGCCAAAGACGTCGACGTCGTGCCTGACTCCGTGCGCGGCCCGCTGGCCTTCGGCGCCGCCGCCTGGGTGCTCTCCGGCGTCGCGGCAGTCTTCGTCGGCACGACGACGGCGGCGGCCGTCGTCGCCGGGATCGGTTTCTTGGCGATGGGTGCGGCCGAGCTGATCGCCGGGATCCGCGGGCGTCAGGAGTTCGTACCGGCGCGGGACCAGATGGTGCTCGGCGGTATCGGCGCCGCCACCGGGCTGGGGCTGCTGGCCGCGATGGGACTCGATCCCCACGGTGTGATGGGCATGGCCGGCACCGGTGTGATCGTCATGGCCGTGCTGCTGCTGATCAGTGGTGCGGGCATGGTGCATGACTCCAAACGCGGCTGAGGAGTCATGATGCTGAGAGCAGTGCTGATGCCCGGGCCGTCGTCACAGGGTAGTGAGGGTTCGTCGCCGGTCAGCCTGAGCGCGTAGACTGGATCGGGCGCTTCGCGCGTCCCAGGCGCGTCTGCGCGCCGTGCGCACACCGGAAGGGACAAGGATTCAGTTGGCAGAGGACGAGAAGAGCCGTCGGTCTCTCATCGAGACCGTCAAGGCTCCGCTGATCTTCTCCGCCGTCTTAGGGTCCGTCGCAGGGTTCGTCACGCTGATCGCCGCGACCGGCGGCACGGATAACGAGGCCCGGTTGGATCTGGCGCTGATCACCTTCGGCATCGCCTTCATCGTCTCGCTGCTGGTGGTCTCGATGCTCCAGCTGGCCTCCCGGGAGAACCCCGAACACCTCTCCCAGGGGTCCGGGGTCAACCGGAATTCTGAGGAGCTCTACCGCCAGCAGGTGGCCGAACGTCGTCGGGAGGCCGCGCGGAAGAAAGCGCAGGAAGCCCGGGAGTCCGGTGAGGGCGAACCCAAATATGGGCGCCCTGCCGACTCAGAGGACTGAACCTGCACACCGAGCGCACCCGCTCCGGGGCGGGTACGCCCCATGCAGACTGACTGAGATCGGCAGGGCCGGCACTCACTTCTTGGACTTCTTCTTGTCCTTATCCTTGCTCTTCTTGCCCTTCTTATCCGTTCCCTTGTCTCCCTTGTCGTCCTTGTTCTTCTTTTTCTTCTTGTCTTTCTTCTTGCCCTGCTTCGCGCGCGAGTCCATCAGCTCATCGCGCATCCGGCTGCGGAACTCCTTGGCGGCGATCGCCGATTCCGAGGTCGGCTCATCCAACTGGGCGGCCTTGTCCTTCGCGCTGGGCTTGGCCAGGCGGTCTTCCCCGGAGGCGTCATCGTTCGCGGCGTTGGTCTTCCCAGCCTTTTCCTTGTCGGCCTTCTTGCCGCTCTTCTCCGCGGAGTCCTCGCGGCGGGCGGCCTCCCGCGCGGCGGCCTGGCGCGCACGGTAGGCACGCACGTGGGCGCGGTTGGCGCAGTTGCCGAAATCGCAGAACAGCTTGGAGCGGTTGCGGGTGAGGTCGACGATGACCGCCTCGCAGTCCTCCCCGCGGCAGGTGCGCAGCCGTGCGGATTCGGCGAGGATGACCAGCTGGGAGAGGGCGTAACCGATCTGCGCGGTCATCACATCGGCCAGCTCGCGGCTCACCGGCACCGGCTCAGCACGGACGCCGGACTCCTCCTCGGAGGCGGTGGTCAGAGCCAGGCTCACACCCTCCAGCAGGCTGTTCAGCGCGGAGAGGTCCTGCGCGGACTCCAGGGGGCTGCCGGCCCAGATCCCGCGCAGCGCCTCGCGGAGCTCGAGCACGCGGCCCAGCTGGGCGCGGTCCAAGCGGCTGACGGGCCAGTCCGGCATCTCACGTTCGGTGAGGAAAGTCCGCAGACTCTCGACGGTGATGAGCTCTTCGGGGCTCTCGGAACCGCTGCGCGGCCCCTCAGCAGTATTGATCAGGTCGGCGGCGACAACCAATGTGCGATTGAGATCGGGGTGGAACAATGGATCTCCCAGACGAGTTGAGTGACCCCCGGACGACGGCGTCGTCATCGGGGAATTACGGGTAGTGGTATCACGTCGAGTGCGGTGCGATCGACGCGTTCACCTGGGATTATTCCACTTATCAGACTCTTTCACGACATTTCTGGAGATGAAGCGGACTCATCGTGATGGAATCGTTCTGAAAAGGTGGCTCATAGTGTCGGCAGAATCTTCCGCAACAGTGTCAGGCGCTCACGGAGCCAAGGGGCCGACGGCGGTTCAGATCGCAGCACTCACTCGCCCCTGTCGCGCTCGCTCCTCTCGCACTCGCCCCTGTCGGTGAGCAGTGCTCACTCAGCCGGAGTCGGTGCCACTGAGTCAGCTGTTGTGCTGGCTCAGTCGGACCTCGATGCCCAGGTGTCCCGGACCTTCTGCAAGGAGGCCTTGATTCCGTTGGCGTTGTCCGCCGGGACCCGCAGCAGTTCCAGGCCGCGGCGGACCAGATCATGCTGACCTGCGGCGTCATAGCACTCGGTGACCACGGTGGCGGTGCCGTCCTGGCTCGGCTCCAGCTCCCAGCGCCAACGATGACCGGCAGGATGCCGCCACTCCACTACGCGGTCCTCGACGATCTCGGTCACCCGCATCGTCAACGAGTAGGGCACGCCGAATTTGCGCATATCGATCCGGAACCGATCGCCCTCATAGATCCGGCGCGGGCCGATGGCGGTGTCTCCGATCGTGCCGGAGCCGTCGAGCTCATGGTGGCGGTGCGGATCGATAAGGATCCCGAAGAGCTCGGCGGCGGGGGCGTCCACCGTGATCTGATAGGCCACAGTGTGCGGACCGCGGTTGAGCCGACGGGGCTTCTCGGCTGCGGTGTTTTCGGCTGCGGTGTTCTCGTCATGAGGATGCGCTGACATAACGGCAGTCTACGGAGCTGACCTGCAGCTCGGCCAGAGTCGCCGGGTTGGTGCCCACGGGCGGCCCGGCATGTCACGGCCTGGTCGTAGACTGTTGGTCCATCCGCATCGGAAGGGGAGGTGGCCGCGTTTCATGGCGTCTTCATCGTCGACGTCGCGGGCAGACCAGCACGAACCGGCAGATCAGCGCGAACCACAAGACAGCAACAACCTGGCAGGTCGAGGTGCCCCGGATGAGGGATCACAGGCCGAGGGCGAGGGCACCCGGCGGGACTCTGCGCGTCAGCTGGCCGCCTACGCGGCCGTGCAGGAGGCCGCCCATCCGCTCGAGCGGACACCGGAGGAGCTGGCCAGCCGGGCGCGGCTGCAGGTGCTCATCGAGTCCCGGGCGATCTGGAGCGCCATCGGTGGCGCGGTGCTCGGAGCGATCGTCGGCGTCGTCGTCTTCACCGGACACCGGCCTCCGCTGGCCGGAGAAGAATCGATCCAGTTCTACGGCTCCATCGTCGGCGGGGTCACCGCCGGGCTGGCTTTCCTGCTGGGATTCTCCCTGAATACCCGGATGGCGAACCTCTGGCTGGGGCAGCGGCCGAAGCTGCGGCAGCTCAGCGACACTGTCGCACTGCTCGTCGTCCATTCCTCCATCGCGGTGATGTTCTCGATCGGGATCTTCCGGCTGTTCCAGGAAGCCTTCATCGGACTGACCATGGACACGATCGCCGGGGCGGTGCTGCTGGGGATCGTCGGTGCAGCCGGGGCGTACTTCGCGTTCAACTCGGCGGCACGGATCAGCGCCTTCAGCCTCTCGACGCTGCTGGCGGTGTTCATGGTCTCCGGGATGCTGGTCTCGATGCTCTTCGCCGAGAACCCGTTCTGGTGGCATGTGATGTTCTCCGAACTCGGCACCGGCCAGGCCGGACTGACCTCCTTCTGGACCTTCAACACCACTCTGGTGGTCTCCGGGCTGATCATCACCACGCTCAGCGCCTTCATCGGCCGGGACCTGGAAGTATGGAACCGGTACCTACGCCGGGAGGCTGCCGGGCGCAATGCGATCATGCGTCACCTGCGGCGCCCACGGATCCGCGTGGTGCAGGCGGCGATGATCGGGATGGGGCTCAGCCTCGCCGGGGTCGGGCTGGTGCCCATCACCCTGCACAACGCCCTGCACTCCCTCTCCACGCTGAGCTTCGCCGCCTGCTTCCTGGTGCTGCTGGTGGGGATGCCGTATTGGCTGCCCGGATTTCCCAAGGCCTTCTATCTGGTGTGTTTCCTCTGGGCCGGCGCTCTGGTGATGGCCGGGGCGCTCTGGCGGCCGATCGGCTATTACAACCTCACCTCGCTGGAGCTCATCGCCGCGGCGATCCTGTTCTCCTGGCTCATCGTGTTCATCCGCAATATCGCCGCGCTCTCGGCCGGGACCGCGGCGGGCGGGACGCAGGGGTGAGGCGGCCCGGCAGGACCCCGGATCGGCCGATGCGTGCCGCCGTCGTAGGGTCCGGGCCGAACGGGTTGACTGCGGCCTGTCGGCTGGCGCGGGCCGGATGGGAGGTCACCGTCTATGAGGCCGCCTCCCAGCCCGGCGGTGCGCTGCGATCCGGACCGCTTTTCTCATCCGAGACGACGGCGCTCAGCGACCTCGGTGCCAGCGTGCATCCCTTCGGCGCGGCCTCACCGGCCTTCACATCGCTGGGGTTGACCGAGCACGGGCTCGATTGGGCGCATCCGCAGATCCCGCTGGCCCACGGGCTCGACGGGGCACCGCCGGCGCTGCTCCACCACGAGCCGGACCGGACCGCCCAGGGGCTCGGCGATGACGGCGAAGTCTGGCGGCGACTCATGGCTCCCCTGATCGGGTCCGGGGGCTCCGCTGAGCGGGGCCGGCGGCTGCTCGGTGCCGCGATGACCGCCCCGGGCCACCTGCTCCAAGAGCCCCGTGAGTGGCTTAGCGCGGAGCTGCTCGGCGCGCTGCTGCGCCGCGGACCGGCTGCGGGATCACCGCTGTCCCAGCTGGTCCGCCGATTCGAGCACGAACCGGCTCGGGCGCTGCTGGCCGGGATGGCGGCCCACAGCACGGCACCGCTGGGACTGCCCGGCACCGCGGCCTTCGGTCTGCTCTTCGCCCTGGCCGGCCACACCAGCGGGTGGCCGGTGGTGCGTGGAGGCTCCCAGGGCCTCATCGACGCGCTGGTGAGAGTGCTGCAGCATCACGGCGGCACTGTGCAGACGGATCGGCGGATCGACGACGTCGCCGCACTGCGGGCCGGCACAGGCTCCGACGCAGGGGCCGACGCAGGGGCTGATGTCGTGCTCTGCGACGTCACGCCTGCACAGCTCTTGCGGATCGCCGGTGACGAGATCACCCCGCAGTTCCGTTCCCGGCTGCGGGGCTGGAAACCGGGCCCGGGGATCGTCAAGCTCGACCTGCTGCTCGACGGGCCGATCCCCTGGCGGTACTCCGAGATGTCACAGGCGGGCACGGTGCACCTGGGCGGAGGCCACGGTCAGATCATCGCCTCGGAACGGGCCGTCTCGCGGGGGATCCTTCCTGCCCGTCCGTTCGTGCTGCTCGCCCAGCCCGCTGCTGCCGATGACACCCGCGCCGATGACGGGCGCACAGTGTGCTGGGCCTACGCCCACGTCCCCGCCGGGCTGGAGGGCGCCGGCGTCGTGCAGGCGGCCCGGATGATCGAGGCGGAGATCGCCGCGCAGGCCCCGGGTCTGGCGGACCGGATCCTGGAGCGCAGGATCTGGTCGCCGGCGCAGCTGGAGCGGTGGAACCCGAACCTGGAGGGCGGCTCGCTCAGCGGCGGGGTGCCCACACCGGGGCAGCTGCTGCGACGCCCGGCCTCGCTGCTCTCGCCGTACCGGATGGGGGAGCGGCTGTACCTGTGCTCGGCGTCCACTCCGCCCGGCGGAGGGGCGCACGGGATGTGCGGCTGGGGTGCAGCCGGTGAAGTGCTCGGCGACATCGCGGGTGGACGGTGGTCTGCTCGGAGCCCCTTTAGAGCCCCTGAATGACCAGCAGCCCGGCCACCACGACCATCGTGACGCCGACGACGACGTCGATCCCCTGCCACACGCGCGGGCTGGAGAGCCACCGGGAGAGCAGCGAGCTGCCGTAGAGCAGCAGGCTGAACCACAGCAGGGAGGCCAGTGCGATGCCGGCCGCGAAGAGCCACCGGCCATCGCCGAAGGAGTTGGCCATCGCCCCGAGCACGACCAGCGTGTCCACCCAGGCGTGCGGGTTGAGCATGCTCACGCTGATCCCCATCAGCACCACAGTGCGCACAGAGGACTTCGCCGGCTGCGCGGCACCTGAATGTCCCGCGCCGGGCTGCGTGCCGGAACCCGGCCCGCTGCCGGTCGCCGCTGCGGTGCTGATCTGGTGCGCCGTCGTCGAATCCACCACCGGCAGAGCGGCGGTGGCCACCAGGGCGTCGTCGCGGGTCTCGGGGCTGACCTTGGAGCTGACCTTGGAGCTGACCTGCAGGGTCTGGGTCTCATCGGTGCGCCACGCGGCGCGGAAGGACTGGGCGGCGAACCAGAGCAGGTAGGCCGCACCCAGCCAGCGCAGGGCCTCGAGCAGCCAGGGGGCACGGTCCAGGACCACGCCGACCCCCGCGGTCCCCATGACCACCAGGGCCGTGTCCGCCAGCCAGGAGACCGCCAGCGCCAAGCCGACGCGGTCACGCCGGAGGCCCTGGCGCAGCTGCCAGGCGGACTGGGGCCCGACGGCGACGATGAGGGCCAAGCAGGTGATGAAGCCGGTGAAGATGATGGTCACGCAGACCATCTTCAGGCCTCAGCGACCATCCGTACCAGCGCAGAATTCTTCAGCATATGAAGGATGTCTTCATATAGTGGTGGAATGAATACGGAACACCTGCGTGCCTTCGTCACGGCGGTGGATGAAGGCACCTTCGACGCCGCGGCCGCCCTGCTGCGCATCTCCGGCTCGGCGTTCTCGCAGCGGATCAAGTCTCTGGAACGCGAGGTCGGCCAAGTGCTGCTGACCCGCACAGTGCCGGTGCAGGCGACGCCGGCCGGGACGGATCTGCTGCGCACCGCCCGGCAGATCGTGTTGTTGGAGGACGACGCCCGACGCCGGCTCGGCCTGCGCGCGGCCGGTGACCCCCGGGAAGTCATCACGCTCTCCGCGGCGGTCAACGCCGACTCCTTGGCGACCTGGTTCATCAGCGTGCTGCGTGAAGCCGCCTCCTGGGATGACATCGAGCTGCATGTGCTCTCCGAGGACCAGGGGCACACTCAGCAGCTGCTGCGCTCGGGCACCGTGCTCGCCGCCGTGGCGGAATCCCCGGCTCCCGTCTCCGGCTGCCGGTCCACGGAGCTGGGGACCATGCGGTACTGGCCGGTGGCGACCCGGGAACTGGTGGACCGGTACCGCAGCGCTGACGTCGCCGGTGGTCCCGGTGCCCTCGGTGGCTCCAGTCGCTCCAGTGGCTCCGGTGCCCTTGGCGGTGCTAGTGGCTCCGGCGGCCCCGGTGGTCTGGAGCTGGCGCGGATGCCGCGGCTGGACTTCTCCGTCCGGGACCCGCTGCAGCAGGCCGGGCTCACTCGGGTGGGGGTGGATCGTCCGGCGGTGACGCATCTGATTCCCTCGGTGGAGGCCTATAACGCGGCGGTGTTCGGTGGCCTGGGCTGGGGGATGATCCCCGAGCAGATGCTGCCGGCCGGCGTGCTGGAGGGTGAGGACCCGGAGCTGACTGTGCTGGAGGAGATCGGACCGGCGGAGTCCACGCTGTACTGGCAGCGCTGGACCACCGCGACCCCCGCCCTGGACCGGCTCACCGAGGCGGTGCGCCGTGCTGCCGGCCGCGGACTGGTTGCGGACTGACTGTCGGAACGGGCCGGTAGCAGACTGATAGTTCAAAATTGAAGGAATGAGGGGCTGGCGGATGATGTTGTGCAGAACATGACTGACTCTCACCCCACCCCCCACCCCCAGCCCTGCCGATGACCGCCCCGGACCCCGGTCCGATGACCGTCCCGGACCCCGGTCCGTTGACCACTCCGGACCCCGGTCCGATGAGCGGCACAGCGAGCACGTCGAACTCGGCCTGCACACCTTCGGCGACGTCACCGGCGACGCCGAGGGCCGCCGCCTGAGCCATCCGGAGGTGCTGCGCGATCTGCTCGCCCAGGCCAAGCTCGCCGATGAGGTCGGCGTCGACGTCTTCGGCGTCGGCGAACACCACCGCCCGGACTTCGCCGTCTCAGCTCCCGACGTCGTCCTCTCCGCCATCGGAGCCGCCACTGAGCGGATCAAGCTCATCTCCGCAGTCACGGTGCTCTCCTCTGACGATCCTGTCCGGGTCTACCAGCGCTTCGCCACGATCGACGGACTCACCGGGGGCCGGGCCGAAGTCTCCCTGGGCCGAGGGTCCTTCATCGAATCCTTCCCGCTCTTCGGCTACGAACTCTCCGACTACGACGAGCTCTTCGAGGAGAAGACCGAACTCTTCACCCGGCTGCGCAGCGAGGGCCCCGTCAGCTGGTCCGGGCGGACCCGCGCCGGACTGACCAGCCAGCGGATCTACCCGACCACAGACCACGAGCACGGGCTGCCCACGTGGATCGCCGTCGGCGGCACCCCGGCCTCCGCTGTGCGGGCCGCACGCCACGGCGTCGGCCTGGAGCTGGCGATCATCGGCGGAGCCCCCGAACGGTTCGCGCCGATCGCAGAGCTCTACCGCCGCGCACTCCCGGAGTTCGGGCACACCGAGCCGCGCCGGGTCGCGGTGCACTCCCACGGATTCGTCGCCGAGACTGACGAGGAGGCCGCCGAGACGTTCTTCCCCGCCTGGTCTGAGGCGATGGGGCAGATCGGCCGCGAACGCGGATGGGGCCAGCAGAACCCGCCGCGCAGCCACTTCGACCAGGAGGTCGAGCAGGGTTCGCTCTACGTCGGTTCCCCGGAGACGGTGGCGCGGAAGATCGCCTCCACTCTGCGGGTCCTCGGTGCCGACCGCTTCGGCATGAAGTACGGCAACGCCTCGCTGCCGCACGAGGACATGATGGCCGCCATCGAGCTGTACGGACGCAAGGTCAAGCCGCTGGTGCGCGAGATGCTCGCCGCCTGAGTCCCTCACCAGGCTCCGGGACCCGTATGCTGGAGTTTTTCCCTGTCAGGGGACTACTCGAGTGTGCTGAACCAGGGGAGAGGCTTGTGACACAAGAGCGCGACGACGCGAACGGGACCACCCAGGAGACGGAGAACCAAGGCCAGACGGAGCGCCGCTCCAGCGCCGGAACCACACGGACGGTGGCCATCTACTCCGATCCCGGGCGGACCTCGATGATGGTGCGGCGTCTGCTGGACGAGCCCGCCCAGAGCTGGCGGCTGGACAGCGAGGTCGTCCACCAGCAGATCCTGTTGCCGCTGCGTGCCGACGGCACTCTGGACCTCGACACCGTCCAACAGTGGGTCCGCGAGGACAGCAGCGACATCGCCGTCGTCATCACCGAGATCCCGCGTGTGGGCTCAGTGGGGCCGAAGTCGGTGGAGCTGGACTTCGATCGTGGCCTGGCCGTGATCTCCCTGCCGGTGCTGGGGCCGGTGGCGGTGAAACGCTCACTGCGCCGGGATCTGGACCGCGCGATGGAGGCGCTGGAGCACGACTCCGTCGAGCAGGTGCGTGCCCATGGCGGGCTGCCCTGCCGGGTGGCGGAGGACGCCGAGGACAACTCGGTCTACGTCACCCCGAAGCTCACCTTCCCGGGCCGCATCTGGACCATGCTGGGCATCGCCGTGGCCAATGAGCCGCTGTGGGCGCTGGCCCGGCTCTCCGGTGTGTTCGCCGCCGCCTCGGCGACGGCGGCCTTCGGCATCTTCTACAACGCCATCTGGGATATGGCCAACACCATCTCCCCGCTGCGGCTGGGATCGGTCACCGTCGCGGCGATCACCATCGTCGTGGCGTGGCTGATCCTCAGCAATGGGCTCTGGGAGCGGGCGAGGAGCGTGGGCGGCAGGCGGCTGGCGGTGATCTACAACGCCTCGACGGTGCTGTCCCTGGTGGTCAGTGTGACAGTGCTCTACGCTTCGCTGTTCCTGGCGATCCTGGCGCTGTCCCTGGTGCTCATCGATCCGCAGTTCATGGCCGATAACGTCGACGTCGACCATGCCGGGGAGTTTGTGAGCTATCTGCGGATCGCGTGGCTGGCGGCGTCGTTGGGCACAGTGGCCGGGGCCATCGGCTCGAACTTCGACTCCGACGACGCCGTCCGTAAGCTCACCCAGGGCACCCGTGAGCAGGAGCGCTACCCCCGCGACGAGGAACAGGGCTGACCCTCCCTCCCATATCGAGAATCCTTGGCTTTGTGAGTAATCCCGCTGTATGTTCCACGGGATTACTCACAAACCCAGGGATTCTCGATCGGAGGGGGTGGGGTCAGCTGAGCTCCACCGGCTTGAGCTCCGCCCAGAGATCGCCCGGGCCGGGGTTGCCCTGCGCGGAGGCGCCGCCCAGGTGATCGACGACGCCCCACACCGCATTCAGCGCCGTGGTCACCGCGCCGTCGGCCCAGCCCGCCGTCCAGGAGATGTCATCCCCGGCGAGGAAGATCCCCCGCTCGCACTCCGGCAGCTCAGACTGCACGAAATGGCTGAACAGCCGCCGCTGGTACCGGTAGTGCCCGGGCAGATTGTTCTTGAACGCCCCCATGAAGTTCGGATCTGCCTCCCAGGACACCGTGATCGGCTGCCCGACGATATGCGAGCCGATGTCCAGATGCGGGTAGATCTTATGCAGCGAGTGCAGCATCATCCGGCTGCGTTCGTCGGCGTCGAGCGCCAGCCACTTCAGGGCGTCGTCGTTCCAGGTGTAGGACAGCAGGATCGACGCCGGCCGGTCCTGCCCCTCATCGAGCAGGTAGGTGGCCCGCGGCAGCCGGTCGGTGAGCGTCATCGACATGCACGGCCGCCCGGTCTGCGGATCCTCGTCCCGCCAGAACGGCCGATCCACCATCACGAAGGTCTTCGAGGAGAGCATGTAGTGGCTCTTCTCCATCGCCCGCCACATGGCCGGGGCGAACAGCTCCTCCTCGGTGTCGATCCGCGCCGAGAGCAGCCAGGACTGGCAGGTGATCACCGCAGTGGGGAATTCTGAGACCCGGCCCCACTTCTCCGTGATCCGGATACCCCCGGCCGCACCGCGGTGGATGCCGGTCACCGCACCGCGCGGGGCCCCGCCGTGCAGCGAGGCCAGCGTGGTGCCGGCCGGCCAGTGGGCCATCTCCTCCGGGGCGTGGCGCCACAGGCGTTCGGGCAGCTGCTGGGCGCCGCCGACGATGCTGCGGTGGCCGTCGTCGGCGTCGGTGAAGACCACCCGCAGGACCTCGAGGATCGAATTGGTGAAGTCGGTGTCCCAGCCGCCGGTGCCGAAACCCACCTGCCCGAAGGTCTCGATGTGCTCGAAGGACAGCGTGGAGAAGGCCTGCGAAGAAGCGATGAACCCGTAGAAGGATTCGTCGTCGAGCCGGCGGACCATCTCGTCCCAGAGTCGCTTCAGTTCAGTGATGTCACGGCGGCGGATCGCCTCCTGCACCGCGTCGAGCTCCGCGTCCTGACGCAGCGCCTGTTTCCAGGCTGAGGCCACCTCCCGGTAGAACTCCGGCAGCTGCTCCGGGGTCTCGGCATAGATGGTCTCCCCGTTGAGGTCGATCACCGTCGACGGCGTCGCCTCAGTCAGCGGGTTGGGGAACTCGCGGGTCTCCAGGCCGAGTAAGTCGATGTAGTGGTACAGCGCCCGGCCGGAGACCGGGAAGCGCATCCCGCCCAGGTCAGCGATGATCTCCGGGTTGGTGTCGAAGGCCTGGGACTTCAGCCGCCCGCCGATGGCCCCGGCTTCGAAGACCACCGGGCGCAGTCCCAGCTTCATCAGCTCATAGGCGGCCACCAGCCCGGCCACCCCGGCCCCGACGACGGCGACCTCGGTACCGTGCGCCTGCTCAGGCACCGATCCCAGCCCGGCCGGGTGGGCCAGGTAGTGATCGTAGCTGAACGGGAAGTCCGGGTTCAGCATGGTCAGCGGAGGTTGACCCGATTCCGCACCGGAGGTGTCCAGGTCATCATCATGCAGCGGTCCTGACATCGTCATCAGCGGGCACCTCCCTCGGTGCTCAGGCCCATCAGCGCGATGAGGTCATAGACCACATGGGCGGCGGCGATGCCCGTCAGCTCGGCGTGGTCGTAGGCGGGGGAGACCTCGACGACGTCGGCGCCGATCAGCCGGGTGCCGCGCAGTCCGCGCAGGATCGCCAGCAGCTCCCGGCTGGTCATGCCACCGGCCTCGGGGGTGCCGGTGCCTGGTGCGTGGGCCGGGTCCAGCACGTCGATGTCGATGGAGAGGTAGGTCGGCCGATCGTCGAGCACGCTGCGGATCTGCTCGACGACATCGTCGACGCCGCGGCGCATGATCGCCTCGCAGGTGATGTGGGAGAAGCCGAAGCTCGCGTCGTCGTCGAGGTCCTTCTTCCCGTAGAGCGGCCCGCGGGTGCCCACGTGCATGACCGCGTCGGTGTCGATCAGGTCCTCCTCGAAGGCCCGCCGGAATGGGGTCCCGTGGGTGTAGGGCTGACCGAAATAGGTGTCCCAGGTGTCCAAGTGCGCATCGAAGTGGATGAGCGCGACCTTGCCGTGGTGGCGGTGCGCGTTGCGCAGCAGCGGCAGGGCGATGGTGTGGTCCCCGCCGATGGTCACGATGCGTGACCCGCGTACCGTCAGCGCCGAGGCGGCCCGCTCCACAGTGCCCATGGCCTCGTCGATGTCGTACGGGTTCACGCCCACGTCACCGGCGTCAGCGACCTGCTGCACCCCGAACGGATCAGTGTCCAGCACCGGGTGGTACGGGCGCATCAGCCGGGAGGACTCGCGCACATGGGTGGGGCCGAAGCGGGCGCCCGAGCGGTAGGAGACACCGGTGTCGAAGGGGATGCCCATGACCGCGACGTCGGTGTGCTCGACCTCGTCGATCCTCGGCAGCCGGGCGAAGGTGGCAGGCCCGGCGAAGCGGGGCAGCTGGGTGGCATCGACGGGGCCGATGTGCCCGTCCTTCTCGATGCGGTCCGGAGTCGTCCAGAACAGGTCGTCACTACTCACAGATCTCGGCCTCCTTGCCGATGGGTGCGCAGCGCTGCGCTGTGCGCAAAGGCAGAACATGCCGGATGACATGCTGACGCGGCCCGGATGTGCCCCGGGCCACGCAGACACTGTACCCCGGTTGGCAGGCGTGACCAGGGGCCTGAGCAGGGGTCTGACCAGCGGCGTCGTCAGGGACGGGGGCGGTGCCTCAGCCGGGACCTCAGTCCGGCCCGCGGCCGGGGCCGTGAACTCGCCCGCAGGCGGGTCCGCACGGCCATAGCCGCACAGCCGACGACGGCGACAGCGCCGACCGCGGTGAGCCACGTGATTGCCTCACCCAGCAGCAGCGCGGCCCAGGCGATGCTCATCACCGGCTGGACCAGCTGGATCTGGCTGACCTGAGCCATCGGGCCGATCGCCAGGCCGCGGTACCAGGCGAAGAAACCCAGGTACATGCTGATCAGAGCCAGATAGGCGAAGGCCGACCACTGCGCCAGACCGGCTTCTACGGGCAGCCCGCTGCTCAGCGAGCCGATGGTCAGCACCGCCATGACGGGGGAGGAGAGAACCAGCGCCCAGGAGATGGTCTGCCACGCTCCGAGCTCACGGCTGAGCAGCCCGCCTTCGGCATAGCCGACCGCTGCCGCCACCACTGCTCCGAGCAGCAGCAGGTCAGACCAGTTCAGCCCCGGAACTGCACCGCCGTGCAGCACAGCGAAGGCCACCCCGACGACGGCGCCCAGCGTGGCGAACACCCAGAAGCGCGGGGCGGGACGTTCTCCGGTGCGCAGCACGGCGGCAGCGGCGGTGGCGGCGGGGAGCACCCCGATGACCACGGCGCCGTGATTTGCCGAGGCGGTGGTCAGGGCGAGAGAGGTGAGCACCGGGAAGCCGACGACGATCCCTCCGGCCACCACCAGCAGCCTCATCGCCTGGACCTTCGAGGGCAGTGGCTGACGGGTGAGGGCCAGGACGATGCCGGCGACGAGCGCTGCGACCACTGCACGCCCGGCGCCGATGAACAGAGGATCCAGCTCGTCCACGGCGATGCGGGTGAGCGGCACAGTGAACGAGAAGGCCAGGACGCCGAGGAACCCCCAGATCAGCCCACCGGTCAGTAACGGATGCCCTGCGTGAGTAGTAGCGCTATCATTATTTCTCATGACTCAGAGTAGCAGCGACCGTGTGGTCGAGGGAATGCGTCACCTCATCGACTCCCTCCCCGCAGGAGCCCAGCTGCCCCCGACGCGCGCGCTGACCGGCGAATACGGCGTCGGCCCGGCCACAGTGCAGCGGGCCGTCCGCCGTCTGGTCACGATGGGACTGGTGGAGAGCAGGCCCGGTGCCGGGAACTTCGTCCGCTCGCGCCGCATCCCGCGCCCAGTCGACTTCAGCTGGCAGACCTCGGTGCTGGCCGCCGTCGAACACCGTCCGACGGGTTTCTCCGCGACCCAGCGGGTGGCCGGTCCCGAAGAGATCGCGATGCACTCGGCCTATCCGATGCCCGAGCTGCTGCCCCAATCCCTGCTGTGCGCGGCCTTCGGACGGGCGGCGCGGTCCGCCGCCGCCACCGCGCTGACCCCCACCGCCGGGCTGCCGGAGCTGCAGGAATGGTTCGCCGCCGAGCAGGCGGCAGGCGCAGCGGCGGGATCTACCGCGAGCACAGCCCCGAGCGCCCGCGATGTACTCATCGTCGCCGGCAGCCAGGGCGGACTGCGGGCGGTGTTCCGGTCCGTCGTCGGCACCGGTGGGCCGCTGGTGATCGAATCACCCAGCTATTGGGGTGCCATCACCCTCGCCGCCCACGAGGGGATCCGCCTGGTACCGGTGAGCACCGGCCCTCAGGGTCCCGATCCGGAGGCCGTCGCCCGTGCCCTGGACGCCACCGGCGCCCGGGCCTTCTACACCCAGCCGACGTTCTCGAACCCGTTGGGCGGGCAGTGGTCGCCTGAGCGCGCGGAGGCGATCCTCGACATCGTCCGTCGCCGGGGTGCCTTCCTCATCGAGGACGACTGGGCGTTCGACCTGGGGATCGACGCCGACCCACGTCCGCTGGCCGGCCTCGATGATGCCGGTCACGTGATCCGCCTGCGCTCGCTGACCAAGTCTGTGTCTCCGGCGCTGCGGGTGGCCGCCGTCATCGCCCGGGGCCCGGTGCGCGAGCGGCTGTTCACCGACCGCGCCGTGGAGACGATGTACGTCTCCGGGCTGCTGCAGGCCGCCGCCGTCGACGTCGTCACACGGCCCGGATGGCGAGTTCACCTCAAGGAACTGCGCCGTCAGCTGCGGGCCCGTCGTGATCTCCTCCTGGATGCGCTGACGCACTACGCCCCCGAGGTGCGGGTGGAGTCCCCGCCGGTGGGTGGGCTGCACCTGTGGGCACGGCTGCCCGAGGGGGCCGAGGCCCGGGCGCTCGTCAGGGACGCCGCGGCGCAGGGGGTCCTCGTGGCTGCCGGGGACGAGTGGTTCCCCGCTGAGCCCTCGGGGCCGCATCTGCGGTTGAACTTCACCGGAACCGCTCCCGACCGGTTTCCCCAGGCGGCGTCGGTGCTGGGTGAGGTGCTGCGCGCGCAGCGGTGAGGCCTCTGCCAGGAGGGGTGCGTGGGGCGTCATTTCCCCTGTCCTACTATCCTTGGCCCAGCCCCCTATCCGCCTGCGCCAGTTCAGAGAATCAGGAGCCCTATGGACGTCGAGACGCTGCTCGCCGCACTGCCCGAATCGGTGGAGGTCGAGTTCCGTGGTGAGGCCTCCGTAGAGTTCGGCGGTATGGTCGCGATCCCGCGGTCGAATGAGCGGATGGGGCGGTTCCTGGTGCTGGTCGATCAGCGGTGGGGCCGGGCCAACATCAAGCGGTTCGTCGGCGAGGATCTCGAGGCCGCCGAGCGGATCGCCCGCGGCGTCGAATCCGGGGTCCACGGGTTCATCTGCACCCCGGAGATCGCCGAGACTCAGGCCGAGGCGCTTGCGGGGCAGAACCTGCTCATCGCCGAGAACACTCTGGGGCTGACGCTGCGTATCGCCGAAGTCATCCGCGACCGGCGCGGCGAGGCCCGCATCACCGCGGTCACCGGTTCGGCGGGCAAGTCCACCACCAAGGCGATGATCACCCACGCGTTGAAGGCCGTGGACCCCGGCTGGCGGGTGAGCTCGCCGCCGAACCCGCAGAACGTGGCGATCCACGTGGCCGCACACCAGGCGCGCGCGGACCGGTACGACCACTCCGTGCTGGAGGTGGCCGGGGGCACGTTCACCACGCTGCAGCGGCATGACTTCGTCCTCGCCGCCGACGTCGCCGTGCTGACCTCGATCTCCGAGGCGCATCTGAACTACTTGAAGACCCTGGAAGGTGTGGCCCAGCAGAAGAAGCACATCTTCGACGGCCTGCCGGGTACGGGGTACGGTGCGGCGGTCATCACTGCTGATGCCCCGCATGCGGACATGCTCATCGAGTACGCGCGAGCCCAGGGGCGCACGGTGACCACCTACGGCGAGCATGGGGACGCCGACATCCGGCTGATCAGCTACGACCCCTCCGACGGTGCGGTCCGGGCCGCGGTCGCCGGGGAGCCCGTGGACTACCGGATCGGGGCCGAAGGCCGCCATATGGCGCTGAACTCGCTGGCCGTCATCGCGGTGTTGCGCGCCCACGGCATCGCCGCCTGGCGGGAGGGTGTGGCCTCACTGGAGAGCTTCAGCGCCCTGTGGGGCCGGGGCATGGTCTCCGAGGTGACCCTGCCCGGTCAGCGGCGAGTGACGGTGATCGATGAGGCGTATAACGCAAACCCGCTCTCCATGGTGGCGTCTCTGGAGGCCTTGGCGGCACGCACTCCGGCGGGTCAGGGGCGCAGGGTCGCGGTCCTCGGGGACATCCGCGAGCTGGGGCGCGGGACGAACGCCATCCATCGCCGGATGGCTGACGATGTGGACGGCTTGGAGATCGACCTGCTCCACCTGTTCGGGCGGCGGATGCGTCACTTGGCTGCGGGGCTGGGGGAGCGCGAGGGCGTGATCCACTGGAGCGAGCGGGCCGCACTGACCGAGCACCTGCTGGACGAGCTGCGCGACGGCGACGTCGTCCTGGTCAAGGGTTCTCAGGCCACCGGGCTGCACGGGCTGGTCAGCGCACTGCTCGACGCCGGCCAGGGCTGAACGGTCGGTGCGGTCGGTCCGTGGCCCAGGTGATGCCGGTATGAGCAGCGAGGAGGGGGCCGGGCGTGAGGTCGCGGAGTCGGGTCCGCCGGTCCGTCGTCGTGTGCTGGTGCTGTTGAACCCTCGGGCCGGACGGCGTCGGACTATGGCGCGGGCGCGGCGGCGGATCGAGGCTTACACGGGACTCTCGGTGGAGCTGATCGTCCCGGAGCCGGGCGACCATGCCGCGCAGATGGAGCAGGCGCGTGCGGTGATCGCTGAGGGAGTGGATGCCGTCGTCGTCCGCGGTGGCGATGGCATGGTGGCCGCCGGGCTGTCGCTCGTGCTCGGGGCGCAGGGTGACCCGATTCCGCTGGGTGTGGTGCCGGCGGGCACCGGTAACGACTTCGCCCGGGCAACGGGGCTGTCCCGGCGTGATCCGCGGGAGGCGCTGGACGTGGTGCTGCGGGCCTTGGAGAGGCCAGTGATGCGTGTGGCGGCGGTGGATGCGCTGCGGCTTCGCGTCAGTACTGACGGTGCGGTGCATGATGAGCGGTGGGTTGCCAACTCGGTGAACATCGGATTCGACGCCCAGGTGAACCGGCGGGCCGATGCGCTGACCCGGGTGCCGGGTTCGCTGCGGTATTTGGTTGCGCTGTTCGGCGAGGTGCGCAGGTTCCGGCCGATCAGCTTCGAGGCGGCCGTCGACGGTGAGCCGATCGCTCGACGTGAGTCGGCGCTGATCTGCATGCAGAACGGGCCGACCATCGGTGGCGGCATTCCGTTGGCTCCGGGCGCTGAGATCGCTGACGGGCGCGCCGAGGTTTCCTACGTGGACCCGCTCTCCCGCCCCGGGCTCGTCGGGCTCTTTCCGCTGGTGTATCTGCGTGCCCACCGGCTGCTGAGGCCGCTGCACACGCGGCGGGCCCGCCGACTGCGGGTGCAGGTGCCGGCGGGGGTTCCCCTCTTCGCCGACGGCGACGCGGTCCTCGCCGGGGACCATCCCGGCTGTGAGGTGGAGGTCGACGTCGTGCCCGGGGCGGTGAGCCTTCTCCGCTGATCTCTCACCCCATCCCCAACCCACCCCCGGTTGACTCTGGAGTTGGTGCCCTTTTTCAGCGCGATTTGACGCTCAAAAGGGCACCAACTCCAGAGTCACCGTGGGAGGGTGACGGTGGGTCGGCGTCGTGTGATGAGTGCAGGCGGGCAGACGGCAATTGATGACATCGTGGCGGATCCGCGTGAGACTCGAGTCAGAAAGTCCTGAGATTATTCTGCGGGACTGTCGATCTGACGGTCTCGCAGCCGTCTACATGGTGACCCGCCCATCCGGTCGGGCCGAGGACCACCTCCGAGGAGAGGACTGCGACGATGAAATATGTGCTGCTGCTCATGGCGAACCTGGACGATGCCCGCTGCGGCGAAGAGCCGAAGGACGCACCGACGGTGGAGGAGTTCATAGCCTTCGACGCCGAACTCGAGAAGGCCGGAGTGCTCGCCGGAGGGTTGGGTCTCAGCGACCCCGAGGAAGGGACCATCGTGACGAAAGCGAACCGAGATGCGGAACCGGTGGTCACGGCCGGGCCGTACGCTGAGAGCCGCGAGTTCGTCGGCGGCACCATCGTCATCGATGTCAAGGATCTCGATGAGGCGCTCTACTGGGCCGGGCGCTGCCCCGGTGCGGTCGGCGGGAGGGTCGAGATCCGCCCCATGTTGGAGCTCTGAGCCCAGCATGCCCGAGGCGACGGACGCGGTGCTCGCCCGGTTCTTCCGGGACGAACACTCACGTCTGCTCGCCGTGCTGGTGCATCGCTTCGGCAGCCTCGACCTCGCCGAGGAGGCAGCGCAGGACGCGATGCAGGCCGCGTTGGAGACCTGGCCGCGCGAGGGCATCCCGAGCACCCCTCTGGCCTGGCTGATCACCGTGGCTTGGCGGCGGGCTCTGGACAGGGTCCGACGCGACGCGGTCTTCGCGCGGCGGGTCGCAGCACTCCGGGAGCAGAACGAGTTCACGTTGCCCGCGGCCGAGGACGACGCCCTCGATGCCCTGAGCGCGCAGGACGAGCGGTTGGCCATGCTCATGGGCTGCTGCCACCCGGCCATCTCCTCGGCAGATCAGATCGCTCTGATGCTGCGGTTCGTCGGCGGGCTGAGCACTGCCGAGGTGGCGCAGTCGCTGCTGCTGCCGGTGCCGACGGTGCAGGCGCGGATCACCCGCGCCAAGAAGCGGATCGCGGCCAATCGGATCCTCCTGCGGATTCCGGAGGGCGAGGCTGCGCTGCGGGGCCGGCTCTCACGGGTGCTCACCGCAATCTCCCTGATCTTCACCGAGGGCTACGATGCCACCGCGGGTGATGCGGTGCTGCGCAGCGAACTGACTACGGAGGCCATCCGCCTGGCACGGATCGTGCAGAGCTCGCTGCCGGAGCAGGCGGAGCCGTGCGGTCTGCTGGGATTGCTGCTGCTCACCGAGGCTCGCGCGGCGGCGCGGGTCGACGACGACGGCGTCCCCGTCGCGTTGGAGGATCAGGATCGCAGCCGATGGGACCTGGCCCTCACACAGGAGGGGCTCGCCCTGGTGGAGCGGGCCGCGGGTATGCCCTCGGCTGGACGGTTCACCGTGCAGGGAGCGATTGCGGCGGTGCACGCTGAGGCCCCCAGCTTCGAGGCGACCGACTGGCGGCAGATCGTCATGCTCTACGACATTCTGCTCCACCACGGTGATGACTCCGTGGTGCGGATGAACCGCGCGATCGCGCTGGGGCGTCGGGATGGTCCAGGAGCCGGACTGCGAGGACTGCTTGCGCTCGCGGGAGACCCGGAGATCGCCCGGCACCATCCTTTCCATGTTTCCTGCGCGCTGTTCCATGCCGAGGTCGGTGACGATGCGGCCGCGGCCGAGGCGTGGGATCGGGCGGCGTCCCTTGCGCAGAACGAGGCTCAGCGGCGTTTCATCGCCCGCCGTCGCGCCGCCGTCGCCACTCCCCTTCCAGGTTGACTCTGGAGTTGGTGCCCTTATGAGCGTCAAATCGCGCTGAAAAGGGCACCAACTCCAGAGTCACCGCTGGGGGTGGGGTTCTCAGGAGGGATTGACCTCGTTCGGGTGCGCGCCGGTGCGGCCGTCGCGTTCCAGCGCATCGATGCCGGCCATCTCGTCCTCGGAGAGCTCGAAGCTGAAGACGTCGAAGTTCGAGGCGATCCGCTCCGGGGTGACCGACTTCGGGATCACGATGTTCCCGTGCTGCAGGTGCCACCGGATCACAGCCTGTGCAGGACTCACTCCGTGGGTCTCGGCCGCCCGGAGGACGGCGTCGTCATCGAGCACTGCACCCTGCGCCAGCGGACTCCAGGCCTCGGTAGCGATGTCATACCGGCGGTTCGCATCGACCGTGGTGCGGTTCTGGAACGCCGGGTGCAGCTCGATCTGGTTCACCGCCGGGACGGCGCCGCCGAGGTCCACCACCCGATCCAGGTGCTCCGGGAGGAAGTTTGAGACCCCGACCGAGCGCGTCAGCCCCTCCTCGAGCAGCTGCTCCAGTGCGCCCCACACCTCGAGGTAAGCGTCCGTCTGCGGGGCGGGCCAGTGGATGAGGTACAGGTCGACGTGGTCCATGCCCAGCTTCTCGAGGCTCTGCTCCAGCGCGCGGCGGGGCGAATCGAAGTCAGTGGGCCACAGCTTGGTGGTGATGAACAGCTCATCGCGGCCGATGCCGGACTCTTCCACAGCACGCCCGACGCCGGTCTCGTTGCGGTAGATCGCGGCCGTGTCGATGTGCCGGTATCCGGTCTCCAGCGCGGCACTCACCGCGGCGGAGGTCTCGGCCTCGGGCACCTGGAACACCCCGAAGCCCAGCTGGGGCATGCGGTGTCCGTCGTTGAGGGTGATCTCGGGAACCTGGTGGCTCATCGGTGTGCTCCTGGTGCTGGTCGGTGGTCTGGTGGCATCGGTGCTCCGATGCGCCCGTCCGATCCTCCTCCACTTCAAGGCCACTTCGCCAGGGAGGATGCCACGCTCACAGCGAACAGTGACCGTTGTCCTCCATCGAGTCCCCGATTTCTGCCGCGTGTCGGGCCCCTGAGGGCCGATTATGCGCCGGAAACAGGGGACTCGATGCCGAAGCGGACATAGACGGACGTGCCGAGCCGTCCCGTAGGGTGGGAGCCATCCATCCCGGAGGGCGTGCAACGACGCATGCCACGATTCTCGAGGAAGCCTCTATGACATCCGTCGATCCGCAGCACACCGGCCCCGCACCGACCTTCCTGGAGGACTTCCGTCATATGTCCTCCTTCGGGGCCACCGACGGCGGTGGCGTGCACCGGGAAGCAGCGACCGAGGCCGACCATGCCACGCGGGAATGGTTCGCCGGGTGGCTGGAGTCCCAGGGGTTCACCATCGGTGCAGACCGGATCGGCAACCTCTTCGGCACCTACGAGCTCGTACCCGGCGCCCCCTACCTGCTGATGGGGTCCCATCTGGACTCCCAGCCCATGGCAGGAAGATACGACGGCGCCTACGGGGTGCTCGCCGCCGCCCACGCCGCCCTCCGTCTGAGGGACGAGGCCGAGGCCGGGCGGATCGAGCCGATCCTGAACCTATGTGTGGTCGACTGGTTCAACGAGGAGGGCTCCCGGTTCGGCCCCAGCATGATGGGCAGCGGCGTCTACGCCGGAGTTCTCGACGAGCAGGCCGCGCTGAGCACCACAGACCGTGCGGGCGTCACCGTGGCTGAGGCGCTGAGCTCTGGGCCCGAGATGCCCGCGGCACAGCTGCCGACTCCGGCGGCCTACGCGGAGATCCACGTCGAGCAGGGCCGCGAGCTCGAAGACGCCGGCACCCCCGTCGGGCTGGTGGACCGCACCTGGGGCGCCCGCAAATTCCGTATCACCGTACGCGGCGACCAGTCCCACACCGGCGCCGCGCTGATGGCTGACCGCCGGGATGCGCTCTACGGCGCCTCCCTGGTGATCGTTGCGGTCCGCGAGCTGTGTCACCAGTTCGGTGACGATGAGCTGCGCACCGCCGTCTCCACGTTGGAGCTGGAGCCGAACTCCCCGGTGACCATCGCCCGCGAGGTCACGTTCCAGGCGGACCTCCGCTCGCCCGACGAGTCCGTCCTCGACACCGCGGCTCAGATGCTTCTCGAACGGCTGGCCGAGGCGGAGCAGGCCGCATCGGTGACGATCACCCATGAGCTCACCCACTCCTGGGGCCAGCTCGCCTACTCCACCGACGGCGTCGCGCTGGCCCGCAAGGCCGCCGAGTCCTTGGAGCTGCCGCATATGGAGGTCATGACCGTGGCCGGACATGATTCCACCACGATGAAGGACCTGGTCCCCACGGTCATGCTCTTCGTCCCCAGCGTTGACGGCCTTTCCCACAACGAGGCCGAATACACCCGGGACGAAGACCTGGTGCGTGGCGTCGATCTGCTCACCGAGGTCGGCCGACGTATCCTCGACGGCGACCTGACCGGGCCGGTGGACTGACCGGATCCCCGGTCAGAGCCGAGTCCGCATTCGAAGGGAAAAGCAGCGATGGAGCATTCGGACCAGCTCTCCCTCAGGCGCCTGCACCAGTTCCTCACCGTCGTGGACCGGGGGACCGTCACCCGTGCCGCCGAGGAGCTGCACATGGCGCAACCGGCGCTGAGCCGTCAGATCAAGGCCCTCGAACGCGAGCTGCACCTGCGCCTGTTCGAACCGGAGGGAAACCGTCTCGCTCTGACTCCCACCGGGCGGGCCTTCGTCCCGGTCGCACAGCGGCTCATGCGCGAGGCACGCGGACTCTCTCAGGCGGTGGATGCTCTGCAGACCGGGCGCGTCAGCTCATTGACAGTGGCCGCCACCGCGGCCTCGATCCGCAGCGTGCTGGCCCCGTTCGTCGCCACGATGAGCCCCGAGGATCCCATGCTCATCAGTCAGGACCACCCGCACTTCGAGCTGGACGCCGCCTTGCGACTCGGGGCGGATATGGCGATCTCTCCGGTCGCCCCGGCCCCGCATCTGCGGTCTGTGCCCCTGGCGTTCCCGCCGATCCGGGCTGTGGCGGCTCCTGACCACCGGCTGTTCGGCATCGACCGCGAGACCATCGCTATCGGGGCCTTCCGCGACGAGCACGTCATCCTGCCCTCGACCCGCAGTGTGAGCCGGCTGCTGATCGACGGCTGCCTCAGCGACGGCGGGGTGACCTTCTCCCGGATCACCGAATGCGATGATGCGCAGACGAGCATGGCTCTGACGGCGGCAGGTCACGGCGTCGCACTGGTCACCGAGCCCCCGCAGTATGGTCTGCGGGATCTGGTGGTCCTGCCGGAGGACGGCGAGGAGGAGACTCCGCTGCACCTGCCGCTGCACGTCACCTGGCTTCCCGGCCACCATGCCGACGGGACCATCCGCGCGGTGGCCGAGCGGCTGCACCGGTTCCTCCACGCGGAGGAGTCCACCGGGTGGGCGCATCAGTAGTGATCAGTGCATTCTGAGTCTTTCTGGTCTATGTCTCCGCGGCATCAATGATCTGCTCAATCCCTATTGGACGTGATCCACGTCGCTCTTCGAGAATCGAGGTGGGAGCGTCATGGCCGGAGCTGTTTGCGTGCCACGACACACTGCGACACCGCACGGATCGCCAGGACGATGAGGAGCGTACACATGTCTGACACTGAGGCGGCCAGCCCTCTCCACGTCGGTGCCGCCGTCGTGGAAAGCCTCACGGCCCATGGCGTCGACCGCGTCTATTCCGTCCCCGGCGAGAGCTTCCTGGCAGTCCTCGACGGCCTCCATGACGCTGAGATCACCAACGTCGTGGCGCGCCATGAGGGTGGTGCCACCTATATGGCCGAAGCTCAGGGCAAGCTTACCGGACGGCCCGGCGTCGCCCTGGTGACCCGAGGCCCCGGAGCCGCGAACGCCTTCGTCGCCGTGCACAGCGCCTGGCAGGACGGTACGCCGATGGTGCTCTTCGTCGGCATGGTGCCGATCTCGGATCGGGGGAGGGAATCGTTCCAGGAGTTCGATCCCGCGGCCTGGTTCGGCAGTCAGACCAAACGTGTTCTGATGCTCGACGATCCCGACCGGGCCTCGGACATCGTCGCCGAGGCCTTCTTCGCCGCCTCATCCGGCCGGCCCGGTCCTGTCGTGGTCGGGCTGCCCGAGGACATCATCCGCCGTCCCTTCACCGGTGAGATCACTCGGCCGCTGCCGGTGGCTGAGGGAGCCCTCGGAACTGAGGACGTCGAGGCACTCATCACGGCCCTCTCCGGGGCCGAACGTCCGCTGCTGTACCTCGGGGGGCCACGGTGGACCCCGCAGGTCTCGGCCCAGGTGGCGCAGTTCGCCGAACGCCACCGCATCCCTGTGGTTCATGACTGGCGGGCCACTGACCGTATCCCCTCCTCCTCGCCGGTCAATGCCGGCTGGCTCGGCTACGGCAGCGCGGAGATGCCCGGTCAGATGCTTGAGGAGGCTGATGTCGTGATCGGCGTCGGGGCCGTCCTCAGCGACGTGCCCACCGACGGGTACACCCTGCGCCAGCGCCCGGACGCCACCACTATCCTCGTCACCGCCGATCCCTCCCTGCAGGGGAGCTCCGGGCCGGTGACCCGGCACATCCTCGCCTCGCCTCAGGCCTTCGCAGAGGCCGCAGAGGCTCTGGAGATCTCGCCCCGGATTGACTGGGAGACGTGGTGCCGCCGCGGCGTCGAGGCACACCGCTCACGCTCGGTCCCTATTCCGCGGGAGGAGCTCCCGGAGACGGTACGAGGCACCGCTCATATGGCGGTGGTCATGGAGGAGCTGCGCCGGTGGCTTCCCGAGGACCCGATCAGCACCTTCGGCGCGGGCAACCACTGCGTGTGGGCGCAGTACTACATGCCCACTGAGACATATCCCTCGCAGCTGAGCACCCGCAACGGTTCCATGGGCTATTCGGTCCCGGCCGCCGTCGTCGCCTCGCTCGAACACCCTGAGCGGATGGTCGTGGCGATCGTCGGCGACGGTGAGTTCCTCATGAACGGGCAGGAGTTGGCCACTGCGGCCCAGTACGGTGCGGCATTCCTGGTCATCGTCATGGACAACGGAGAGTTCGGGACGATTCGCGCTCACCAGGAACGTCAGTATCCCCAGCGGATTTCCGGGACCCAGATCGCCAACCCGGACTTCGCAGCGTTCGGACGGGCCTTCGGCGGCCACGCCGAGCAGATCACCGATGACGCTGACGTTGCCGGCGCCATGGAGCGCGCCGTGCACGCTGTCACCGGCGAACATCGGATCGCCGTGCTCCAGGTGCTGACTGATCAGCGTCTGTCCACCCCCTTGACGCATACCTGAGGCATCTGACGGAGGCCGTGATGCTCTTCGACATTCTCTATCGCAACGTCCGGATCCATACCCAGGATCCCCGACGGCCCATAGTCGGGGCCCTCGGTGTCCACCACGGGCGGATCATCAGCCTCGATGAGGAGATCGACGCCGCGCAGTTCCGGGAGGTGGTCGATCTGCGCGGAGCCACCGTGCTCCCCGGATTCAACGATGCCCACTGCCACCTCTCGATGGTCGGCCTCGCCGAGCTGCAGGTCGACCTGAGCCCGGATGCGGTCTCCGACACTGGGGAGCTGCTCGCCGCAGTGGGGCACGCCTGCAAGGCGGCGGAACCCGGAGCGTGGGTCATCGGCACCGGATACGACCAGAATCGGTTGGGCGGACAGCACCCCACTGCCGAGCAGCTCGACGCCGTCACCGGGGATCACCCGGTGTGGCTGCATCACAAGTCACGGCATCTCGGTGTCGCGAACACTGAGGCCTTCCGCCGTGCCGGGTATCCCCAGCGCCGCGATGTCCCCGTACCGGAGGGAGGCGGTATCCCGCTCGACGGTGAGGGCCGCGCCCAGGGCGTCCTGCTGGAGACGGCGCGCGCGGCGGTGATGGACCACATCCCCGCACCCACTGTCGAGGACATCGCCGATGCGGTCGCCGCCGGAAGCCGCAGTGCGGTGGCCCGCGGGGTCACCTCCATCACCGAACCGGGGCTGGGTGCCCCGGAGCACATCGGGCAGAGCACCTATGACATCGCCGGCTACCAGCGTGCCCGCGATCAGGGTCGGCTCCGGGTGCGTGCCACTGTCATGCCGTACCTGACGCGGCTGCACCCCATCGGACTGCCGGAGGCTGAGGAGGGGCCGCAGGGGATCGGCTTAGATCTCGGGATACGGACCGGTCTGGGTGACGAGCGGCTGCGGATCGGTGCCACCAAGATCCTCTCCGACGGTTCACTCATCGGCCGCAGCGCCTATATGTGCTGCGACTACGCCGTGGGATCCGGAGATGACTCGTCGCCGCGCGGGATGCTCCAGTTCTCTTCCCAGACGCTGCGCGAACGGCTCATCGGTGCCCACCGTGCGGGATGGCAGGTGGCCGCTCACGCGATCGGCGATGCGGCGCTGGACACTGTGCTGGAGATCTTCGCGGAGGCTCAGCGTCTGCACCCGCGTGAGGATCCGCGTCACCGCGTCGAGCACGTCTGTATGGCCTCGGACGAGCAGCTGAGCCGGATGCAGGAGCTGGGGCTGATCCCTGTGCCTCAGGGGCGGTTCGTCCACGAGCTCGGCGACGGCGCACGTGAGGCCGTGGGGCAGGAACGAGCGCATCTGACCTATCGGCTCAAGGGCCTCTTTGACGCCGGGCTGCCGGTGGCGGCCAGCACGGACGCCCCGGTGGTCGCCCTCGATCCCATGCTCAACGTCCATGACATGGTCAACCGGGTGACCCACAGCGGTGAGGTGTTCTCCCCGCAGGAGCGGATCACCCTGGAGCAGGCGCTGCGGGCCTACACGGTCGGCAGCGCTTACGCCTCCCATGAGGAGCACATCAAGGGGAGGCTGAGCCACGGGATGCTCGCCGACTTCGTGGTGCTCTCGGAGGACCCTCACGAGGTGGCCTCGGCGCGCCTGAAGGAGATCGTGCCCACCTCGACCGTCGTCGGAGGCGTCCCCGTCTGGGGCGAACTCTGCGGCTG
Organism: Nesterenkonia aerolata; assembly: GCF_031470965.1. NCBI lineage: Bacteria > Bacillati > Actinomycetota > Actinomycetes > Micrococcales > Micrococcaceae > Nesterenkonia > Nesterenkonia aerolata. The sequence goes on along the minus strand of NZ_JAVKGR010000006.1, from coordinate 73,817 downwards.
ATCATGCGTGATCGGCATAGGGGATATCCGAAACAGGTCTTTGATCCGTGTCGGCTCCAGCGCTGAGACTGGGACACACCGCATCACAGTGTGAGGGTGATCACCGTCTGAGACGGTCGATTCCGCCCTCCGGGGGAAGGCTCCGCACCATGTACACCGAACAGCAGACCACCGTCCTGACCGGCATCCTGATCGTCTACTTCGCGTTCCTCGTCGGGTTCGCCTATATGGTCAACCGCCGGGTCAAGACCTATGAGGACTATTCTGTCGCCGGACGCACCGTTGGTCTGTTTCCGATGATCCTCACCCTGGTCGGTACCGCTATCGGCGGATCGATCCTCCTGGGATACATGACCAACGGGTATACGCTCGGCGTCGGGCAGATCTGGTTGGGGCTGGTCATGGTACCGACCACGCTGGTCATCATCCTGTGTATGACCGGACCGATCCGTCGACTCGGGGTCAAGCACCACATGGTCACCATGGGAGACTTCACCTCCCTCATCTACGGGGAGAAAGCCCGGATCCCTACTGCGATCAGCATGCTCTTCGCCTACTGCGCCATCACCGGGATGCAGTTCGTCTCCATCGCGACGATCCTCTACCTGACCCTCGAGATGAGCATGACCTGGGGCATCACGATCGCCTGGATCATGCTGACCATCAAGACCGTGCTCGGCGGGCTGAAGTCCGTGGTCTTCCAGGATGCGCTCCACGGGACGATCCAGACACTGGGCATCTTCGTCCTCTTCGTCGTGGTGATCCTCGCCGCTGGCGGATGGGAGACCATCGAGGCCAATGCCACGGCGGCGGGTGAAGAGCAGATGCTCGACTTCCTGGGGATCGCACCGGGCATGCTCGGGGTCTATATCCTCACCATCGGCGCGTATCAGATGGTGCGGCAGGACCTGTGGCAGCGCATCTGGGCTGCCCGCACGATGCGTGTGCTGAAGATCGGCCTGTGGACAGCGATCATCCTGCAGACCCTCATCTGTACGGTGGTGGTGCTGATCGGCATGATGACCCGGTGGGGGCTCGAACTCGATGTGCCGGATCCGAGCCAGGTCTACTACGCCGTCATCGGTGAGGTCTTCCCGTTCCCAATGATCGTGGTGATGATCATCGCCGTGCTGGCCACGGTCATCTCCTGCGCCGACTCCTTCTTCTTGGCCGCCAGTTCGACTCTGGTCAACGACGTCATCCGGCCCCGGATGAAGAACCCCACCTCAGACTCGCTGCTGAAGTGGTCGAAGATCTCGGTGCTGATCACCTCGGTCATCGCCTTCCTGCTGGCCCAGTACATTCCGCAGCTGGTGGTCTTGTGGGTCACCGGTACGGCGATGCTGGTCTCCGGGCTGCTGGCGCCGGTGCTGCTGGGGATGTTCTGGCGGCGGGTGACCCGGCCCGCCGGTATCGCCGCCATGTGGTCCGGGCTCGTGGCTGCTGTGATCTGGCAGCTCGCCGGTGAGCCGCTGGGCTGGCACCCGGTGTTCGTCGGGCTTCCGCTGAACCTGGTGGTTCTCGTGGTCGGCTCGCTGATGACCCAGCGCCCTCTGGACCGTGACCGTTCCTGGGCGGCTGAGTCCCGTGATATTCCTGAGGAGGACTACGCTCCGGAGGACGAGCCTGACGTCGTCGGGTCCGGTGCTGGAACTGCAGCAGGTGACGGGCGCTGAGGATATGGATTCCCGTTACCTTGTGAGTGCCCCCGACCTGATCCTGCACTCCGGCCGGATCTCTACTCCCAGCCGAGCAGGGGGTGGTCTCCGCTGGTCCACCGCCTCGGCCATCGCGGTGCGCGAGGGTCGGGTGGTTCTGCGGGGAGAGGACGCCGAGGTGCTCCCTGCCGCCGGGCCCGCAACGGTGGTCCATGATCTGGGTGGGCGGCGCGTGCTGCCCGGATTCATCGAATCGCATATGCACGTCGTGCTGTTCGGAATGAGCCTGTTGGGCTGCTCCTGCCGCCCGGACGACACCGGGTCGGTCGAAGAGATCCGTAAGACCGTCGCTGCTGAGGCTGCGCAGCGTGAGCCCGGAGAGTGGATCCGCGGTTGGGGTTGGGATGAGAGCCGGATGACCGGTGGCAAGGCCCCCACCCGGGCTGATCTGGACGCGGCGGCACCGGAGAATCCGGTGATGCTGAAGCGCACGTGCGCCCATATGGCCGTGGTGAATACGGCGGCGTTGGAGGCTTGCGGGGTCAGCCGGGAGACCCTTGACCCTCCTGGAGGTCGGCTGGTCCGCGATGCCGACGGCGAGCTCACCGGACTGCTCCAGGAACGGGCGATGGACCTTGTGGCGCCTCCTGAGCCCACGCGCGCTGATGTGGTGGAGGCGGTGGAGGCTGCGCAGTCGGCGCTACTGGCTCGTGGCATCACCACCGCCCACGACCTCTCCACTGAGGGTGAGCATCTGCGCGAGTTCTCTCGGCAGCGCCGCGACGGCGCTCTGAGGGTCAGGCTGCGTCCCTGGCTGTGGGCGATCGACGGCCACGGGTTCTCCGGTTCGCTGGAGGCCGCCCGGCAGGTGGGACTCACCACTGGCTTCGGAGATGACATGCTCCGGATTCAGGGCGCGAAGTTCATGTTCGACGGCAGTGTCGGTGGACGCACCGCCGCCGTCGAGGAGCCGTATGTGGATACCTGTGAGCGCGGATTCCTGACCTGCGAGCCGCAGGACCTCGTCGATGTGGTCGCCGGGGCGGTGCGGGACGGGCTGCGCGCGGCAGTGCACGGCATCGGGGACCGCGCGGTGGAGGCCGCCCTCGAGGTGCTCACCGAGGTGTGCCGTCGGATACCTGACGCGAAGGGGATGCGGCACCGCATCGAGCACTGTGCCCTGCCGTCGTCGCGGCATCTGGAGCTGATGGTCGAGCACGGGATCATGGCTGGGTCGTCGGTCGGGTTCCTCCACGAGCTGGGGGACCGGTATCGGGAGGTGCTCGGGGAGGGCCGGGTAGCGCGGGTCTATCCGCAGCGCTCCTTCACCCGCGCGGGGATAATCGCGCCGATCAACTCGGACGCTCCGATCACGGACCCCAATCCCTGGCACACGATATCGGCCGCGGTGACCCGGATGTCGGCGGCCGGGCAGGTCCTCGATGATGGCTCCGAACGGGTGGACATCGAGTCTGCGTTGGCGGGGATGACCTGCGACGCCGCCTATGCCTCCTTCGAGGAGGATACTCTGGGCCGACTCGACGTCGGAGCATGGGCGGATTTCGTGGTGTGTGGGGAAGACCCGTTCGCCGTCTCCGCGGAGGAGCTGGCGGGGCTGACCGTGGAGCAGACGTTCGTGGCCGGGGAGTGCCTCTACCAGCGGGGTGCTGACTGACCCTCTCCCGTCCCCTCCATCGAGTCCCCGATTTCTGCCGCGTGTCGGGTCCCTGAGGGCCGATTATGCGCCGGAAACAGGGGACTCGATGCCGGGGAGGAGAAGTTCAACCCCCGAGCAGCTCCCGGCGCAGCGCCTCCACCCGCGTAGCGATGTCATCGCGCACCAGCCGCATCCGTTCCACACCCTCGATGCCACGCTCAGAGGGCTCATCGGTGTGCCAGGTCTCCAGGGATCCGCGCATGCCCTCCACCGGGTCCACCTGTGCTTCGGCGCCGAGCACCACCACCCGGTCCACACGGCGCAGAAGCTCAGTCTCCACCGGCTTCGGTGATTCACCCTCCATCTCCGCACCGACCTCTTCGATCACCTGCCGGGAGAGCTCGTTCACCGCCGAACCCGGGTGCGTCCCCGCGGAGTGGACCTCGACGTCGGCCCCGGCTTGGTCCCGCATCAGCGCGGCCGCCATCTGGGACTTCCCGCCGTTCTTCACGCAGATGAACAGTACGGACGGGCGGGCTGGGCTCTGGTCAGACATTGCGACCTCCTGAGGGTTCGGAACGGGTCTGTGTCTCGGCGCCGGAATCACGCATCGGATGTATCGGATGCATCGGATACCGCCTCCGCAGCCAGAGTGCCGCGTAGACAAGCCCGACGAGCACCGGGACTTCGATCAGCGGCCCGACGACGCCCGCCAAGGCCTGCCCCGACGTCACCCCGAAGGCGGCGATCGCCACCGCGATGGCGAGCTCGAAGTTGTTGCCCGCGGCGGTGAAGGCGAGGGTCGTCGTCCGTGCGTAGGGCAGACGCACAGCCCAACCGAGGGCGAATCCTAGGCCCCACATCACCACGAAGTACACCAGCAGCGGCACCGCGATCCGGGCCACATCCCAGGGCTGACTGGTGATCCTCTCACCCTGCAGCGCGAACAGCAGCACCACGGTGAACAACAGTCCGTAGAGCGCCCAGGGGCCGAGCCTGGGAATCAGCGTCTCTTCGTACCAGGTGCGGCCTTTTCTGGCCTCGCCGACCCGCCGGGTCAGGTAGCCCGCGGCCAGCGGGACGCCGAGGAACACGACCACCGAGAGGAAGATGTGCCACGTGGAGACCTCGAGCCCCTGGGTGTCCAGCCCCAACCAGCCGGGCAGCAGGTCGAGGTAGAACCAGGCGAGTCCGGAGAAGGCGATGACTTGGAAGATGCTGTTCAGCGCGACGAGCACGGCCGCGGCCTCACGATCGCCGCAGGCCAGATCGTTCCAGATGATGACCATGGCGATGCACCGTGCCAGCCCGACGATGATCAGCCCGGTGCGGAACTCCGGAAGATCGGGCAGGAAGATCCAGGCCAGGGTGAACATCAGCGCGGGTCCGAGGAGCCAGTTCAACGCCAGGGAGGACAGCAGGATCCGCCGGTCTGCGGTGACGGTGCCGAGACGGTCGTAGCGCACCTTCGCGAGCACCGGGTACATCATCACCAGCAGTCCCAGCGCGATGGGCACCGAGATGCCGCCCACCTCGAGTGCGGCCAGCGCCTCATCGAGCCCGGGGACGAACCGGCCGAGCAGCAGCCCGGAGACCATCGCCAGGCCGATCCACAGCGGCAGCATGCGGTCCAGGGCGGAGAACTTCGCCTCGGCCGGATCGGTGTGAGCGTGAATGCTCATCGATTCGGTCCTTTGTCTGCTTCTGGGTTGCCCGCTCGTCTCGCGCGGATGATGGCGGCCCGGGCGTACTCGTGGACCTGGTGGGTGAAGGAGATCTCGACGTCGAGCCATCCGGCCTGAGCCAGCGCTCGCCGGTACTCAGCCTCGGTCAGCGCTCCGGCGATGCAGCCGGTGTGGGCGGCGAGGTCGTCGCGGGCGGCCTCATCCATGCCTTCATCCATGCCCTCGGAGGCGATGACGTCGGAGACGGCGAATCGGCCACCGGGCCGGGTCACTCGGGCGGCCTCACGCAGGACGAGGTCCTTGTCCGCGGCGAGGTTGATCACGCAGTTGGAGATGACGACGTCTACGCAGGCCTGTGGCAACGGGATGTCCTCGAGATAACCCTGCAGGAACTCGGCGTTGTCGACGCCGGCCTCCTCGGCGTGACGGCGCGCCGCCTGCAGCATCTCGTCGGTCATGTCCAGCCCGATGGCCCGTCCGCTCGGCCCCACGCGGCGGGCCGAGATGAGCACGTCGCCGCCGGCCCCGGAGCCGAGGTCGAGCACAGTCTCACCGGCGCAGAGATCGGCGACGGCGGTGGGCACCCCGCAGCCCAGGGAGGCTTCGAGGGCTGCGCCGGCCCCGGCGGAGTCGGCGTCCTGGTAGAGCGAGGCGCCGAAGACCCCTTCGGGTGCGAGCTCAGCTGCGGGCTGGGAGTTTCCGGGGCTGCAGCAGCCGGGCTCTTGGCCGTCCTGACCGGACATGGTGCGCGCGGCCTCGGCATAGCGGAGCCGGACCGCCTCTCGGAGCTCGTCATGGGCCAGGTTCATCTCGTCTCCTCGACTATATAGACAGGTATCTATACAGGAGCTTGCCGCATGTATCGACAGGCGTCAATATAAATGGTGAGTGAATCGAGGACATCTATGGACCAGAGCTGTTGCCGTACAGAAAGCCCCGTCCGCACGGGACTCCCGGAGGTCTCGGAGGACTCTCTTCGGGACACCGCCTCGCTGTTGCGTGCGCTGGCCGATCCGGTCCGGCTCCGAGTGTTCCTGCGCATCGCCGCCACGGATGAGGTCTGCGTCTGTGATCTCGACGACGTCGGCGTCTCTCAGCCGACAGTCTCCCACCATCTGAAGAAGCTCCGTGAGGCGGGGCTCATCGCCTCGCAGCGCCGTGGTACGTGGGTGTATTACTGGCTCACTGGTTCCGGCGTCGTCGTGTGCCGTGCCTTGGACATTCTTGTGGTTGCTGACCGAGCTGCCGAGATCCTCTGACTCGCCCCGTCCGTCGAGTCCCCGATTTCTGCCGCGTGTCGGGCCCGAATCGGCCCGAATTGCGTCTGGAACCGGGGACTCGATGGGGAGGGAGGTCGTGATCATCGGTAGTGGTGCCAGGCCAGCGCCCACTGCTCGGCGCGCATGTCCCGCGGTGGGCTCATGGGTGTTCGGTCAGCCGGAAAGTCACGACGTCGACGGGGTCTGCCGGCCCGAGTCCCGGGTAGTGGGTGTCGAGTGCGGAGTGCAGCTGTGGGAGGTCTTCGAAACCGTCGGCGACGGCGTCGTTGCTGGTCAGCGCGTCGCGGCGAGTGTTCCGCACTGAGGTGACCTCGGCGGGGATGGTGACCGTTTCGCCGGAGTCCTTCTCGAACACCAAGAGCGCCGGCCCGGGTGTGAAGGGGTCGTCGACTCTGATCGTCTGATGTTTGGCGCCGCTGCGGATGGCACCCTCGTACCCTTCCCACATGTAGATGTGCTGGGGCTGTTCGGTGGTGCGCTGGTCATAGGGGTGGGGGAGCAGTTCCCTGATAGTCCGCGTTTCCAGGCCCGCAGGGGTGCGGATCACGCAGCGGATGAGCGGGTCGATGTCATAGAGCACCTGACGGCATTTTCCGCACGGCGAGATGACCTGCCTCGTGGGGCCGTAGACGGCGACGACGGCGCGGACCGGATCCTCGGGGCAGGTTGCGGCGTGGTGTGCCAGTGCAGAGATCTCGCCGCAGGGGCCGCCGAGGAAGTGGTAGGCGTTGAGCCCCATGATGGTACGCCCGGAGTCGGTGTGCAGTGCCGCGGCGACGGTGTGGTCGGCGTCGTCATGGTGCTGCCGGGCATAGGTGGTGGCGTCATGAACCAGGTGGCGCAGGTCAGGGGTGAGCATGGGGATCACGTTATCGGACTCCCGTGGTCCTGCTCGGCTCGTTCACGCCGCGGTGGTGCTTCCAGGTTCCGTGGCGTGGACTACGGCTCGGTGTGGGGTGGTTGGCGGTCGTTACGGAAGATCTCGGGCAGTTCATCTCCGTCTTCCAGCTCCACCGGTCCGTCGCAGCCCCATTGGTCCTGGTGCTCGCATTCGCCGGAGACGTGCCGGCTCGAGGCTCGCCAGATGTCAGCTTCGCCCGGTGAGGACTCCAATACGGCCGTGCCCTCGATCTCGATCCAGTCCTCGTCTTCGTCGTCTTGGAAGCGGAACTCGGCGGTGAAGACGGTCTCGACGGTCACTGTGAACCGGCCGGTCTCGGTATAGACGTGGGAGGTCGCGGTCTCGGTATCGGTGGGATTGACCGGCTCACCTGCCGAGGTGACCTCAGGTAAGGGTCCACCAGGTTCGGTAGTGGTGGCAGTGGCCCCGTCACCGTAGTCCCACCGGTACTCGACGGGGGTGGCCCGGATCTCGAGGTCTTCACCGAGGACTTCCTCGGTGACCGTCTGCTGATCGACCTCAGCGTAGATATTGGTGTCGCGATCGACATATCCAAACCCGAGCAGATCGGGTTGGAACTCCACGGTGGCTGGTTCGATGCCCAGTTCCGCGAATCCTGTGGTGATCTCTACGGCGATGTCCTCTTCGGTCACCTGTTGCGCCTCTGGGGCAGGCTGCTGAGCCGGGGGCTGCCCGGTGTTACCGGTGTCGGTGGGGCCGGATTCATCGATGCGTATGGCCAAGTAGTCTTCAGTCTCGTAGCGGCCGAAACCCTCACAGAATCCCTCGACGTCGAGCAAGGACATGGTCCGCAAGTAGGTGCTGTTGAGTTGGTTCTCACAGTCTTGTCGCATGGTCTCGGGCACACACTGCTCGATTCCCGCGTAGACCTGACCATCAGGGCAGGCGCCTTCAGGATCATACTCAGGGGGAATGCTCCACCCCGAATCCCCGCCGGAACCCCCACCGGATTCCTCACCAGGGGAAGCAGGAGGTCCTCCTCCTGGCTGACCAGGCTCTGTATCCCGACCCGGTGAACTCGAGTCCGGAGTAGGGAGTCCCGGGTCTTGTCGTTGGTCTTGCGAGCTTTCCTCGCCGCCCGGGTTTTCGTTACCCGAAGAATCAGAGCGTCCAGGATCGATACGTTCGACTTCGACCCTTACGGCATTATCGGCAATTTCTGATAGCACATCTTCCCCGGAAGATTGCCTTGTTAATGCAATAGTCAGCAGAGGGATAAAATTTATCATGATTCACCCTCGGGATTAATCATGATTTCCATCTCAAAAATTTTCCACTCACCGTCGAAAACTACATCACTTTCCCACGGTTCTGAGCTGCCACCATCCGAATCCTCTTGGATTCCTTCATCTGTGAACCCCTGGAACGCTCCAGGGTCTAACTCGAAACGAATGAGTGCTATGTCTTGGTCGACCATCTCCACGCGAGCATCCCGAGGGTCGTCTGGCTGCTGAGTGAACCAGATGCCCTGCTGGTACGCACGCTCCGTTAGCTCAATTTCATGCTCACACATACGGCATTCATCCATTGAGGCGTCTTCTAGCGGAGTGACGTCACCAGTGTCACGGGCGTACTGTCGGGCTTCCCACCAGTATTCCAGCGCCGCCACAGCGCCCTCTTCGGTCTCTTCGAACATGGCATCGGGCTTCTCCGGCTCGGGCCAGTTCTCTGCCGGACCATCAGAGGATGCCGGAACAGGCTCGTTGGAATCAGCTCCGTCGTCGCTGCTGTTGCTGTCCTCGTCGTTAGTCTCGCTGGCTTCATCGTCAGGTTCCTCTTCGGCTCCTGCCTGCGCACCAGGATCCGAAGCAGTCACCTCTTCTGACGGCTCGGTCTCTCCCTCGGTGGCTTCGCCGCCACATCCGGCCAGTACCAAAGTCAGCGCCGCTACCGAAGCGGCGTTCCGAAGCCACGGTGTCGGCACCGTTTGCCGCCCCGCTGGCACCTGTACATCAGCGGTCATGTGCATACCAGCCACATTAGAGAGCATCCCTCTCCCCTTCTCGGTCACGAGTCTCTTCACGTCAGTTCCGTGTCAATACCGCCGAAGAGTGTAACCACACCGGACGCTCCTGCTCCATCGCGGTGACCTGACCTGTGGAAAAGTAATGTCGAGCGCATTGTCACCACACAGGTGCTCCTATCCGGTGGGCGCCCCACCCCTCGTCCCGACGATCGAGTATCCCTGGGTTTGTGAGATATCCCGTGGAACATGCGGCGGGATATCTCACAAAGCCAGGGATACTCGATAAGGGAGGGGGGTGTGGCCAGGGGGAGTGTCTCCGGAGACACTGGAGAGTGGAGCGCGCTGCACCGGAATAGACGGGCACTGCATAAAGTTGAGTATGAGTGACTCAAGTTTTAAGGCCGGGTCAGGACGCACCCGCACTGGGAAGGACACTCACCTATGGACGTTCAGCTCACCACCAAATCACAGGAGGCCGTCTCCGCCGCCTCTGCCAACGCCAACACTGCGGGCAACCCGCAGATCGAACCCGCACACCTGCTCAAGGCGCTCATGGATCAGCGCGAGTCCGTCGCCGTCGCCCTGCTCAAGGCCACCGGCGCCGACGTCGATGCCGTCTCCACCCGCGCCTCCGCGCTGATGCGTCAGCTTCCCAGCACCTCCGGCTCGTCCGTCTCCACCCCGCAGTTCTCCCAGGCGGGGCTCGCCGTGCTGCGCGCCGCCAAGGCTGAGGCCGATGAGTTCGGCGACGACTACATCTCCACCGAGCACCTGCTGCTCGGCCTCGCCGCCGACAACGGTCCCGTCGGCCGGGCTCTGGCCGACAACGGCGCCTCCCACGAAGCTCTGAAGACCGCGCTGCCGGGCATCCGCGGGGACAAGAAGGTCACCAACCCGGACCCGGAGAACAGCTTCCAGGCGCTGGAGAAGTACGGCACTGACCTCACTGAGGTCGCCCGCTCCGGCAAGCTGGACCCCATCATCGGCCGCGACTCCGAGGTCCGCCGGGTGGTCCAGGTCCTCTCCCGCCGCACCAAGAACAACCCGGTGCTCATCGGTGACCCCGGGGTCGGCAAGACTGCCGTCGTCGAAGGTCTCGCCCAGCGCATCGTCGCCGGCGACGTCCCCGAATCCCTGCGCAACCGCACCCTGATCTCCCTCGACCTCGGAGCCATGATCGCCGGGGCCAAGTACCGCGGCGAGTTCGAGGAGCGGCTGAAGTCCGTGCTCGACGAGATCAAGGGCTCCGACGGGGAGATCATCACCTTCATCGATGAGATCCACACCGTCGTCGGCGCCGGGGCCTCTGAGGGCTCCATGGACGCGGGCAACATGCTCAAGCCCATGCTTGCCCGCGGCGAGCTGCGGCTGATCGGCGCGACCACGCTCGACGAATACCGCGAGAACGTCGAATCGGACGCCGCTCTGGAGCGCCGGTTCCAGCAGGTCTACGTCGGCGAGCCTTCCGTGGAGGACACCGTGGCCATCCTGCGCGGCATCAAGGAGCGCTACGAGGCCCACCACAAGGTGGCGATCTCCGACGGCGCGCTGGTCGCCGCCGCCACGCTCTCCGATCGCTACATCACCGACCGTCAGCTGCCGGACAAGGCCATCGACCTCATCGATGAGGCCGCCTCCCGGCTGCGCATGGAGATCGACTCCGCCCCAGTGGAGATCGACGAGCTGCGCCGGCAGGTTGACCGCCTCACCATGCAGGAGATGGCGCTCTCCGGCGAGGACGACGCCGGTTCCCAGGAGCGGCTCGAAGCCCTGCGCGCCGACCTTGCCGACACCAAGGAGGAGCTCGCCGAGCTCACCGCCCGGTGGGAGGCGGAGAAGGGTGAGCTCAACCGCGCCGGTGACCTGCGCGTCCGGCTCGACGAGCTGCGCTCGGCCGCGGAGAAGGCCCAGCGTGAGGGTGATCTCGGCGAGGCTTCCCGGCTGCTCTACGGGGAGATCCCCCAGGTGGAGCAGCAGCTGGCTGAAGTCGAGGAGGAAGAGGGCGCTGAGCGCGAAGCCGGTGAGGCGAAGATGGTCTCCGATGAGGTCGACGCCGACGGCATCGCCGAGGTCATCTCCGCGTGGACGGGCATTCCTGCCGGGCGCATGCTCCAGGGTGAGACCGAGAAGCTGCTGAAGATGGAGGAGCTCATCGGCTCGCGGCTGATCGGTCAGGACAAGGCGGTGACGGCCGTCGCCGATGCGGTCCGCCGTGCCCGCACCGGCGTCGCGGACCCGGACCGGCCCACCGGCTCGTTCCTGTTCCTCGGCCCCACCGGTGTGGGCAAGACGGAGCTGGCGAAATCCCTGGCCGAGTTCCTGTTCGACGATGAGCGCTCGATGATCCGCATCGATATGTCCGAATACTCCGAGAAGCACTCGGTGGCCCGGCTCGTCGGGGCGCCTCCCGGCTACGTCGGCTATGACGAAGGCGGCCAGCTCACCGAATCAGTGCGACGCCGGCCCTACTCGGTGGTGTTGCTCGATGAGGTGGAGAAGGCCCACCCGGAGGTCTTCGACATCCTGCTGCAGGTGCTCGACGACGGCCGGCTCACCGACGGTCAGGGCCGCACTGTGGACTTCCGCAATGTGGTGCTCATCCTCACCTCGAACCTGGGTTCGCAGTTCCTGGTGGACCAGAGCCTGGACCAGCAGGCGAAGGAGAAAGCCGTGATGGACACGGTGCGCGCCTCCTTCAAGCCTGAGTTCCTCAACCGGCTCGATGACACGGTCATGTTCGATCCGCTGTCGATGGAGCAGCTGGGGTCGATCGTGAACCTGCAGATCGACTCGCTGCAGCGCCGTCTGGCGGCCCGCCGGCTGACCCTTGAGGTCACCGACGCCGCCCGCGACTGGCTGGCGTTCACCGGGTATGACCCGGCCTTCGGGGCACGGCCGCTGCGCCGGTTGGTGCAGCGCGAAATCGGGGATCAGCTGGCCAAGGAGCTGCTCTCGGGGTCCGTTGAGGACGGCGATACTGTGCTGGTGGACCGGCAGGAGCCGCGTGTGGAGGAGGGCGAGCTCGCCGCTCCCACTCACGGGCTGACGGTGGTCCGGAAGGGCTGAGTGCACGCCGAGTCCAGACGGGTTCTGAGTTCGTGTGGATGCAGCGTCTAGGGGGTCTATGCTTTGTGCATGAAGACGACGATTCAGATCCGTCATGTCCCTGAGGAACTCGGGCGAACCGCTTAGCGACCTACGCGCGCGGAACTTTGGGTGTAGGTTCGCGTCGCGGGTCCGGTGATTCCGGCATTGCTTTCGAAGCCATGAGGGGGTTGTTTGGGAGCCGTCGGCGTATGGCGTACGGGTGGTGGGGTTGAAAGGCGAACCGCATGAGACTGATGATGCAAAGCATCGTAGCGGTGACTCTGTTGCTGCTTGTCCCGACTACTCTGTTCTACTCTGATCAGCTCTATCGTCTGATCGGCTCCTTTGACGCTGTCCTGGCGGTTCACCTGGGGGCCTCGCTGCTCGGCTGCGCGATGACGGTGTTCATCGTGCTGACACAGCTGCCGAGGTTGTCGCGGTTCAGTCGCCTGTGGTTTGCAGGAGTGTCCGCTGCACTGGGTGCGGTGATGGCCTTCCAGTTCGTCTGGGGCCTGCTGGACCCGGGCTCGAACATCGGTCTGGGCCTGCTGACGCTGGTCGTCGTCCTGAGCCATCCGGTGTTGGCGTTCGCCCTCGTCATAGTGGCCGCGGCCTACGGCAGGAACACGCCCGCACGAGTGGTGAGCAGAGCTTCTTAGATCTCGACGCCCTCGGCGCGCAGCAGCTGCCGCTTGGTCTCGGTGCCGTAGTACAGGTACCCGCCGAGGGAGCCGTCGGCGCGGATGACGCGGTGGCAGGGCACGGCGAAGGCCACCAGGTTGTTCGCACACGCACTCGCGGCTGCGCGGTGGGCTTGCGGCCGCCCGGCCATCTGCGCGAGCTCAGCGTAGGAGACGGTCTCTCCGGCGGGTACCTCGCGCAGCGCGGACCACACCTTCTGCCGGTACTCGGAGCCGGGCTGGCTCACCGCGATGCTGTCGAAGGCGGTGGGATCGCCCGCCGCGTAGGCGGCCAGGGCCTGGGCGACGGTGCCGCTGTCCGTGGGCAGGGGATTCATCTCCCGGTCGGCGGTCTGCGGGTCAGCGTCCCACAGGTTCTCCATCAGATGCTCGAGCAGCCGTCCGATGGCGGCGACCTCCGGCTCATCCCCCTCGGCGCGGGCCAGGCCGCAGGCGCGTAGCGTCTCATCATCGGGGGAGTGGATCGCCACGATCGAGCCGAGCTCACCCAGCGAGGCCGAGGACCAGCGCAGCTCCGGCAGGAAGTCAGTCATCAGGAGTCCTCGGTTTCGTCGTCGGTGGTCTCATCATCAGTGCTCTCATCGTCGGTGGACTGTGAATCCTCAGCCTCGCCGTCGGAAGCCTCATCGTTCTCTGCGGCCTCCTCTTCGCGTTCGGCTTCGGCCTCGTCCGGGTCCAGCACATAGGAGCCGGTGAAGTCGCCGCCGTCGGCGCGTTCGATCGTGCACGTGGCCCGCCGGTCACCGTCGCCCCAAGAACTCTGTGTTGGGTGGGACATCCGCACCTCCAGCGCGTGCTCTGCCTCATCCACTGCGTCCTGATCCACCAGGTCCGCCCCTTCGCAGGCGGCCTGAGTCTGCCGCAGGACGCCGTCATCACCGGGGTAGGGGCCGTCGTCGAGGACTTCTGTGTGCAGCACCTGGGCGTTGTGCTCCTGCTCGCACTCCACCACGGTGGCACCGGTGTCCTCAGCCGCCGGGTCGAAGCCGTCCAGGCAGTCCCCCGTCTCCCAATGGCTGGGCGGCGCATCGGCGAGGATCACGCCGTCAGCACCGGGGTTCTCCGTGCGCTCACCGGTGAACTCCTCCTCACCGCCGTGCAGCAGCCATACGGCCACCACGGCGATGGCGACGACGGCGAGCACCCCGATCACCACTGGTACCACTGGAATCCGACGTGCGGCGCGGGCCAGCGGGCCACGAGCCGCCTCACGGCCGGCTTCGCGCTTCTGCCGCTCCTCTCGGCGGGAGCGTCGGCTCAGCTCCGCGCTCGAGTCCACACGTGAGGCACCCGGGCCTTTGACGTCAGGGCCTTCGGCACCCTCGTCTCGGCGGTCGTCCACAGTGGTCAGCTCCTGGCAGCGGGAATCATGATGAGGCGGCTTCGCCATGGGCGCAATCGGCGACGCGATCTCGCCACTCATGTTAACCTAGAGAGCACGAAACACGTGATCGAACAGTTGCTCCTGCGGTTGTAGCCTGCCCGGCGCCGCGAGGACCGGAGAAGACAGAGGGGGTCTCGCTCATGGGGCGCGGCCGTCAGAAGGCGAAAGCTACGAAGCAGGCCCGGGAGATCAAGTACTTCACCCCGGATACCGACCTGTCCGCTCTGGAGCGCGAGCTGGCCCAGAAGCGCGGGGACTCCTTCGGTGAATCCCCGTCCTCCGAGGACGAGTACGGCGACTACGACGACGTCGCCGATCGCTACGGACGCTGAACCGATGAGCTCGGCCCAACCGTCGAGCTCCGCTCAGGAACCCACCCGGTACGCCGACGCACCCCAGTTCAGTGCGCCGGTTGCTGACGCGCACCGTGCCGCACTGCGATCCATCGCCCGCGTAGTGGAGGACACCGCCCCCGCGCAGCCGCCGCATCAGGCCTCGGCCGGCATCCTGGAGCTCCTCACCAGCGGCGATGTCCTGTGTGTGACCGGCGCCGGTGTCTCCACCGCTTCCGGCATCCCCGACTACCGCGGACCGCAGGGGTCACTGCACCGCCACCGGCCGATGACGTATCAGGAGTTCCAGCATGATGCCGCCGCCAGGCACAGGTACTGGGCGCGCAGCTTCGTCGGCTGGCGGACCATGCGCCATGCCGCCCCGAACCGCGCCCATGAGCTGCTGGCTGACTGGCAGCGCCGGGGGATCCTCAGCACACTGATCACCCAGAACGTTGACGGGCTCCACCGTGCGGCCGGCTCCGCCCCGCTGATCACCCTGCATGGCGACCTCGACCGCATCACCTGCTTGGACTGCGGCACCGCGGAGAGCCGCACCGGGGTGGATCAGCGCCTGGAAGAGGCGAATCCCGGCTACGCAGAAGCCGCCGCCGCTGAGGCTGAGAACGTCAACCCCGACGGCGACGTAGAACTCAGCGACACCTGGATCGCCCGGTTCCACATGGTCCCCTGCCTGCTCTGCGGCTCGCTGCGGCTGAAGCCCGACGTCGTCTACTTCGGTGAGGGCGTCCCGGCTGAGCGCAAGGCCGCCGTCCAGGAGGCCGTGGACGCCGCCTCGGGGCTGCTGGTGGTGGGTTCCTCGATGGCGGTGATGAGCGGATTCCGTATCGCCCTGCAGATGCACCGGGCGGCCAAGCCGATCGGCATCATCAACGGTGGTCCCTCCCGCGCCGACACCAAAGCCCGGTGGCGGTGGCGCAGCGAGATCACTGCGGCGTTGGAGGAGCTGGAGACTCGCCTGCCCACCGGGTGATCGCCTGCACCAGGCGGTGACGCTGCTCAGCGTCGAAGCTACCCGGCACGGCCGCGCCGTACATCCAGAGCCCGTCGGCGGCGAGCCGGGCGAGGAACGGCAGCAGCTCGGACTCCGAGGCGCGCGCTTCTGAGGCGAGTGACTCCGGCAGCTCCGGTGCCCAGCGGTGATACGCGGCATCCCAGATCTCCCGCGCTCGCGGATCCTCAGCGGACTCCAGCAGCAGCATCAGCTCAGCCCGGTCCGGATCGGAGGAGGCGAGGATATAGGCGCGCAGCCGCTGAGTGGCGTCGAGGTCCTCGCGCGGTGCCCCGGCGGCACGCTCCATGGCGTTCTCCCACTGTTGTGCCACGTGGGCGTGCAGGCTCAGCACCAGGTCATCCCGGCTGGGGAAGTGGTAGAGGATGCCGCCCTTGGTCAGGCCCGTCTGCTGCGCGAGTGCCTCGTAGGTCAGCAGGCGCACGCCGTCGCGCTGGACGATGGAGCGCGCGGCGTCGAGGATCTCGCTGCGGCGGGACTGTCGCATCAGTGGTGCCCTCTCATCGGTGGGTGTCTTCTTCAGTGGTTGTCGGGGTAGGCCTGGGAGGCGGTGCCGGGTGTGTAGCGGCGCAGCAGCAGCGCAGTCAGCGCGGCGGCTGCGGCGAGGAACAGCGTCACGGTCAGCAGCACGATCACGAAGGCGCCGTCGAAGGCTTCGCCTGCCGCGGCGATCACCGCCGGGTCAGTGCTCTGCAGCGCCTCAGCCGGTGCCTGACCGCGGAAGTCTCCGGCGCCGGCGGGCGGGGAGAACAGGTGCAGATAGGCGAAGTTCAGCAGTGTGCCCAGCACTGCGACGCCGACCAGCCCGCCGAACTCATAGGAGACCTCCTCCAGGGAGGCGGCCATACCGGCTCGCTGCGGAGGCACGTTGCCCATGATGGCGGTGGAGGCCACCGACATCGAGGCGCCGAGCCCGGCCCCGACGACGAGCAGGCCGATGATCAGCAGGCTGAACGTGTCCCGTGCTGCGGCGAGGGCGGTGATCCCGGCGCCGAGGGTGGCCAGCCCGATCCCTCCGCCGATCAGCACCAACAAGCCGGTACGGTGTAGGACCGCCCCTCCGAGCAGGGAGAGAGGCATGGCGCCCACGGCCAGGGCCGAGACCAGCAGGCCCGCCTGCAGCGGGGAGAACCCTTCGACGAGCTGGTAGCGCTGCGTGCCGGCGAGCTGGATGCCCATGATGGCGAAGATGCTGATCCCCGCGGCGATCACACCGGCGCTGAATGCCCGGTTCCGGAACACGGTGAAGTCGATCAGCGGCTGATCCAGATACTCGTGCTCGCCGCGGGCGAGCCTGGCCTGACGGCGAGTGAAGAGCGTCAGAGTGCTGGCGGCGATGACAGCTGAGACCACTACCGTCAGCCAGCTGACCTCTGTCTCGGCCAGGGACTTCAGGGCCAGGACGGAGGCGGAGAGCCCGGCCATGATCTGGGCAGAGGAGAGCCAGTCCCAGCGGCGGCTCGGATCGGCCACATTGGCCGGGCCGGCAAGCAGGATGGCCACTGAGGCCGCCAGGACGATGGGCACGTTGATCAGGAACACCGAACCCCACCAGAAGAACTCCAGCAGCAGCCCGCCGACGATCGGCCCGGCGGCCATCCCCACCAGAGACACCGCCGCCCAGATGGCGATGGCGACGTTGCGCTCGCGTTCGATGGGGAAGCTGATGCGGATCAGCGCCAGTGTGGCCGGCATCATCGCTGCCGCACCGACGGCTAGGCCGGCGCGGGCGGCGATGAGCACGCCGGCGGTGGGTGAGAAGGCGGCCAGCAGGGAGGCCAGGCCGAAGATGACAAGCCCGTACTGGAATATCCGCAGGTGCCCGAGGCGGTCGCCGAGTGCGCCGGAACCCGGCAGCAGGCCGGCGATCACCAGCGGGTAGGCGTTGATGATCCACAACGACTGCGAGGTGGTGGCCTCGAGCTCCTCGGTCAGCCGCGGCAGGGCGGTGTAGAGGACGGTGTTGTCCAGGGTGATCAGCAGCAGCGCGGAGGAGACGATGGCGAGCACACTCCACCGCTGGGCAGGACTGAGCTGGGCAGGGCTGGAGCGTGCGGGGGTTGTCGTGGCGCGCCGCCGTCGTGGGGTCTCGATCATCACCCGGGAAACTGTAACAGACGTATAGTACAGTTCCCCACCCCCACCCAAACACGTTTGTCCGAATCCTCTGCGGAATCCGGATGCTATTGGGGCAGGATTCCGCAAAGAGTCCGGACAAACGTGCGGTGGAGCGGGTGGGATGGGAGGGGTCAGCGGCGGGACATGTAGAGCTCGAAGCCCTTGGTCAGCAGCTTATTCACCGGGTAGTCCCATTCGCCATGGGTCTGCACGACGTCGGCGCCCATCGTCGTCTTGAACCGCGTCAGCCCGGCGAGCTCGTATTCCGGGTCCAGCGAGGGGCTCAGCCCGCCGAGGTCGTACCAGCGGCAGCCTGCGGCCAGGGCGTCCTCGATCTGACGCAGCTGCAGCGCCCGCGGGGCGTAGCGTTTCCGCTCCTCAGAGGATGAGGCCCCGTAGACGTACCAGGCGAAGCCGCCCTGCCGGACGTAGATCGCCGCAGCCAGGGGAGTGTCCTCGAGGTGGGCGAAGTAGAGCGTGCATTCGGTGTCTGCGGCGGCGTTGAGCTCGCGGTACATACGCTGGAAGTAGGAGAGCGGCCGGCCGGTGAAGTCGTCGCGCTCGGCGGTCTCCTCGTACAGCTTCTGCCAGGTGGGCAGGTCCTCCTCGGTGCCGACGGTGATCGTCAGTTCCGAACGGGTGGACTTCCGGGTCTGCCGCCGCGAGGTCTGGTCCATCCGCGCCAATACGGCCTCGACGTCGAGCGGGTTACCGCCGTCGTCGACCAACGGAATCCGAGCCTGATACTGCGGCTGCCCGGCCTCGAACTCCTCCGAAGACTTCGGCGGGGTCCAGCCGAGCTGCTCCAGCTGCGCATGGACGGCCGGGGTCTCCGCGTCCTCTTCCAGCGGGGTGAGCTCATGCATGCTCAGCTCCTCGCCCTTGGAGAGTCCGCGGCGCACGTCCTCCGCAGCCCAGCGGCGCACCACACCGGGCAGACCCATCCGGATCAGGAACGCGCCCTGAGACTTCAGGTGCTCCACCAGTGCTGGCAGCAGCGCTTCCAGAGAGATCCGCCCGGCGTCGAAGACAGGGCCTTCGGCCAGGTAGGCCAGTGACTTCGATCCCAGTACCGGCAGTTTCACCGGCAGGGGGCGGTAGAGCACCAGGGAGGCGGCGACCAGCTCGTCACCGTCGAAAGCGCCGACGGACTCACCCCGCCAGTCGGTCTTGACCTGCGGCCAACGGGGGTTCTGCAGGAACGAAGCGGTCGGATGCTGGGCGAGGAACGCCGAATGCTCCGACTCAGTCAGGGTGCGGATGGTCAGCGGCTGCGTGGGCTGGGCTGTGTTCACGGTGCCGATTCTACTGACCAGTCCGCCGACGACGGCGGTGCGGCGCGGCCCCGTCAGCTCCCGGCCCTGCGCTCGCCCTCGGCGATCCGCTCATCCAAGCTCAGCCGCACGGTCGGCCACTCGGCGTCGATGATCGAGAAGACCACCGTATCCCGCGGGACCCCGGCGAACATCTGATGGTGCCGCAGGATCCCGTCCTGCTTCGCACCCAGACGCGCCAGCGCGGCCCGGGACTGATGATTGTGGAAATGCGTGCGGAACTCGACGGCCAGGCAGCCGAGGTCCTCGAAGGCCCGGCCGAGCAGCAGACGTTTGGTGTGGGCGTTGATCCCGCTGCGCTGGGCGCTGCGCAGCAGCCAGGTGGAACCGATCTCCACCCGCGGTGTCCCGGCATCGATGTTCATATAGGTGGTCATCCCCACCGGCTGCCCGGTCACAGCATCGAAGATCGTCCACGGCGCCATCGAGCCGGCCGCCTGCAGCTCCAGACGCCGGGTGATCTCCTCCTCGACGCGATCCGGCGCCGGCACGATCGTGTACCAGGTGCGCCACAGATCATCGCCGTTCAGCGCCTCAGACAGGGCCGGGGCATGGGCGTGCGCGAGCTGGCGCAGCACCACCCGCGCAGATCGCAGCGTCACCGCGTCTGCGATACCAGTCTCCGCGATGCCAGCCTCCGTCATGCCAGCCCCCGGCCCAGACGCCGTCACTGCGCGTAAGCCCCGGTCAGCAGCACCCCACCGCCGTCGACGCCCTTGGCACCCTGGACGAAGTCCTCCCCGGCCCCGGCCACGTCCTCCTCACGGTACGCGGCCACGGTGCCCATGACCCAGGCGCTCTCACCGGACTCCTGCAGCAGCCGCACCGCCTCATCGGCACGATCCGCGGCCACCACCGCGACCATCCCGACCCCGAGGTTCAGCGTGCGCTCCAGATCCGCCTGCGGCACCCGCCCCAGCTCAGCCACAGTGCGGAACACCTGCGGCCACTCCCAGGTCGAACGGTCCACAGTGGCCAGCAGCCCGGCCGGCAGCACACGGGCCAGATTGGCCGCCAGCCCGCCCCCGGTGACGTGGCTGAAACCGCGCACTGCAGCCTCCGGTGAGATCTCAGCGGAGGCCGGGTCACCGTTGAGCTGCTCCACCAGGTGCAGGCAGGGAGCCGTGTAGAGCTTCGTCGGCTCCAGCAGCTCCTCACCCAGAGTGCGGCCGAACTCGGCGACCTCACGGTCATAGCTCCAACCGGCCTCGGACACCACCCGGCGCACCAGCGAATACCCGTTCGAGTGGATGCCCGACGACGCCATGCCGATGACGACGTCGCCCGCCCGCGCCCGCTCTGGGCCGAGCACCGCGGAAGCATCCACCACCCCGGTGGCCGCCCCGGCGACGTCATACTCCCGCTCACCCAGCAGCCCCGGATGCTCCGCGGTCTCGCCGCCGATCAGCGCGGTCCCCGTCTCGGCGCACGCCTTGGCGACACCGGAGACGATGCCGGCGATCCGGGCCGGGTCCACCTTCCCGCAGGCGATGTAGTCGGTCATGAACAGCGGCTTCGCCCCGGCGACGACGATGTCGTCGACGACCATCCCCACCAGGTCGAAGCCGATCGTGTCATGGATGTCCATCGCCTGAGCGATGGCGACCTTCGTGCCGACCCCGTCCGTGGAGGTCGCCAGCAGCGGCTTCGGCAGCCGCTTGAGCTCTGAGGCGTCGAACAGCCCGGCGAAGGAGCCGAACCCGCCCATGACCCGTGCAGAATGCGTGGCCTGGACGTGGGACTTCATCAGCTCCACCGCGCGGTCTCCCGCTTCGACGTCCACCCCTGCCGAGGCGTAGGTGATCGGGGTTCGCCCGCCGCTCTCAGTGCTCAACGCTCAGCCTCCGCCAGGGTCTTCTCAGTGGTCTCACCGGTGACAGCGGTCTCACCGGTGACAGCGGCCTCCTCGGCGGCAGCGCCGTCACCGGCGTCGGTGTTCTCGCCGGCAACCGGCCGGTCCTTCTCCAGCAGCATCTTCCCGCGCCGATCCTCAGCCGGCAGCTCGATCGGATACTGACCCGAGAAGCAGGCCGTGCACAGCGTGGAACGTGGCTGCTTCGTCGCCGCGATCATCCCGTCTTCGGAGATATAGGCCAGCGAATCAGCCCCCACTGACCGCGCGATCTGACCCATCGTCGCCCCATTGGCGATCAGCTCGGCCCGGGAGGCGAAATCGATCCCGTAGAAGCACGGCCACTGCACCGGCGGCGATGAGATCTTCACATGGATCTCCCGGGCCCCCGCCTCGCGCAGCATGCCCACAATCGCCCGTTGGGTATTGCCTCGGACGATTGAATCATCGACGACGACCACCCGCTTCCCCCGGACCACATGCTCCTGGACGTTGAGCTTCAGCCGGATCCCCAGCTGCCGCAGCGTTTGCGAGGGCTGGATGAACGTCCGCCCCACATACGAGTTCTTGATGAACCCCTGGGCGAAGGGCAGCCCGGAGGCCTCCGCATACCCCACCGCCGCCGGTGTGCCGGACTCCGGAACGGGGATGACGATGTCGGCGTCGTGAGTGTCCTCGCGGGCCAGCTGCCGGCCCATCTCCACCCGCGACTCGTAGACCGACCGGCCGTTGATGTGCGCATCCGGCCGGGAGAGGTAGACGTACTCGAAGACGCAGCGCGCCGGAGCCGACTCCGCGAACCGGCGGGAGCGGATCCCCGAAGAGTCAATCGCGATCAGCTCACCGGGCTCGATCTCCCGGATCACCGTGGCACCCACAGTGGCCAGGGCCGACTGCTCGGAGGCGACCACCCAACCGCTGGCCAGCCGGCCCAGCACCAGCGGGCGTACCCCCTGCGGATCCCGGGCAGCGTAGAGGGTGGATTCGGACATGAACACGAAGCAGAACGCGCCCTTCAGCGTGGGCAGCAGGTTCATCGCCTGCTCCTCGATGTCCTCGCCCTCCTGCTCCCGCATCAGTGCGGTGACCAGGGCCGTGTCCGTCGTATTGCCCTGCCGCATCTCCCCGTACCGGGTGCTCCCGTGGATCGCGGTCACCCGGTCCCGCAGATCCGCGGAATTGGTCAGATTCCCGTTATGGGCCAGAGCCACCGTGCCGTGCGGAGTGTCTCCGAGAGTGGGCTGGGCATTGGCCCAGTTGTTGCCGCCGGTGGTCGAATAGCGGCAGTGGGCCACTGAGATATGACCGCCTAGCGTGGTCAGCGTGGCCTCATTGAACACCTGGGAGACCAGCCCGACGTCCTTATAGACCTGGATGCGCGTGCCGTCGGAGGTGGCGATGCCGGCGGCCTCCTGACCGCGGTGCTGCAGGGCATAGAGCCCGTAGAAGGAGAGCTTGGCGACCTCCTCGCCCGGGGCCCACACACCGAAGACCCCGCATTCGTCCTGCGGGGCCGGATCCTCATCGAGCAGCGAATGGGACAGGCGACTGCGCTCAGCCATTCTCAGCGGTCCTCTCCGTCGTCGTCACGCGGTGCGGCGGACTCCACCCGGCGTGCGGTGACCTCGCGCCCGCGTCCGCGGGAGCGGCGCTCCAGCAGCAGCCACACCACGGCGCCGATCGTGACCCCGGGCAGGGAGAGCACGAAGGTCAGGTACCCGATGGAGGCTGCGATCGAATAGTCCTCCGACCGGCCGGTGCTGAAGACCACGATCGCCGAGACCACGAAGGCCAGGACGATCCCGGCCACAAGGAACGGGACGAGCTTAGGCACCGGGCGCACGGTCACCCGACGGGTCGCTTCGGGGGAGGACATGGACTCCAGTCTACTGCGTGGCGCCGGTGGCCGTGGCGGGGAGACGGCGGCCGGTCAGGCGCTGGTAGGCATCCAGATAGCGCTCGCGGGTGGCCTCCACGACTTCGGCAGGCAGCGGGGGAGGGGCGACGTCGGCGGACCGGGACCACCCGGACTCCGGGGAGGTCAGCCAATCACGGACGAACTGCTTGTCGAAGGAGGGCTGAGGGCGGCCCGGCTCCCACTGCTCGGCCGGCCAGAACCGGGAGGAATCAGGAGTCAGGACTTCATCAGCGAGGACCAGGGAGCCCTCAGCATCCAGGCCGAACTCGAGTTTGGTGTCGGCGAGGATCACCCCCGCCTCACGGCAGAGCCCCTCCGCCAGGGTGTAGACCCGCAGCGTGGCCTCGCGCAGCGCCTGCGCCCGCTCGGCCCCCACCCGGGTGCTCAGCTCCGCGAAGCTGATGTTCTCATCGTGACCCCCCTGGGCGGCCTTCGACGAAGGGGTGAAGATCGGCTCATCCAGCCGGGAGCCGTCGCGCAGCCCCTCGGGCAGTCGGATGCCCGTCACTGTGCCGTGTGCGGTGTACTCGGCGAGCCCGGAGCCGGTCAGATAGCCGCGGGCGATGCATTCGGCCTCCACCATCTCCAGGTTGCGGCAGATGACGGCGCGCCCGGCCACCGGCTCCGGTACCTCAGTGGAGATGATGTGGTGGGGGATCCCGGCGGCGGCGAGCTTCTCGAACCACCACAGGCTCAGCTGGGTGAGCACCCGTCCCTTATCCGGGATCGGGGTGGTCAGCACGTGGTCGTAGGCACTGATCCGATCCGTGGCGACCATCAGCACCACATCGTCGCCGTCCCAGGCGGAACCCGGCGCCGGGCGGTAGAGCTCACGCACCTTCCCCGAAGCCAGGTGTTCCCAGCCCGGCAGCTGGGCGGCGACGTGGATGCGCCCGGCCACCGCGGCGGCGGCGATATCGGTACGATGCTGGGCCCCGTCGAAGGTGATCCGGTTCACCCCCGCATAGGCGCGGTCAGTGGCCTGCGCCAGGGTGGCCCCGGTGCCGACCACCGCGAGCACCCGGCCCCCCGCGGTGACGATCTCATCGTCCTCTTTGGCCGGATTCGCCAGGGCGGTCCCGGCGTGGAGCACGGAGACGCCGTCGAGGGACTCAGCAGCATCGAGACCGGTGATGAGGTCACCCTTGCGCGGCGAATCGGGATAGTCCTTGGCCGCCATCACCACGTCGACGGCGTACCCTTGCGACCACTCCAGCTGCCGGTCCGCTCCCAGGCGCCCGGTAGCACAGTCGAAGAGCAGGGTCCCCAGCCCCGTGGCGAGGCGCTGGAGCACCGCCTGGGTCTCCGGGTCCCCGAAGCGAGCGTTGAACTCGACCACACGCACCCCGCGGGAGGTGACCGCCAGGCCGCAGTACAGTACCCCGACGAATGGGGTGCCGCGGCGGGCCATCTCCCTCAGTGCGGGCGCGGCGACGCGGTCCACCACGGTCTGGGTGAAGTCGCGGGTGACCCCGTCCTCGTGGGTCTCGGTGTAGCCGGTCAGCCAGTCTAGGGGAGTGTAGGCCCCCATGCCGCCGGTGTTGGGACCCTCATCGCCGTCGAAGATGCGTTTGAAGTCCTGAGCCGGGCTCAGCGGGACCAGGTTCTCCCCGTCGGCGAGGACGAAGAGGGAGACCTCAGGGCCGTCGAGGAACTCCTCGATGACCACAGTGCCGCCAGCGGCGAAGCAGGCCTGAGCGTGGGCGAGGGCGGCCTCGCGATCTGCGGTGACGACCACACCCTTGCCGGCGGCGAGCCCGTCATCCTTCACCACATAGGGGGCGCCGAAACGGTCCAGTGCTGCGGCAGCGGCCTCGGGGTCTGCGGCGTGGACTGCGCCCGCCGTGGGGACGCCGGCGGCCTCCATGACCTCCTTGGCGAATGCCTTGGAGGACTCCAGGCGCGCGGCCTCGCGGGAGGGGCCGAAGACGGGCACCCCGGCCTCGCGCACGGCGTCGGCGACCCCGGCCGCAAGCGGGGCCTCGGGGCCGATGACCACCAGGTCATAGCCCTGCTCCCGGACGAGTGCGACCACTGACTTGGGGTTCTGCGCCTCGACCTGCCTGCAGGTGACTTCCCGCGCGATCCCGGCGTTGCCTGGGGCCGCTTCGACGCGGGTGACGGACTCATCGCGCAGCAGGGCGCGGATCACAGCGTGCTCTCGGCCCCCGGGGCCCACCACAAGTACCTTCACGGTGTCAGACTACCGGGATCCCGCAGGCTGGTGGCGTTCAGCTATGGATGTGGTTCGAGCTGTCCATATGAGACAGTCCGAACCATATGCGTAGCTGAGTGGATCGCACTTCGCGGTATCGGCTCAGTCCTCAGCGTCCTGCAGCGCCTCGACGTCAGACAGCGCAGCATGCGGGGTCCCCTCGGGGATCTCCCCGTTGAGCCGCAGCCCGGTCTCGGCGTCGAAGAGATGGATGTGCTCCATCATCGGAGAGACCCGGACCCGATCCCCCTTCTGCGGAGGCCGCCGCCCGCCGACGCGGACCACCAGGTCCTGCCCGTGGCTGAGGTGCTGCGGTGTGCCGAAGATATGCGCATCAGCACCGAGCTCCTCGGTGAGCTCGACCTCCATCTCCAGGCCGTGGTCGGTCATCTCGATGTCCTCTGGGCGCACTCCGAGCACCACAGCGTCGCTGCTGGCCCGCTGCAGCGCTTCGGCCGGCGCATCGAACCGCTCATCACCGAGGAAGATCCCGCTGCCGTCATGCCGGACGCGGAAGAGGTTCATCGCCGGAGAACCGATGAACCCGGCGACGAAGAGGTTGGCCGGCTGCTCGTACAGCCGACGCGGTGTGGCCACCTGCTGCAGGACACCGTCTTTGAGTACGCAGACCCGATCCCCCATGGTCATGGCCTCGACCTGATCGTGGGTGACATAGACCGTGGTCACCCCAAGCCGACGAGTCAGCGCGGCGATCTGAGTCCTGGTCTGGACGCGGAGTTTCGCGTCGAGGTTCGACAGCGGCTCATCCATCAGGAACACCTGCGGAGAGCGCACGATCGCTCGTCCCATCGCCACGCGCTGGCGCTGTCCACCGGAGAGTGCCTTGGGCTTGCGGTCCAAGAACGGCTCAAGATCCAGCAGTTTGGCCGCCTCGCGCACCCGCGCTCGCCGTTCCTCTTTCGGTGTGCCCGCGATCTTCAGCGCAAAACCCATATTCGCCTCCACCGACATATGAGGGTAGAGGGCGTAGTTCTGGAACACCATGGCGATGTCGCGCTCCTTGGGTGAGAGGTGCGAGACGTCGTGGTCGCCGATGAGGATGCGCCCTGCGTCGATGTCCTCAAGGCCGGCGAGCATGCGTAGGGCTGTGGACTTGCCGCACCCTGAGGGGCCGACCAGCACGAGGAACTCGCCGTCTTCGATCTCCAGGTGCAGCCCGTCGATCGCCGGTCGTGCTCCTGAGGTGTAGACACGGGTTGCACTGTCGTAGGTCACAGAAGCCATGACTCGGCTGTCCTTCCGGAGCGGGGTGCGGGAAAAGGCCGCCGGCGGTGCAGAGGATTCGCCCGTGGCGCGGCACAGTCCACTAAGATACCTCCGTTGCATCTTGCCGAAAGAGATCCTCAGGTGAACACCTGGATAACAGCCATACATTCCTTGTGTGAGTCGGGATAGATAGAGGCTGTGTAACAGCTCATCATCGTGAGGATAATCACGGCTCATTTACTCGATCATTCTCTGTAGTGCGCACTCTGTTCACCCGCTGGGCACATCCCGGATGCTTCGGCGGTGTTGTCTGTGGAGGTCGCGGACGCTGCCCGACGCCAGTGCGTCGGCGAGCGTGAACACAGGCATCAGTGAGGGGTGGGAGATGACGAGGGCTACAACTGAGTCCCGCAGCGGGCAGGGCGGATCTCCCACTGAGTCCTCTGACTCTTCGGCCCTAGCTGGTTCCTCGACCACGGCAAACCACCAGCCTTCGGAGCAGGTGCCGAACCGGAACCGGTCTGCGGCCCGCCGAGCCGCCGCGCGTCGATGGTCGCTGTTCATCGCCTTCGCCGGTCCCAATATCGCCCTGATCTTGGCGTTCATCTACTACCCGCTGCTGTCCAATATGTACTACTCCACATTGGACTGGCGCCTGGGATCACGGACCGCCACCCAGATCGGGGCGCAGAACTACCTCGACTTCTTCACCTCCGACGACGGCCTCGAAGTCTGGCGCGTGACGTTGATCTTCACCGCAGCCACAGTCCTCGGGTCGATGGTCCTGGGGTTGCTGATCGCGCTGGTGCTCAATAAGAAGATCCCCGGACGTACCGTGGCACGTACCGCGGTCTTCTCGCCGTATGTGCTCTCCGGCGTGGGTGTGGCGTTGGTCTGGATCTTCATCTTCGACCCGGTGCGCGGTGTGCTCAGCCTGGCGCTGGGGCGCTTCGGCATCGATTCTCCCCAGTGGTTCAACAACCCGGACTGGTCGCTGGTCATGGTGATCCTGGTCTACGTCTGGAAGAACCTGGGATATTGCGCCGTCGTGTTCCTCGCAGGACTCCAGTCGATTCCGAAGGATCTTCTGGAAGCCGCCACGATCGATAAAGCCGGAAGCATCAGGAGATTCTTCTCCATCATCCTCCCGCTTCTCTCACCGACAGTGTTCTTCCTCTTCGTCACGAACATCATCTTCTCGATGACGAATGCCTTCGACATCCTGCGAGTCATGACTCCCACCGGAAGTGGCACCAACACCATCATTTTTGAGATATACCTGCAGTCCTTCGGGCAATATCAGCGCGCCGGCTACTCTGCGGCCATTGCTGTGGTGCTCTTCCTCACGCTGTTCCTGATCACCGTCGTCCAGATGCGATTCGTGGAGAAGAAGGTGCACTACTCATGAGCGCAGCACAGCAGACCGGTACACCACGTGCACGCCGGAAGGGACCCTTCAGCCCACAGAACCTGGCAGACACGGTGCTGACCGGCTACCTGCCGATCCTGCTGGCGCTGCTGATCATCGTGCTGCCGCTGCTGTGGATGGTCCTGTCCTCCTTCAAGCCCCCGCAGGAGATCCTCACCACCTCTCCCACGTTGCTGCCGCAGGAGCCGACGGCGGAGAGCTACGCCAATGTGGCATCCACGGTGCCGCTGATGACAGTGCTGGGCAACAGCGTCATCGTCACCGGCATCGGGTCATTCATCAAAGTGCTGCTGGCCATCACCACGGCCTACGCGCTGGTCTTCATCCGGGTGCCCGGCGCGAACATCATCTTCATCGGGATCCTGGTCGCGCTGATGGTGCCCCCGGAGGTCTCCATGCTGCCCAACTACCTGACGATCTCCTCGTTGGGCGGACGAGACACGCTCTGGGGGATCATCCTGCCCGGCCTGGGGACCGCGTTCGGGACCTTCCTGCTGCGCCAACAGTTCAAGTCGCTGCCCAAGGAGCTCATCGAGGCCGCCGACATCGACGGTGCCAGCCACTGGCGCAAACTGTGGACCATCATCGTGCCCGTCTCGGCCCCAGCGATCGCCACAGTGGCGCTGGTGACAGTGGTCAACGAATGGAACAACTTCCTCTGGCCGCTGATCATCATCGACAGCCCCTCGAAGATGACCCTTCCCGTCGGACTGAACATGCTCAACTCCGTAGAGACCCAGGCCGCCGGGTACGGCAACCTCATGGCCGGGGCTGTGCTGGTGATCGTGCCGATGCTCATCATCTTCGCCGCGCTGCAGCGCTATATCGTCGCCGGGCTGACCCAGGGCGCGGTCAAGTGACTGCCCCAGTTCCGACCCCTCACTGATCACCCACCTGATAAGGAGTACGAGGTATGACACCCGCCATCCGCACCTCCGCCCCCACTCGCCGCCGGACTGCCGGCATGACGGCGATCGCCGGTCTCAGCGCCGCCGTCCTCATGCTCACGGCCTGCGGCCCGGACACCTCCGGGGAGGAGGTCGAAACGGAGGCCGCCGAGTTCGACGACGTCGAGCCCGCGGACTCGATCACCTTCTGGACCAACCACCCGGGTGATTCGCATGAGATCGAGGCTGAGCTGATCGAACGCTTCACCGAGGAGACCGGGATCGAGGTCGACGTCGTCACCGCCGGCGCGAACTACGAGGAGGTCTCTCAGCGCTTCCAGACCGCCCAGGGCAGCGGTGACGTCGGCGATGTGGTGATCCTCTCCGACGCCACGTGGTTCCCCAACTACCTCAACGACTCCCTGGCACCGGTCGACGGGGCCCTGGAGGCCGCCGAGATCGATACCGACGGCTACCACGAGGCGCTTTACGCAGACTATGAGTACGAGGATGCCCACTACGGGGCCCCGTACGCGCGCTCGACGCCCATCTTCTACTACAACAAGGACCACTTCGCCGAGGCCGGGCTCGACGATGAAGCGCCCGAGACCTGGGAGGACGTCGCAGCCAACGGTGAGGCGATCATGGACGAGGACGTGACGAACGCCGGCTTCGTCTTCCCCGCCGAGGACGAATATCCCGGGTGGACGATGGCCAACTTGGTGTGGGCCTATGGCGGTTCCTGGTCCGATGAATGGGACTTCTCTCCGGTCTCCTCGGACGAATCCGTGGAGGCTCTGGAGTTCGCTCAGGATGCCACCGACGAGTGGGCGATGGTCTCCTCCGGTGACCCGGCCGACGACTTCGTCTCCGGTGCGGCCAGCCAGATGGTCGGTTCGACGGGGTCGCTTGCCGCGGTCCTGGAGTCCTCGGACTTCGAGGTCGGTGTCGGCTACCTTCCCGGCGGTCCGGCTGGTGAGGGTGAGACGCCGACCGGTGGGGCCGGTATGGCGATCTCGGCAGAGTCAGAGCCTGAGGAGCAGCTCGCCGCGGCGATGTTCATCGGTTTCATGACCAGCGCCGAGGCCACCGCCGACTTCTCGGAGGCGGTCGGCTACATGCCGGTGCATCAGGACGCGGATATGTCTGAACTCTATGAGGAAACCCCGGAGTTCGAGGTGGCGGTGGAACAGCTGGGGAATGCACGGGTGCAGGACAACGCTCGAGTGTTCATGCCCGGCGGAGACCTGACCCTGTCACAGTCTCTGCACAGCATCCTGACCTCTGACGTTGACGTGGCAGAGGAGATGGAGGCGCTGGAGGAGGAGTTCCAGAGCCTCTATGACTCGGACCTCAAGAGCGAGGTCGAGGACTGAGGGCGAGGAGCCACCTCACGTCACCTTCTCGGTGCCGGATCGCTAGGATTCCGTGGGCTGGTGGCGTTCAGCTATGGATGTGGTTCGGGCTGACTTATAGGGACAGCCCGAACCACATCCATAGCTGAGTGGATCGCACTTCGCGCTACCGATGATGTCTCCATCGCTTTCCACCACGGCTGTCCAGTGTTCGGTCCCGTCGGTGCTGAGCAGATGTGACATCGCCACGGTAGGGGGCTGAGTCCCCATAGACTGGGGGTATGAGTGCTGATCGCCCCGGACACACTGTGCACACTGCCGCCGCCTCGGACTCTGCGGAGCTGGCCTGGGTGACTCGTGCCGGGGTGGTCGAGTCACGGCACATCGGTTCGATGGTCATGGTCGCCCCTGATGGCAGCGTGCTGGAGGCATTCGGTGCGCCGGAACGGACGATCTTCCCGCGTTCCACGCTCAAACCTTTCCAGGCCATCGCGTCACTGCGCGCCGGCGCCCTGATCTCGCCGGAGGCGGTGGCATTGGCCTGCGGCTCGCACATCGGCACTCCGCGGCACCAGGAGGTCGCCGCCTCGGTGCTCGCAGCTGAGAAGCTCGACCCCTCCTACCTGAAGTGTCCGGCGGCCTATCCGCAGCGGGAGAAGGACATGGTCGAGCACGTCGCCGCGGGCAGGGAGAAGACCCGCCTGGCGTTCAACTGCTCTGGCAAGCACGCCGCGTTCCTCGCCGCGACCCGTACCCAGGGCTGGCGGCTGGCCACCTACGCCGAACAGCACCACCCGCTGCAGCGCACTGTGCTGCAGGTCATCGAGGAATACTGCGAGGAGACTCCTCAGGTCGTCGGTGTCGACGGCTGCGGCGCCCCTGCTCCCGCGGTGAGCCTCACCGGCTTGGCCCGCGGGTTCTCCAAGATCGCCTCGGCCACCTCCCGCCGCGACGCCGAGGTCCACGCCTTCACCGTCAACCAGGCGATGCTCGATTACGCCTGGGCCGTGCACGGCCGGGGCGAGGCGAACACTGTCGTCATGGAGGACCTCGGTGTGCTGGCCAAGCTCGGAGCCGAGGGGGTGCTGCTCCTCGGTGCCCAGGACGGCACCACCGTGGCGGTCAAGATCCTCGACGGCTCGGGCCGCGCGGCAAACCTCGTCGCGCTGAGTCTGCTGGCCGCCCGTGGGGTCATCGATGTGGAGGATCTTGCTCCGGTGCTGAAGAAGATCGTCCACCCGATCACCGGTGGAGCCGAGGGCGCCCAGGTCGGCTCGCTGCGCCTAGCCCAAGACCTGCTGGACCGGCTGTAACCCCAGGTAACGGGAGAGGCACTGATGGCTCGACGACGCATCACCCCTGCTGATGGCCGCGCCGCCGTCGAGGCGTGGGCCGGGGCTGACCAGCCTGACCGTCGCACCACAGCCACAGCGGTGCGGTTCCTATTGGAGGAGCTGGCTGAGCGTGCTCCCGGGAATTCTGTGGAGGTGCGGGTGCCACCGTTCGGGGTGACTCAGTGTGTGGAGGGGCCCGCGCATACTCGAGGGACCCCACCGAATGTGGTGGAGCTGGCTCCGGTGGTGTGGCTGGACCTGGCCACGGGTCACCAGCAGTGGCAGGAGGCGCTCGCCGCGGGGAACATCTCAGCCTCGGGCGTGCGCGCTGATCTCAGCGATCACCTGCCTCTGATGAGGGTCGAAGCCGCCGAGGGTCCGTGAAGGCTGATCGCCGTGCACGCGGTGGGGAATCGGGGGCGCTTTTTCAGTCACGCGCAGGGGTCTGTAGGGCCTGTTCAGGCCCCGGCGGTGACTGAAAAGTGGATCTCGATCTGCGGGGACAGCTTGAGCGGTCGATCTGCACGGGCGGTCCGTCGCGGTGATCTGCGCAGGCGGTCTTGACGGCCGGGATGCCCGGTACCGCCCTGAGCCAGAGGCCGAGGAGGCAGCCTCAGCCGCGCATCGTCTCCTCCCACGCCCGGTGCAGCCGGGCGTAGTACCCCTCACCGGCGGCAAGCTCCTGAGGAGAGCCGTCTTCGATGATCCGGCCGTCATCGACCACCAGGACCCGGTCGGCCACCGCCACGGTGGAGAGCCGGTGGGCGATGATCAGCGCAGTCCGTGATCCCAGCAGTCGCTGCAGCCCCTGCTGGACCAGCTGCTCGCTGGGCATGTCCAGCGAGGAGGTGGCCTCGTCCAGGATCAGCACTGTGGGATCGGCCAGGAACGCGCGGGCGAAGGACACCAGCTGCCGCTGCCCGGCAGAGAGCCTTCCCCCGCGCTTATTCACATCGGTGTCATAGCCCTCGGGCAGAGCTTCGATGAACCGATCTGCGCCGACCGCCCGAGCGGCGGCGGCGATATCCTCCGCTGAGGCGTCCGGGCGCCCCAGGGCGATGTTCTCGGCGATCGTGCCGGAGAACAGGAACGCCTCCTGGGTGACCATCGCGATATGCCGGTTCCGGTCCACCTGGGAGAGCTCGCGCAGGTCCACACCGTCCAGGCGGATGGCCCCGTCCGTGACATCATAGAACCGGGCCAGCAGCTTCACCAGGGTCGATTTCCCCGCCCCGGTACGGCCCACCACCGCCACCGTCTGCCCGGAAGGGATATGCAGATCCGTGCGGTGCAGCACCTCAGGAGAATCCGGGGTGTAGCGGAAGGTGACGCCGTCGAGATCCACGCGCCCGGTGCTCTGCGGCAGCGGCGTCGGCGCGGCCGGCTCGCGCACGCCGGGTTCCTCCTCCAGCAGCCCGGAGACCTTCTCCAGCGCGGCGGTGGCCGATTGCAGCGCGTTGTAGAACATGGCCATCATCTCCAGCGGCTGGAACACTCGACGGGTCGCCAGCACCAGCGCCACCAGCACACCGACCTCCAGCGCGCCGTCCAGCACCCGGAAGCCACCCCAGATCAGCACCGCCACCATGGTGATATTGCCGATGGCCAGCAGCGCCGGCTGCAGCACCCCGAACAGGCTCACCGAGGCCACGGTGTCACGCCGATAGTCCTCGGTCAGCCGACGGTACTGGGCCGCACGCGAATGCTCGCGCCGGAAGGCCTGCACCGCCCGGATGCCGGTCATCGTCTCCACGAAGTGCACGATCATCCGTGCCGAGGAGATCCGCGTCCGCCGGTAGGCGACCTCGGAACGGCGTTGATACCAGCGCACCACCATCGCGATGGGCACGGCCGCCACGACCAGCAGCAGCCCCGAGCGCCAGTCCAGGATGACGATGGACGCGGCCGTGAAGGACATGAACATCAGCCCCGAGACCAGCGAGTTCACCCCCTGATCGAGGAGCTCGCGCAGTGATTCCAGATCCGAGGTCTGCCGGGAGATCACCCGCCCGGAGGTGTAGTCCTCATGGAACTCCAGGCTCAGTCGCTGGGTCTTGCGGAACACCCGACGGCGCAGGGTGTAGAGCATCTGCTGCGAGACCTCCGCCGTGGTACGGGTATACACCCAGGTCAGCACCCCGGCAGCCAGCGCGCAGACGATGTAGGTCAGCCCGGGCAGCCAGAGCCCGGAGGCGTCGCCGTCGGTGGCCCGCGGAAGCCCCCAGTCGATGGCCCAGGCGATGACCAGGGGAGTGGCGGCCTGCGCGGCCTGGGCGATGGTGACGCACAGCGCGGTGATGAGCAGCTTCAGCCGCACCCCGCGGGAGAGCTCGACGAGCAGCCGCCAGGACCGCCGCCGGATGAACTGCCGCTCCGGCTTGTCCAGATCGACCTGGTCCTCTCCGGCGGTGCCGCGCAGATGCGCGAACCTGTCTTCGGCATCGGGGACCCGGCCCTCGGCGCCACCGGTGCCATCGGTGCCTCCGCTGTTCAGCGGCGTCATACCCGCTCACCTCCCCACAGGCTCTCGGCCGCGGGTTCCGGGCTCATCACCGCACGGTAGGTCTCGCTGCGTGCCAGCAGCTCAGCATGGGTGCCGACGTCGACGATGCGCCCCCGGTGGAGCATCGCCACCCGATCGGCCAGCGCCACCGTGGAGGGCCGATGCGCGACCAGCAACGTGGTCGTCTCAGCCAGCGCCTCGCGCAGCTGTGCAGTGACACGCTCTTCCGTGCGCACGTCCAGGGCCGAGAGCGGATCGTCGAGCAGCAGCACGGAGGGTTTCGCCGCGATCGCCCGGGCCAGCGCAAGCCGCTGCCGCTGCCCCCCGGACAGGCTCAACCCCTCCTCGCCCACTGCAGTCTCCGCCCCCTGCGGCAGCTCGGCGACGAACTCCGCATCGGCGATCCCCAGCGCCTCAGCCAGCAGGGTGTCGTAGCGGGAGGTCTCGTCATCGTCCGGAAGGTCCCCCGCTGAACCCTCTGCCTCCCTGAGGATATGCCGGGGATCCTCGGACTCACGGCCCCAGCCGGTCCCCAGCAGCACATTCTCCCGGACCGAGGCCGAGAAGAGCGTGGGATCTTCGAAGGCCACCGCCACCCGAGAACGCAGATCGGCGAGGTCGAACTGGCGCACGTCCACACCGTCGACCCGCACCGCTCCGGAGGTGACGTCGTAGAGCCGCGGCACCAGGTTCAGCAGCGTCGACGTCCCGCCCCCTGTCTCCGAGACCAGCGCCAGCGTCTCTCCCGGCTCCACGGTGAGGCTCAGCCCGGTGAACAGCGGTGCGGCCTCCTCCGAGCTCTCCGGAAAACGGAAGACGACGTCGTCGAACTCCACCCGGCCCTGTTCCGGGGCGGTCTGCGGGTCCGCCGGGGAGACGATCTCCGGGGTCAGATCGACGACGTCGATATGCCGGTCGATGGCGGTCTTGGTCACGAATGTCATACCCAGCAGCATGCCCAGCCCTTCAAGCGGCCCCTTCAGCACTGCCGCCGTGGCGAAGAACGCCGCCAGCGCCCCCACACTGAGCCCGCCGCCGACGGCCACCTGGTGCAGCCCCACCAGCAGGCAGAGGCCCAGTGCCAGTTCCGGCAGTCCGATCATGATCAGCTGGAAACGCGCCAGCGTGTGCGCCTTGGCGATCTCCCGGCCGCGCAGCGACTGCGCCTGCCCGAGGAAGGACCCCAGGGCGTGGTCCTCCCGGCCGAAGGCCTTGAGCACCCGGATCCCATGGACGGCCTCCTCCACGGCAGTGGCGACCTCACCGGCCTGATCCTGCGCCGAGCGGGAGAGCCGCATGTACTCGCGGCGGAACCGCGGCCCGGCGACCAGCAGCGGCACTGCGGCGACGAGGAAGATCAGCGTCAGCAGCGGGGAGAGCGAGAGCATCAGACCGAAGCCGACGAGCAGCGAGGCCGCCGAGGTCACCAGCATCACCGAACCGAAGGCGAACCACCGGCGGATGCCGTTGAGGTCGCTCACCGCACGGGACTGCAGCTGCCCCGCGCCCCAGGCGGCGTGGAACGCAGCCGGGAGCTCCTGCAGCACATCGAAGAGCCGGTTGCGCATCGCGGTCTCGGCCCCCGAGGCCGGCGGCAGGATGAAGAATCTGCGCAGATAGATCAGACCGGCCTGGGCGAGTCCGAGCACCAGCATCACCCCGCCGGCCAGCCACACCGCTGAGGTGACGGCGTCGGCATCGAGCAGCTCATCGACCAGCAGCTGCAGCACCTGCGGGATGACCAGGGCGACGACGGCGGCGAGCACCGCGCTGATGAGACCGGCAGTCCACCGCAGCCGGATCCCCTGCAGATACACGTCCAGCCGCCCCAGCGCCTGGCGCAGCGTCCGCTGGTCTTGCTGCCGGGCTCGGGGTGTGGTCTGTGATCTCGGGTGAGCGGAGATGGTGGTGTTCCTCGTGCGCGTCTCGGTGGGGGCTGGGTTGTTCAGGCTGGTCGGAAGGCCCGTTCAGTGGTGGGGCAGCAGGTCGATGACGCAGGCCTCCGGGGGACAGTTGAGCCGGAAGGGGGCACGGACGACGGTGCCGATCCCGCCGGAGACATGCAGTGCGGTCTGAGCACCGGAGGCAGGGCGCGCACCGGAGCCAGCACGCACCGTGGAGATTCCCTTGGCCTGCCTGCGGGGCAGATCGCAGTTGGTGGTCAGCGCCCGCTCACCCGGCAGGCACACCTGCCCCCCGTGGGTGTGACCAGCGAGGATGAGATCGGCCCCGGTCTCTGCGAAACGCTGCAGCACCCGCCGCACCGGCGCATGGGCCACACCGATCCGCACCCCGTTGCTCCGTGCCGTGCCTGCCGGCCACCCGGGGAAACGGTCCCGGTCGATATGCGGATCATCCACCCCGGAGAACTGCAGCAGCCGTCCGCCCACGCTCATCTGGTGAGAACGGTTGGTCAGGTCCACCCAACCCGAGGCGCTGAGCTGGGCGAAGAAACTCCGCCAGGGCAGCTGCGGCGGATCCGCGGCGAGCCGGGAGGGGCCCAGCAGGTAGGCCAACGGGTTCTTCCGCCGCGCGATGAAATAGTCGTTCGACCCCGGGACGAACACCCCGGGAAACCGGCGCAACGGCGCCAGTGCCTCCAGCACCTGCGGCACCGACTCCGGGTAGGAGAGGTTGTCCCCGGTGTTGATCACCAGGTCCGGCTCAAGCTCCGCCAAGGACTGCAGCCACTGTGCCTTGCCGCGGTCTCCCGGGACGAAATGGATGTCCGAGATGTGCAGCAGGCGCAGCGGCCTCGCTCCGGCAGGCAGCAGCTCGAGTTCGTGATGCTGCAGCCGGAAACGGCGTGCTCCGATCCACCGGCCATAGGCGAGGGCGCCAACGCCGACGCCGACCGCGGCACTCAGCCCGGCACCGAGCGCCGACGCCGTCCCCACCTGGCGCAGCAGTGCAGGCATCACGGCGTGCCGCCGTCGGCGTCTCCGCCGGGCGTGCCTTCGCCGTCGTCCTCGCCGCTGCCGTCATCGGCCTGGTCATTATCCGGGGTGTTGCCGCCTTCGCGCCCGTTTCCGCCCATGTAGCGGTCCGTGGAGTCGGGGTTCTGGAACGGCGAATTGTCCGGGCTGCGGAAATCGTCGGTGCTGTAGTCGTCGGCGATCTGGTTCATATAGTCCACCCACATCGGCATCGCGATGGTGGAGCCATAGACCTCGTCGTGCACCTGGCCGTTGATGTTCCGGTTGTTCAGGCTGGTCATATCCGCGTAGGAGCCCACCCAGCTGGCCGTGGAGAGACCCTTGGAGTATCCGATGAACCAAGTGGAGGACTGCTCGTTGTTCGTACCGGTCTTCCCGCCGACGGGGAAGTCGAAGCTGCTGCCGGAGTCCTGGGCGTTGTAGTCGGCGATGTTCGTCATCGTCTCGTTCAGCTGGGCGACGGAATCAGCTTCCATCGCCTGCTCGCACTGCGGACCGGCGACGTCGTACTCGTTGCCGTTGGCGTCGGTGACCTCAGAGATGGCCCGCGGACGGCAGTACTCGCCGTCGGCGGCGAAGGCCGCATAGGCGCTGGCCTGGGTCATCGGGGAGAGGTTCTCCGAACCCAGCACGAAGGACGGGTTCTGCGGGTTCAGCTCGGCGCCGTCGCCGGCCTGGGTGACACCCAGCCGGGTGGTGAGATCGGCGATGTCGCACAGGTCCAGCTCATAGGCCATGTTCACCGTGGCGGTGTTCACCGACCAGAAGAGACCGAAGTCCGCGGTCATCGGTCGTTTGGAGTTGTCCATGACGTTGTTGATGGACCAGCCGCCGTCATCGAGGACAGTGGCCGCGCCGTTGGGCAGGCAGGAGGCACGGAACTGCGAGCCCTGGGCGAACTGGTCGCGTCCGGCGTCGACGATCTCGTACATCGAGTGCCCGGCCTCGAGCCAGGCGGCGGCCACGTAGGGCTTCAGCGTGGAGCCTCCCTGGAAGCCGTTGCCGCCGCCGAACGCGGCATCGACGTTGAAGTTCAGCTCGGTGCTCCCCTCGCCCTCCTCGGGGGAGTATTCGGTGTTCTGGGCCATGGCTTTGATGTCGCCGGTGCCCGGCTCCACGGTGACCAGCGTGGCGGCAGCTCCGGAGACGCTGCCCGGGGTCATGGTGTCCTCGACCTCCTGCTGTGCGGCGCTCTGCAGCTCCGGGTCCAGCGTGGTGGTGATCTCCAGACCGCCGCGGTTGAGCAGCTGGTCGCGGGACTCCTGATCCGGGCCGAAGGTGTCATCGGCGAGGATCACACGGCGCACGTAGTCACAGAAGTAGGGGGCGGAGTCGGCCTCCACACATCCGGCGTATTCGGGGTGCAGATCGAGGTCCAGCGGAGCTTCGACGGCCTCGTCGTGCTCCTCCTGGGTGATGTATTCATTACGCAGCATGGCCCCGAGCACCACATTGCGGCGGGACTCGGCGGTCTCCGGGTTGTTCTCCGGGTTGTAGCCGTTGGGGTTCTGCACCATCCCGGCCAGCGTCGCGGCCTGGGGGATGTTCAGGTCAGCGGCGGAGACGCCCCAGTAGTACTGGGCGGCGGCCTCCACGCCGTAGTTCCGCCCACCGAGCAGGACGATGTTGAGGTATCCCTCGAGGATCTCCTCCTTGGTCATGTCCTCCTCCGCGGCCACGGCGAGCTTCATCTCGCGCAGCTTGTCCGCGTAGGTCTTCGAGCCGGAGATCGTCAGCCGGTCCTCCCCGCGCAGGAAGTCGGCGTTGATCAGCACGTTGTTCACGTACTGCTGGGTGATCGTGGAGGCGCCCTGTTCGCTGTCCGAGGTGACGTTGTGCACGATGGCGCGGCCCAGGCCGCGGGCGTCGACTCCGCCGTGCTCGTAGAAGCGCTCGTCCTCGATGGCGACGATGGCGTCGGTCATGTTCTCGGAGATGTCCTCGATGTCCACCGGGACACGGTTCTCGGCGTAGAAGGTCGCCAGTTCGTTGCCGTCGGCGTCATAGACGTGGGAGGGGACGCTCAGCGGCTCCTCCCGCAGTTCTGAGGGCAGCTCTTCGAGGATCTCTGTGCCGGCCGCCGCGGTGGCACCGCCGGTCGCCGCCAACGGGAAGATCAGTCCGGCTGCGAGCACCCCGCACAGCGCGCTCACACCGAGGAAGGACATGATCTTTCCGACAGTGGTCGCGGTGTCGAACAGGGGAGACTTGGATGACGCCATGAGCTACATCTTACCGGCCCCGGTCAAGCAGCCGGCGGTGGCTGTGCCGAGGCGCCCGGGCCCGGGCTATGGTGGGGACATGACTGATTCTGTGCGCCAGTGGGAGTACGCCACCATCCCGCTCATCATTCACAACACCAAAGCCATCCTCGACCAGTGGGGCGAGGACGGCTGGGAGCTGGTCACCGTGCTCCCGGGCCCCGACGGCAACGCCCCGGTGGCCTATCTGAAGCGTCCCAAGGCCTGAGGGGAGCGCGACGATGACCTCTGAGATCCCTCAGTCTTCTGCGTCCTCCGCAGTGGAGTCCCGGCTCGCCGAGCTCGGCCTCGTCGTCCCGGACCTCGTGCCCCCGGTGGCCTCCTACCAGCCGGTGGTCCAGGCCGACGGCGTCGTCTACACCGCCGGTCAGCTGCCGCTGGTCAACGGTGAGCTGCCGCTGACCGGGAAGGTCGGGGCTGAGGTGAGTGAGGAGCAGGCCGTGGAGCTGGCCCGCCGATGCGCCCTGAACTGCCTGGCCGCGCT
This sequence comes from Nesterenkonia aerolata, assembly GCF_031470965.1. NCBI lineage: Bacteria > Bacillati > Actinomycetota > Actinomycetes > Micrococcales > Micrococcaceae > Nesterenkonia > Nesterenkonia aerolata. Next base: position 34,259 of record NZ_JAVKGR010000006.1, on the reverse strand, counting down.
CAAGCACGCCATCGGAGACTTGGATCGGATCACCCGGGTGGTGAAGGTCGGCGGGTTCGTCGCCTCTGACCCCGGTTACTTCGGTCAGCCGAAGGTCCTCAACGGTGCCTCGGAGCTGCTGGGGCAGGCCTTCGGCGAGGCCGGGCTGCATGCCCGCTCGGCGGTCGGCGTGGCGGTGCTGCCGCTGAACGCGCCGGTCGAGGTCGACCTGATCGCCCACGTCCGCTGAGCCGACGATGAGTTCTGACTTCATCCCGGTCATCGTCGGGACCGATATCAACACCTACCTCACCGGTGTCTGCTTCCATCAGGAGTACGGCATCCGTCCGTATCTGCTCGGCCGGGACACGATGGGGGTCACCCAGTACAGTGCGATCTTCGAGCGGATCCGCTATGACGCCGGCATCGAGGATCCTGATGGGCTGGTCGCCGCACTGCGCGCCTACGCCGAGGAGATCCCGCATGAGGGCCGGCCGCTGGTGCTGGTGGGGACCTCGGACAAATACGTCCGGCTGATCGTGGAGAACCGCGACCGGCTCGAGGACCTCTACCGGATGAACGTGCCGAGCCCTGAGATCAACGCCGCTCTGCAGGACAAGCATCAGTTCTATGCGCTGGCCGAGAAGCACGGGCTGCCGATCCCGGAGACCCATTTCCACCGAGCCGGGGATCCGCTGGATGTGGAGATCTCGCGGTACCCGGTGATCGTCAAGCCCAGCAACGGCATCGAGTACTTCCGGAACCCGTTCCCGGGCCAGGAGAAGGTCTACCGGGTCGATGATGATGAGCAGCTCCGCGCCGTCGTCGAGCGTATCGCTGCTGGTGGATACCGGGACCAGCTCATCATCCAGGACTTCATCCCCGGTGATGACACCGCCATCTGGGACTCGGTGCTGTACCTGAACTCCGCGGGGCGCGCGGAGTTCGTCACGTTCGGGCAGGTGGCTCTGCAGGAGCACACCGCCACGGCTGTGGGCAACTACACCGCCATCGTGTCCCGCCATGACCGGCCCATGATGGAGCAGCTAGTCGGGTTCCTCGAGGAGATCGGCTACACCGGCTTCGCCAATGCGGACCTGAAATGGGACTACCGCGACGGTGAGTACAAGGTGCTGGAGTTCAACACGCGGCAGGGCCGCTCCAGCTACTACGCCACCCAGCTGGGCCATAACCTGGCGCGCTACCTGGTCGACGACGTCGTCCATGCGCGGCGGAAGGAATTGAGCTACGTCGACGGTGAGGTGCTCTTCACCGTGGTGCCGCGCTATATCCTGCGCCGCTACGTCACCGATGAGACGGTGGCAGCCGATGTGCGGCGGCTCATCCGGTCTGGACGGTGGATGAACCCGCTGTGGTACCGCGGGGACAAGCACCTCAAGCGCCGGGCCTTCTTGCTGATGCGCGGCTACCGGTACGCGAAGAAGTACCGGGAGTCCACGTGGATCCGTGAGGGCGACGCCGACGCGCCGCCCTCACGTGACTGAGCGGTGAGGGCGGCGCGTCAGCGGGAGCGCTGGCGGATCCGCTGGATGTCGAGGATGACCACGGCGCGGGCCTCCAAGCGCAGCCAGCCGCGCTGAACGAACTCGGCCAGGGCCTTGTTCACCGTCTCGCGGGAGGCGCCGACCAGCTGAGCCAGCTCCTCCTGAGTGAGCTCGTGTGCCACCAGTACGCCGTCGGGTGCCGGGCGGCCGAAGCGGTCGGCCAGGTCCAGCAGGGCCTTGGCCACGCGCCCGGGGACATCGGAGAAGACCAGGTCCGCCAGGGACTCGTTGGTGCGGGTCAGTCGCTTGGCCAGCGCCTGCAGCAGCTGCACGGAGACCTCCGGGCTGGAGGCGATCACCTGGCGCAGGCTGTCGTGCTTGAGCCCGGCCAGCCGTGTCTCGGAGACGGCGGTGGCCGTGGCGGTGCGCGGTGCCGGGTTGAACAGTGCCATCTCACCGAAGATCTCGCCCGGGCCGAGGACGGCCAGCAGGTTCTCACGGCCGTCCGGGGTGGTGCGGCCCAGCTTGATCTTGCCGGAGACGATGAAGTAGAGCTGGTCGCCCTGGTCGCCCTCGTGGAAGATCGAGGCCCCGCGTGAGAGGTCCACCTCCGTCAGTTCACCGGTCAGCGCGGCGAAGACATCGTCATCGACAGTCGCGAACAGTGGGGCGCGACGCAGCACTTCAAGATCCATGGTCTACCGTTAATCCTCTCCGCGAGAACGATGGCACTCGCTGATCTCGAAAATATCAGCTCAGATGTGAACCAGGAAACGTTGAGGCTCAACTGAAGAGCAGTGTGCCATCCTGGAACATCCCCACTCCGCCGTGCGCCTCGGGCCGCACATGACCTGAAGAGGACGACGCTGATGGACTTCCCCGTGATTGACGTCGTGCTGGTGGTGACCCTGCTGCTCTTCTTCGTCGCCGGTGCGCGGATGGGTCTGTGGGTGACCGTGGGCAGCCTGGCCGGGTTCGTCATCGGCGCGGCGGCGGCGTTCTTCGCGATCCCCATCGTGGCTTCCTGGGTGGATGATCCGAGGTGGCGCATGCTGGCCGTGATCGCCGCGGCGCTGGTGCTGGTCTTCACCGGTCAGGGGGTCGGCGCGGCGGTCGGCAGAGAGATTCACCGTCTGTTCCGTTCACCGGCGCTGCGGACCCTGGGGTCGCTGATCGGCGGCGCGGTCAATGCGGCGGTGGCCGCCGTGGTCATCCTCGCGCTGTCCTTCTCCGTGAGCGCGCTGGGCAGCCCCACGCTGAACCAGCAGACCGAGGAGTCCCGGGTGCTCGACGGGATCAGCGCAGCGGTGCCCGATCCCGCGGAGGCGTGGTTCGCGCAGCTGCGCACGGTGGTGATGCAGGTCGACATCCCGGAGCTGGCCGAGCCGTTGGTCCCGCACACCGATTCTTCGCCTGCGGAGCATGATCTCACCGCGGCGGCGGAGGAGTCCGCACAGGCCGTCGCCCGGATCACCGGTGTGGCCGAGCAGTGCGATCAGACCCAGTCCGGCTCCGGTTTCCTCATCTCGTCCACGCGGGTGGTCACCAACGCCCATGTGGTCGCCGGGGTGGAGAGCCCGACGGTCGAGCTGCCCTCGGGGGAGCGGGCCACCGGGCGGATCGTGCATTTCGATACGGAGCGTGACCTGGCGCTGCTGGCCGTGGATGAGGTCTCCACTGCTCCGGTGTCAGTGGGCGATCCGCTGGACGCCGGGGATGCGGCCTTCGTGATGGGCTACCCGGGTGGTGGACCGTTCTCGGCCGGGCCGGCGGAGGTTCAGGCGCGCGGCGAGTCCTCGGTCAATGACATCTACGGAGACGGGGCTTCGGTCCATGAGATCTACCAGCTCAGCGCTGATGTGCGGCAGGGCAACTCCGGCGGACCGGTGGTGGACCCGGACGGCGACGTCGTCGGGGTGGTCTTCGCCAAGGCGATGGAGGGTGAGGATGTGGGCTTCGCGCTGACCGCCCAGGAGGCTGGGCAGGTGCTGACTGCGCCTGAGGGCTTCGGTGAGACGGTCTCCTCGGGGCAGTGTGTGGAGCGCTGAGGGACGCTACACACCGTGAGGGCGGGACACCTGCTGAGTGCCGGCTGCCGGGATGTGCCTGAAGCCTGTGGTGGCCGTGTTCCCGGCTCAGTCCGCGGTGAAGCCAGTGGCGAGCACGTCGATCGCGTAACGGTACCCGCGGATCCCGGCCCCGGCGATGACGGCGAGCGCATGGGCGGAGACGTAGGAGTGATGCCGGAACGCCTCGCGGCTGTGCACATTGGACAGATGCACTTCGACCACTGGCAGGCCCACCGCGCGCAGGGCGTCGGCGATGGCCACTGAGGTGTGGGTGTAGGCCGCCGGATTGATGACGATGCCGTCCGCGGTGCCCGCGGCCGCCTGGATCGCGTCTACGAGCGCACCCTCATGGTTGGACTGCATGACCTCGACGTCGAGGCCCTTCTCGGCACCGGATTCATGGCACAGGGCGACGACGTCGTCGTAGGTGTCTGAGCCGTAGACGCCGGGTTCCCGGGTACCCAGCAGGTTGAGGTTGGGGCCGTTGACCACCAGCACCCGTCGTCGCTGCTGCGTCTGTGCGGTTGCCTGTGCCACCACAGCACCTCCTCGCTCGCGGTCTCCTGCCTGCCTCACCCTATCCCCAACACCCCACCCACCCCGTTGACTCTGGAGTTGGTGCCCTTCTCACGCCGAAAAAGCGCTCAAAAGGGCACCAACTCCAGAGTCAACACGTGGGGGAGGGGAGAGGGTGGTGAGGTTCAGGCCTGGCCGTGCTTGGCGCGCATGTCTTCGGCGATCTGCTGCATCACGCTCGGGTCAGCGAGTGTGGAGGCGTCACCGGCCTCACGGCCTTCGGCGACATCCTTGAGCAGGCGGCGCATGATCTTCCCGGAGCGCGTCTTCGGCAGCTCCGGCACCACCAGCACATTGCGTGGCTTCGCGATCGCCCCGATGTCCTTGCCCACGTGGGCACGCAGCTCCTGCTCCACCTCGTCGCCGTCAGCGCCTTCAGCATCGCCGGTGAGGATGACGAACGCGACCACGGCCTCACCGGTGGTGGCGTCCTTCGCCCCGACGACGGCGGCCTCGGCCACCTTCGGATGCGCCACCAGCGAGGACTCGATCTCCGTGGTGGAGAGCCGGTGGCCGGAGACGTTCATGACGTCGTCCACGCGGCCCATCAGCCAGATGTCGCCGTCCTCGTCGGTGCGGGCGCCGTCACCGGCGAAGTACATGTTCCCGAACCGAGACCAGTACGTGTCCTGATAGCGCTCCGGGTTCTTCCAGATGCCGCGCAGCATGGCCGGCCACGGCTCGAGCACGACTAGCAGACCGGCCTCGCCGTCGCCGAGGCGCTCACCCATCTCATCGACCACACCGATGTCGATCCCCGGCACCGCCTTCTGCGCCGAGCCCGGCTTCAGGTGAGTCACCCCGGGCAGCGGGGCGATCATGTGGGCACCGGTCTCGGTCTGCCACCAGGTATCGACGATCGGTGCCGGGTGCTCCTTAGGCTCCTGGCCCGGCCCGTTGTTCGCGCCGATGACCTCCCGGTACCACATCCAGGCCTCGGGGTTGATCGCCTCACCCACGGTGCCGAGCACGCGCAGGCTGGAGAGGTCGTACTGGTCGGGGATCTCGCGGCCCCACTTCATGCAGGTGCGGATCAGCGTCGGCGCGGTGTAGAACTGGGTGACCCCGTAGCGCTGCACCATCTCCCAGAGCCGGCCCTTGTGCGGGGAGTCCGGAGTGCCCTCGTAGACGACCTGCGTCGCCCCGTTCACCATCGGCCCGTAGACGATGTAGGAGTGCCCGGTGACCCAGCCGACGTCGGCGGTGCACCAGTACACATCGGATTCGGGCTTCAGATCGAAGCTGTCCCGGTGGGTGACTGCGGTCTGGGTGAGGTAGCCGCCGGTGGTGTGCAGGATGCCCTTGGGCTTGCCGGTGGTGCCGGAGGTGTAGAGGATGAACAGCGGGTGCTCGGAGTCGTGGGCCTCGTAGGCGTGCTCGGTGGACTGCTGGGGCACCAGGTCATGCCACCAGGTGTCGATGGCGTTGACGGCGACGTCCTCGCCGTTGCGCCGGACCACGACGACGTTCTCCACTGTGTGACCGGGTGCGGAGAGGGCCTCGTCCACCTGAGGCTTCAGCGGTGAGGGCTTGCCGCGGCGGTAGGAGCCGTCGGCGGTGACCACGAGCTTGGCTTCGGCGTCGTCGATGCGGGAGCGCAGCGCGTCGGAGGAGAAGCCGCCGAAGACCACCGAGTGGATCGCCCCGATCCGGGCGCAGGCGAGCATGGTCACGATGGTCTCGGGAATCATGGGCATGTAGATGGCCACACGGTCACCCTTGGTCACGCCGAGGGACTCGAAGGCGTTGGCCGCGCGGGCGACCTCATCGGCCATGTCCTGGTAGGTCAGGGTGCGGGTGTCTCCGGGTTCACCTTCGAAGTGGATGGCCACCCGATCCCCGTGGCCGGCTTCGACGTGGCGGTCCACTGCGTTGTAGGCGGCGTTGACCTTGCCTCCGACGAACCACTTGGCGAACGGCGCCTCGGACCAGTCCAGAGTCTCGCTGAAGTCGGTGTCCCAGCTGAGCACCTGCCGGGCCTGATCCGCCCAGTAGCCCAGGCGGTCGGCGTCGGCGGCCTCGTAGCGTGCGGCGGTGGCCACGGCGTCGGCGGCGAACTCCTCACTGGGTGGGAACGTCCGGTCCTCCTTCATCATGGAGTCGAGCTTGTTCTCGGACGCGGGCGTCGGGGTCATGCGTTTCCTCCTCGAGGTGCTCGGGCGACGGCCACGGGGCGCGGCAGACGCCCCTGTGTCTGCGCTCACACTATCTCGCTCGCGCAGTCGATGGCGAGTCAGCCGTGAGTGCTCCGGCGGTGCTCAGTCGGTGCTCAGCGCGGACTTCTCGGTACCATGACGGCCATGATGATCGAGGAGACGCCACTGGCGCGCACCCGCCGGGCGCGCAAGATCGACCGGGTGCTGGGGCAGACCTACCCCTATGCCGTGGCGGAGCTCGACTTCGAGAACCCCTTCGAGCTGCTGGTGGCCACAGTCCTCTCCGCCCAGACCACCGATGTGCGGGTCAACCAGACCACACCGGAGCTGTTCCGTCGGTGGCCCGACGCCCACGCGATGGCTGTGGCTGATGAGCGCGAACTCTCCGAGGTCATCCGCCCCACCGGGTTCTACCGCTCCAAAGCGAAGTCCCTGCTGGGACTCTCGCACGCCCTGTCCGAAGACCACGACGGCGAGGTTCCCGGCACTGTCGAGGAGCTGGTCAGACTGCCCGGTGTCGGGCGGAAGACGGCCTTCGTGGTGCTCGGCAATGCGTTCGGCCGTCCGGGGCTGACAGTGGACACCCATTTCGGCCGGCTGGCCCGTCGTCTGGGGTTCACCGAGCAGGAGGATCCGGTGAAGGTGGAGCGTGAGGTCGGGGAGCTGTTCGAGCCGAAGCAGTGGACGATGCTCTCGCACCGGCTGATCTTCCACGGCCGCCGGATCTGCCACGCCAAACGTCCGGCCTGCGGTGCCTGCCCGATCGCGCGCTGGTGCCCGTCCTATGGTGCCGGGGAGACTGATCCGGAGCGTGCGCGTGCGCTGTTGAAGTATGAGCTGGCACCGGGCCGGGAAGACCTGTTGGAGAAGATGCGCGCGGGATGGACTCGCCGGCAGCTGCGTGAGGAAGGGTACAGCCTCAGTGCCTGAGTATTCGACGCCGGATTCCCCGCCGCCAGGTCCTCCGTCTTCCGGCTCTGCGGCGGGTCAGCTGCCTACTGATGCCGAGGCCCTGGCCCAGGTGCTCTCTTCGGTGCATCGCAGCGCCGGCGACTATGTGCAGCATCATCCGGATCACGCCGGACGCGGCGGCTGGTGGGCCTCGGAGCCGATCGTCAGCGCCGTCCAGCAGGTTCCGGCTCGGATGCGGTCGGCGCCGACGGACCGCCGCGCTGCCGTGCTGTCACTGTTCTCGGCGCCTTCTGCCCAGGCCGGGCCCTCGGTGCTGCTCACCGAGCGGGCCGCGCATCTGGGCTCGCATCCGGGGCAGATCTCCTTTCCCGGGGGTCGGGTGGAGGCCGATGACGCCGACGAGTCTGCTGCGGCGGTGCGCGAAGCCCACGAGGAGGTGGCCTTGGACCCGGCGCGGCTGCAGCTGCTCGGTCCGTTGCCCCCGGCGCCGATCCCGGTGAGCGGCTTCATGGTCACGCCGGTGCTCGCGGTGGCGGGAGACACCGGAGAGCTGGTCCCGGAGGCTGGGGAGGTGGCGCGTATCCTCCAGCTGCCGCTTGATGAGCTGCGGGCTCCGGAGAACCGCCGGATGTCGGCGCTGCGGCGTGACGGAGTGGTGGTCCGCAGCCCGGCGTTCGTGGTTGATGACGTGTTGGTCTGGGGCTTCACGGCGCTGCTGCTGGATCGGCTGATCAGCCGGAGCGGGTGGGAGATTCCCTGGGATCCGGATCATGAGGTGGACCCGCGCACCTGGCAGGACATCCCCTGAGCTGAGGGGGTCGGTCTCTTCCACAGCCACGGTTCAGCCGGTGCGGCGCGCCCGGGCCGTCCACAGATGGCTGTCCGTCAGTAGGTTTCCAGGTGCGCGGCCGAGCACAGTGGGGTGATGCGGACCCCGAGCCTTGAGGATGACGACCACGGCAGCTTCGCCCTGGTCACCGACGATCTCGCATTGAGCGAGGAGATCGCGGTGCTCGCCGCCGTCGTGGGCGGCCGACTGCATCACTACCGCCAGTGGAGTCAGGTGCCGACTGCGGATTCCAGTGGTCAGGAGTGGGCCGCGCTGCTCTGCGGTCCCGATGCCGCTCCGGGCGCCTCCCTGACCAGTCATCAGCTCAGGGCCCCGGTGGTGATGGTCGGTGAAGGGGCCGAAGCCGGGGGACGGCTCTGGCAGGCTGCCGCCGAGGTGCCGGGCGTTACTGCAGTGCCGCTGCCGGAGGGGGAGTCCTGGCTCCGTGAGCATCTCGCCGCGCGGCTGACCGATCAGGTGCCGGGACGCGCGGCAGCTTTCCTCGGCGCCTGCGGCGGTGCAGGCACGACGACGCTGGCCTATCTGGTCGCCGCGGAGTCTGCCGCGCGGGGCCATCGGACGCTGCTGCTCGACGCCGATCCGCGCCCTGGCGGGGGTCTTGGCACGATGACCGCGCTCAGGCAGCGCAGAGGGGCAGGCAGCGGTTCCGCGCGGGGTGGGCGGCGGGCTTCGGGCCGGGCTTCGCGGCAGGCACCGTCCCGGCCGATACAGTCTCGGGCAGAGGGGCTGACCTGGGATGATCTCGGTGCCGCGGAGGGGGACATCTCTGCGGCTCAGCTGCAGACTGCGGCCGTGCCGCTCGATGGTTTCGGTCTGATCAGCGGCGGGGTTCACTCGCCTGCCCCTGCGACGGCGGAGGCGGTGCTGCTGGCTGCGCGTCGAGCCGCCGACGTCGTGGTTGTGGACCTCGGCCGACGCCGTGAGCTGTGCGGTCTCGGCCGCGGTCGGTGGGATCTCGGCGGGGTCGTTGCTGCACCTGATGCCCGGGGGCTTCACGGTGCGGAGGCGATGGCGGAGGGCCTGGACCCCGGGACGTGGGGGTTGGCGATCAGTGGTGGGCGCCGTGGTGATCCTGTGCTGGAGCAGTTCCGCAGTGCAGCGGGCCTTGAGGTGCTCTTCATGATTCCGGAGCTGCGGTGGTTGCGTCGGGCTGACACGTTGCGCGTGGCCTATGAGCTGCTCCGCACCCGCAGCGGTGCCCGTGCGGTGGGGGAGCTGGTGGATCAGATGGTGGCGGCGGAGACCGCATATGGGGCAGGGTTCCGGTTGAGCGGTGCCGCGGGGCCTCTGGTGCGCGGGGGTGGTCTGCGTGGCTGAGCGGCGACTGCGGCAGGAGCTCTCGGAGCCGGTGTTGGACAGACTCCGTGAAGAGCTGACCTCCTCCGCCGAGCCCATCACTGCGGCGAGGATCGCCGAGACGGTCCGCAGCTGTGGTCTGGCGTTGGGATCGGGGACCACTCAGCAGCTGGTCCGCAGCCTGCGTGACGAACTTGTCGGGCTGGGGCCGCTGCAGCGTTTCGTCGATGCCCCGGGGATCACCGATGTGCTGGTGGACCCGTACCGGCGGCTCTGGACCGATGGCGCCGAGGGCCTTGTGGACACCGGCGTGCGGTTACGTGATGAGACCCAGGTCCGAGGCCTCGCGCGGCGTCTGATCTCGGCCTCCGGTGGGCGGCTCGATGAGGGAAATCCGTGTGCTGATGGCCGGTTGGGGGATTGCCGGATTCATGCCGTCATCCCGCCGGTGGCCGTGGGCGGCACGATGATCTCGGTGCGTGTGTCTCGGTCTTCGACGGCGTCGCTGGAGGATCTGGCACGTCAGTGGGATGACTCCCAGGCCTGGTTGGAGCTGATTCGGGGGATCGTCGATGCACGGTTGAACGTGCTGATCAGCGGGGCGACGGGCAGTGGGAAGACGAGTCTGCTGGCGGCGATGCTGGCCCGCTGCACTGCCGAGGAGCGGGTGGTGATCGTGGAGGACACGGCAGAGCTGCGCCCTGATCACCCCCATACAGTGCATCTGCAGGGTCGGCAGGGCAATGTGGAGGGCGCCGGGCGCATCGATATGGGGCATCTGGTGCGTCAGACCTTGCGGATGCGCCCGGATCGGCTGATCGTCGGGGAGTGCCGCGGTGCCGAGCTGCGTGACTTTCTCACTGCGATGAACACCGGGCATCAGGGTGCCGGCGGCACGGTCCACGCGAACTCTCCGGAGGCTGTGCCTGCCCGGCTCGTCGCGATGGGTGCGCTGGCGGGGCTGGCTCCGGAGGCGGTGGCGCTGCAGGCCTCAGCGGCGGTCGACGTCGTGGTGCATGTGGCGCGTTTCGGTGACCGACGTATGCCGGTGGCGGCCTCGGCGGTGCGCCATCATGACGGCCGTCTCACCACGGTGCCGGTGTTTCACCGTGAGGCATCAGGCGCTGCCCAGCGTGGCCCGGGGTGGCGGGAGTTCGCCGCGCGGGCGGCGTTGGGCGGTGAGTCAGGGGCTGAACCCGGCCCTGAACCTAACCCTGAACCTGGCCGTCAGTCCGGTGTTCAACCCGGCGTTCAGCCCGGTGCCCAGCCTGTTGTTGAAAGGGCAGTGCGATGACGTTCACATGGTTGCTGCTGTTGTGCGCAGTGCTTCTCGGCGTGGGGCTGTTGAGCTGGTCGGTGTCCTCGTCTCTGCGGGTTTCGGGAGGCTCGACGCCCCGGCTGTGGTCCTCCCTCCAGATGGTCCGCCGACGTCTTGAGACGCGGTTGAGCGCGGAGATGATCCGGCGGGATACCGCCCAGCTGTTGCGGCAGCTCTCTGCGCTGCTGCAGTCCGGCCGTGGCGTCGGTCAGGCGTGGGGAGATCTTCACGGGCATTGGAGCCGCCGGGCGCCGGATCATCCCATCGTGCGGCTCTGTGCTCATGCAGCTGCCGGGGATCGGGCTGGGCGCGGAGCCGAGGAGGGGTTGGCCACGTTTCTGCGTGTGCAGGGCGATCACCCACCGCGGCTCCTTGCGGAACTCTTGGCGCCGCCACCCTCTACACAGGCGTTCTCCACACAGCCGTTTGCCGCACCGTCGCACCAGCTGAGGGTTGGGGGAAGCCCATCGCGCGCCTTACATCCCTCGGATTCTGGTACTGCTGCGGGAGTGGGGGAGGAGCAGCTGATGTCTGCTGCGGCCTGCCGGGAGTTGGAGGGGACGGTGCATCGGCTCACCGGGGTCGCTGCGCTGTCCTCGCAGACAGGTGCCCCGCTGTCTCGGTTGGTCGAGCAGATCGCCGCCGCAGCCGATGACGCCGCCGCCCTGCACGCTCAGGTGCGCACGGCAGTGGCCGGACCACGGGTGACGCAGATGATTCTGGCGTTGTTGCCGCTGGGCGGGGCGGCGATCGGTCAGCTCATCGGTGCTGATGCGGCGGCGGTACTGTTCGGCTCAGTGTTCGGATGGTTCTGCCTGGTGGCGGGTGTGACGTTGATGGGACTGGGCTGGTGGTGGAGCAGCAGGATGATTGCACAGGTGGTGGACCGTGTCTGAGTCGATTCCTCAGCAGCTTCCCGGCAGTTCCGGGATGACGGCGCAGGGAGCTGAGCCTGAACCGGTTGATGCGGCCATGCTCTTGGATCTCACCGGTGCGCTGCTCAGCGCAGGAGTCGGGGTGGAGGCCGCCCTGGACCGTCTCTCCCAGACTGTTCCGGGTGCTGAGCCGCTCGCCGGCGTGCATCGTGCCCTGACGGCCGGTGCCTCCTGGGATGCCGCATGGGCCGGACTCGATGCCCAGGGGTCGGCTGCAGATGCCCTCTATGCGTTCGGAGACCAGCTGGCTTTCGCCTATTCCACCGGGGCTCCCACCTCTGAATTGTTGGAGGTCGGGGCTCGGCAGCTGCGTGAGGAGCGTCGTCATGCGGCAGAACGCGCGGCGGCCCAGCTCGGTGTGAAGATGGTGCTGCCGCTGGGCGCCTGCTACCTGCCGGCATTCGTCCTCATCGGTGTGGTCCCGGTGGCCCTGGGTCTGTTGCCGACGGCATTGGGTGTGGTGATCTGAGGGTGGTCGATGTCGCCGGGTCTCCCGCAGATATGTACGCAGGTCGAGTCTCACACGGGGCTTCAGGTCCAGAGAGCTTGGATCTCCGTGGCGGCTGCACCGGGACCGTCGACGTCGCGGAGTGCTGTGGCCATCTCCGCGGCTCGCTCGCGCATCCGGTCGTCAGCGAGAGCCTCGGCGATGAGGGCGGGCCAATCTACCCGACGTGCGCTTCGAGGGCTGATCAGCCGTGCTGATCCATAGTCCACACAGCGCTGGATGTTGAACCGCTGCTCGGCCTGCACGGGGATCCCGAGGAACGGCCACCCCTGCACGCTGGAAGTCTGCACGGTGCCCTCCCCGCCGTGGGTTACTGCCAGATCCACGGCATGGCCCAAGCGGTCAGCCGGCAGCCACCCGGTGACGTGCACGTTCTTGGGCACCTCTCTGACGTCCTCGGGCTTCAGGTGCTGGGCCACCGGGGCGAGTATGTGGCACGGTGCCTCACCGAGGCCTCGCAGTAGGGTCAGCACGAGGTCCCGGCCGCCGGAGGAACCCATAGCGACGTACACCAGCGGCTCCGGTGCCGCGGCCAGCTCCCGGATCAGCCCCGGCACCTCGCCCGGAAGCGAGGCGAAGATCGGGCCGACCACACGGTAGGACTCCGGCAGCGACACCCCTTCCGGCAAGAGATGCTCCGGTGTCGTGATCAGGTTCAGATCCGCATCCAGGACGTGGAGCGCCGTCTTCGGCAGCCTCACCCCGTGGCCTCGCGCCACTTTCGGAAAAGAGCGGGGCACCAGCGGGATGCGCGGCATCACCCTACGCACCGTCCCGGCGACGACGGCGTCGGCAAGTCTCTCCGAACGGGTTCGCCGGGGCAGCAACCCCGTGCTGCGCATCCCGGTCACATGCGGCTCGGAATAGGCGAAGGGTTTCACATAGACCAAGGGGACTCCCTCGGCGCGAGCCGAGATCAGTTGGCTCATCGTCGTACCTATCACCACCGCAGAGGCACCCAGCCGACGTATCAGGTCCCGCTCAGCGGCCACCCGCTGGGCCAGCATCGTCTCGGTGAACGGGTGCCGCAGTCCACGCCCCTGATCCAGGGCCAGCAGCTGCTCCGCCTGGCTTTCGGTCAGCTCCGGCTCGAGCATGGTCAGCGTGAATCCGGCCTCGGTGATCACCGTGGCATACCGGTGGGCATAGCCCATGAAATGACACTGGACCCCCTCCGGCATCCGGCGTGCGACCTCGACGCTCCGTGTCACCTCTGCCAGGTTGAACGTCTCCGGGGCGAAAAGCACCGTGCGTCCCGACGGCCCGGCCGTTCCGGAGGCGAGCTGCGCGTCAGTCATGCTCGAAGCCTACGGTTGACGGCTCGGCATCTGAAGATCCCAGGCCGGCTCGTCGCCTTCATCATGCCCCTCACCGCGTAGCACTTGGTGGCCCGGCCCGCGAGACGGCACGGGCCGGCAGCTCAGGCCGAGGAATCCCCTCCGGGACGAAGGCGATGCGCTCGCCGACGTCCACACTGACCTCCACGGTAAGTTCTGTGTCATAGTCACCACCGGCGGTGCAGCTGAGCATCTCTGCTCCGCCACGGTGCGCTGTCTCCTCGGCCGCCTGGCAGGGGCTCCCCGGGGCCAGACCGCGCGCGACGTCGGCGGCCGCCAGCGCGGAGAGATCAGCGGTCCGTGCGGCCTGTGCGGCAGCGCCGTAGGCCGCACCCAGCACATGAACCAGCCCCAAGAGCAGGACCAGCACGGAGATCAGCCCCAGGGCTAGCACAGTCCCGGACCCGTGATCGTCGTCGAATATCCGCCGCACAGCCCTCACCGCCCTCCACTGGGCAGCACCCGCTCAGTACGGACCGCCGCCTCGGCGGATCGGGTCGCTGAGATTTCGACTATGCCCCACAGCCGCACCGGGCGGGTTCCGGAGACACGGACGTACTCGCCGTCGTCGGTGACGTTGAAGGATGCATCCCCCGAAAGCCCCCGCTGGGCGCTTTCTACCGCGTGCGCGGGATCCTCTCCGCGGACGATCTCCCGGGCGGCAGCCCGGACCCCCTCTTCCAAGGAGACCTGCCCCGCGGCGTGGACACCCAGCCCCAACACCAGCGCCAGCACCATCAGCACCGCCGGCAGCGCAAGCGCGAACTCTGCGCTGACGGAACCGTCCTCCCGTGCGGACCCGTGATGCGGGGCCGGGCATCCCACCTGATCGGACATGCTGATCAGGAGGCCGCGTTCAGGGCCGTCTCCACCAGTGAGGACAGCATCGACTGCACCTCACCGGAGGAGAGCACGGCCACCAGAAGACCCGCGAACCCCACGGCGGCCACCGTGTGTCATCTGTGACGGGTCTATTTAGTACCAGGTGTTGCCAGCGCTTGACATCCCGTGCTAAGCTGGTCGCACGTCATTTGGTGAACTACCAAGGGCGACCGAAACCGAATAATCGAGTGTTGTCACTAAAAGATGGCTGCGTCGGTCGGGAGAAACGCCCCGGCCACTGACCTGGAAGATGCAGGGCAGTAAACGGCGGTAAGTAGAACATATCTGGGTATCCGGCTGGCCCAGACGTAATCGGGTCTGCGAAGCACTCCTCTTCACGAGGAGACAGCTGTGTCCATTTCCGCCGACAACAACTGGTTGCTTCTGAGGGATGTCGCCGAATCCCGCACCTACGGAGCCTATTCGACGCTCCGCAACTACATCGACCAGGGTCGCGTCCGCGCCAAGAAGGTCGCCGGCCGGATCAAGGTCTACGAGCCGGATCTGAAGGCTCTCGAGGAGGCCAGGTCTCCGAAGTCTGAGAAGGCCTACGCCCGAGCTGAGAGCGCTATCCGGCGCGTGGTCGACTCTGCCCCTGCCCTGACTGACGAGCAGCGCGAGCGGCTGGCCGTACTGGTCCGCGGCGGCAGCGCCAACGCCTCCAAGGAGCTCGCCTCCGCCGGGGGTGATGCAGGTGCGTGAAGCAGTGGCAGCGAACGATGACAACCAGATCGATGACGACGACTTCAACTCCTTCGCCACGCGCCTGACCCCTCTGCACGAGGTCGGTTACCTGACCATCGAGAAGGCGATGGGCTCGGACGACTTCGCCGATGAGATGGCCGAGACTGCCAAGCTGGGCCGCAGCGTTCACAAGCAGGCAGGCCTCTACCTCTTTGACGAGGTCAACCGCGGGATCGCCAAGGAGAACGCCCGCCGGAACTCCCCGGCTATGAAAGAGAGCGCGCTGCTGGCCGCTGGCTGGGTGAAGGCACCCGGCGGCGGCTACCTGCCCTTCCGCGGAGCCGCTGGTGACCCCCTGCCGCTGGGTCAGGCGCTGAAGGCCGCCGGCGTGAAGATCAAGGAGCTGGCTCAGATCGACAAGCTCGACGAGGCCATGACGATCCAGATCCTCACCGAGCTGGAGACGATCATCAAGATCGACCACACCGGTCAGGGTCGTGCGGACAAGGCTGCACTGGCTGTCTACGAGCCCGAGACCGGGCTCTACAGGGCCGATGAAGTGGTGATCGAGAACCTGATCCAGCGGGTGAACCCATCCATCAACGGCAGGGAACTCGCCTCTGCGGTCAGCCGTCTGCGTGCCTCCGCGCCGCTGAAGGCGAAGACCCGGGTCGTCCGCTACATCCCGGTCAACAACGGAGTCTTCGACCACACCGAGCAGGAGCTCCTGGAGTTCTCGGCCGACTTCGTGTTCCTCAACAAGTGCCCCGTGGACTACGACCCCCATGCGGAGTCGCCGGTCATCATCCAGCCCGACGGCACCCGCTGGGAGTTCGACGAGTGGTTGGGTGAGTTGGCCACTGACATCGAGACCGGCGAGGAGCTGGAGGGTGTGCGCGAGCTGCTCTGGGAGGTGCTCTCGGCAGTGGTGCGCCCCGGCGTGCGGTTCAACAAGGCTGCCTTCCTGTTCAGCCGCAAGGGCAACAACGGCAAGGGAACCTTCTGCGATGTGGCGCGCTCCCTGAAGGGAGAGCGCGGGCACACTTCGATCCCGCTGAGCGAGTTTGAGAAGCCCTTCTCGCTGACTCCGCTCATGGAGGCCGATGCAGTGATCACCGACGAGAACCCGGTGGGTGCGTTCGCCCGTGACCTGTCGAAGTTCAAGACCGTGGTCACCGGCGATGTGTTCACCCTCGAACGCAAGCACAAGGACGGCTACGAGGCCCGCTTCGACGGAATGATGATCCAGTGCATCAACGATCTGCCGAAGACCAAGGACAAGTCTGAGTCCCTGGCTCGGCGTCAGCTGTTCATCCCGTTCAAGAACCACTTCGGCGGCGACGGGGTGGAGCGCAAGTACATCAAGTCCGACTACCTGCAGCGCCCCGATGTGCTGCGGTACGTGCTGCGCCGATGCCTGCAGATGACTCATACCGAGTTCTCGAACCCGCCGGCCTGCCGCGAGCTGATGGCCGAGGCACAGGAGGCGAACAATCACGTGGTGGCCTTCTTCAACGAGAAGCACGAGGAGTTCGCCTGGGAGCGGGTGCCGGTGATCTTCGCCTACGACGTCTTCAAGAAGTGGTACCGCGATACCAACCCCGGCGGTGAGCCCATGAGCCGGGCGACCTTCGCCCAGGAGCTGCTGGCGTGTGCGGACGGCCACCCGGAGTGGCGCCCGCTCAGCGGCAAGGTCCGTGTCACCCAGGACATGCAGCGCTACGAGCCGCTCATCCACCGTTTGGGACTGAGCAAGGACCCAGACGGCACATCGAGCCGATGGGGCTTCGCAGCAGGCAGCCACAGCGTGGCTCATCCGCAGCAGTACACCGGCGCTATCGAGCGAGTTGTCGCGCGGTACAGCGACGACGACACGAAGCCGGGTGCGGGTGCGGTGAAGCTTGCGGCGGCTGAGGCTCCGAGTGCAGAGGGGGTCTGGGACTGATGCGCCGATCCCCCGAAGCACAGGAGCTGCTGAACAGCTACATGCGCTGGACGGACGTGAAGAAGTTCGTCCTCGCCCTGGCACTGCACGCAGAGCCGGCGACGCCGGAGGAGGTCGAGAGCTTCCTCAAGGAGAAGGCGCCGCCTGAGGTCTTCGTCCTGCTGGCGGAGATGACGCTCGATCCTGCATCTCCGAACGATCCGATGGTGGCGCTGGTCGTGGGCCTGCTGCTGCAGAAGCGGCTGCCGCTCACTCCACCCACCACCTGAGATCCCCCGGATGACGTGGTCGGGTCCGAACGGGCCCGGCCACCGATGGGGGCAGCATCGATCTACGACAAGGAAGTGATGACTGTGGAGAACACGTTGAATGAGACCGCCGAGAGGATCTGTACGAGGGACACCGTCTGGGAGGACGCCTGCAGGGTGAGCCTGGAGCTGGCGAAGTGGCACCGCAACACATGCCAGGACTGCACCTCCAAGACTGTGAGTCGGGAGGGGCGCCGGATTCGCAGTGACATGGAGCCTGACCCTGAGGGTGGTCTGGACATGATTTCTCTGCGTGATGGGTTTGGTTGGAGGGCCCACGATTACTTCTCATTCTGTAAGTGGGTCTTGGGCCGAGACGAGCTTCACGAGTTCGACGCCGCCTTCCCGGAGCCGGGAACGCACCGGGACGGGGCGGCGGAAGATTGGGTCACCATTGAGAATGAGAAGTGGGCCATTCTTAGCCGGGCACAGTGCGAAGTTGCCATCTGCGACGAATCCGTGGAGGGGTGGCTCAACTTCCTCGTGGAGTCAGGGAAGGCGTGCCGCGCGCTCGACTTCGAATTTAAGTTCGTCGAGTGCGAGCGGCACGCTGAGGAGAGCCGTCGGCAGTTGGACGAGGAGGTCCGCAGGCGACCCTGCCCTCGCTGCGGGGCTCCCGGCTGCAGGCTCGACTGCAGGCCGAAGGCCTGGTGTTGGCGTGAGGGTGACGAAGAGCCGCGTGACCACTTCTATGAACGGGAGTGCGACGGGGAGTGTGATGGCCGCTTCTTCCCCGGGGAGTGTTACGGCTGTTTCGAGGACGGACTGTGCCCTACCTACGTCAGCCCCCTATGCGTTGAGGGCAACGTCCCCTCCCTGGAGGTGAAGGAGTATGAGGGGTGCCGCCGCTACACCGGGAGTGATGGTTCCACGATCACCTTCGGGGAGTGTGTGGGATGCTTCTACGACACGTGCGCTGCCTACCTCGCCCGTCGTCCGAAGTATGGACAAGGCTGCCTCTACGAGAGCGATTTCTACTACGAGCTGGTTCGCGTCGGAACCATCTGCTGCGGTCTCTGTCAGACCGCAGGGTGTGAGGGTGATTGCGACGAATCTTATGAAGCCGCCATTCTGGCGCGCGACATCAAGTTCCTGGATGCGCTGCGTGGGTGGGAGACCGAGGCCGATCGTTGGCGCAGGGCTTGCGATCCCGAATCTGACCCCAAATACGAAGCGTGGCGGCATCTCTCCCCCCGAGAGCTGACCGACAAGGTCATCGAGCTGGAGGAGAAGCGGAAGGCTCTGATCAAGCACCCAGACCCCGAGACTCAGCCGCCACTGCTGTCCGACGAGGAGATCCAGCGTCGGCTGGCCCCGTACTCCGCCCCCGCTCCGGCGTAGGAGCGACATCTAGACCCGGGCTCTGACATCAGAGCCACATCTCGTATCCCCATCGAAGAGAGAGGAGCCCACCGTGGCTGCGAAGTTCAACCCCAAGGCACGCGCAGAGGAGATCGCCCGTCAGCTCAAGGAGGCTGAGGAGGCCAAGGCCGCCTACGACGCCGCGATCGACAAGGCCGTGAAGGACGCCGGCCGGACTCGCGCAGAGTTCGTCGAGATGGCCTACGAGTACTTCGGCATCGAGCCGGTGAAGGTCGAGCGCCGGGACAAGGAGACCAAGGAGCCGCTGCGTGATGATGAGGGCAACATCGTGATGGTCTCCACCGACCGTGACGAGTCCAAGCGGATCGAGCAGCTGGCCGAGAAGTTCGAGGAGATGGTCAAGGTCTACGAGGCCAGCCTTCAGTCGAAGCCTCACGCCGCCTGAGGCGAAGCTCAGATCGAAGAGCCCCGTCGCGGATCGTGAAGATCCCGGCGGGGTTTCTTCGTGCTTGGGGGCGAAGCAGGATCTGTGCAAGATCCATACAAGATCACGACAGAGATTCGACAGGATCGCAGCACGACAGTCTGACGACAGGATCGCTGCAGAATTACGACAAGATCCGCGCACGATCCGTGCAGCGGCTTCGAGCGGCTACAGAGATACTGCAGGATCTCGACAACATCTCCGCAGAGATGCGACAGCGCTTCGAGCGTCTACAGGATTACTACAAGATCCATGCAGAATCTCGACAAAGTCGTGATCCTGCGGCCTCACCGGCCGAAACGACGCCGAACAGGCGGGGTTCGGGCGGTGCTGGAGCCCGCAAAGCGGGCGCCATTGCCCCATGCGATGCAGCACTGTAGCGCGCATAGCGGAAGGCCCACTGCACGCCGGAGCCCGAAGGGCGCAGGCGCTGCATGGGCCTGGAGCTGGGATTTATCCCCCGAGCCGGAGGAGGCCGAAGGCCTCCGAAGGCGGATGGACCAGCACCCGTACTCCGGCCGCAGGCCGGGGAGGCGAGCGAAGCGAGCCTTATATGTACTACGGGTGGAACTGGTCCTCGGGTTCGTTTCGCCCAGATTCTGTGCCAGGCGGCAGGGAATCTGGGCGAAACATCTGCTTGTTCAGCAGCGTGGTGACATAGTAAACTGGTAGAGACCAGTTAGACGATGCGCACGATGTGAACAAGCAGGAAGGAGGTTGCTATGGCGGCACAGGCTCAGCGGCGCAAGCCGACGAAGTATGGCCGGCATCGCAACCTCCGTCTTGGTGTCGACGAGGAGAACGCCGTGGCCGCGATGCGTGAAGCGCTGGCAGAGGTCCGCGGCGTGGCGTTCGACGATGTCGACTGGGCTGAAGCAGTGCGCATCCTGCTCGTGGAGAACGAGAAGGCTGCGCGCGTTATGGCCGGCCAGCCGGAAGCTCTGGCGACGGCTGGGGCGGCCTCAGTGGCTGTGCCGGATGAGGTGTGGGAGTCGCTGACCGACTGCCGCAACCGGACCAGCCACTCGCAGGGATCGCTCTACACCATCATGAAGAAGCTGAACTTCGGCGATGCTGTCACCAAGCAGCAGGTCGCTGAGGCTGCTCGTGACGTGAAGGAGTCCAAGGAAGCCATCCTCCGCATGGAGGAGCTCCTGATCGAGTTCGTCGAGTCTGAGCGGGCAGTCTGATGGCTACTGTCACCGCACAGTCGACTCGACGCTCGGGAGCCTCGGCCAACTACGCGGGCAAGGACGCCGTGGCCATCTCGGCGGTCAATGCCCCGTCGAACCCCATCATGTTCGAGAAGCGGCTCTCAGAGATCCGCGCCGCGCACGGAAAGGATGGCGTCCGACCGATGCACGTTCTCGACGAGGCCGGCAAGAAGGTCCGCGACGAGAACGGTGAGCCGGTGCTCGCCCGCGACGACCGCGGCCAGATCATGTACGAGTCGGAGTACGTGCAGGCATATCCGATTGTGCAGAGCTTCGGACTCGATGAGCTGGACCCGGATGATCCGGCGTCGTGGGACGAAGCTCAGCGACGTGGCCGGGCACTTGCCGAGAGGATCGGTGATGGCCGCCCCGCACTGATCGCCACCGAGGTCAACGGCCGGACCGGATGCGTTCACAACCACATCATCATCGGAGCGGTGCATCCTGAGACGGGAAGGTCGCTGCGCTCTGACGCTGTGACTCACTCCAGGCTGTCCATCACCCACGACAAGGTGCTGGAGGAGCTCGGCGTCGAGCAGCGTGAGGATATGCGCGAACTCACCCGCCAGGCTGAGGAGCGCATGGCCGAGGCTCGGCAGCAGGTCATCGACACCGCTGAGAAGGATCTGAGTCCGAACCAGCTGCGCAAGAGGATCGAGGCCGCGGAGAAGCAGGTGAAGCTCGAACGTACCGACGATGCGCCGACACCTCGGCAGAAGCAGCAGGACCGACTCCAGCGAGAGTTCGAGCGTTATCAGCTCAATGAGCAGACCCGAGATGCGGCAGCGGACATCGGAGCCCCGGGCCCGAAAGAGAGGTTCAGCGAGATTGAGCTGAAGGGTCGGGTGCGCGAGACGCTGGCCGATCAGCGTGCGACGGACTGGCAGCGGCTGGATCAGGTCGGGCGCGAACGCGGTGTGACGATCACGAAGTACACCAAGCGCTCTCACGACGTGAGCTTCGGGATGATGCTGGCCGACGAGGACGGCGTCATCCAGGAGCCGTCCAACGCTCATCGCCGCAAGGGTTCACGCCTGGGCGAGGGCTACAGAGTCGAAGACGTGGAGGCTGCCCTCGAGCGCAACCGCGAGCTGGCGAAGCCGGTGAGCGGGCCGGGTGCGGGGCACCAGCGGGCCATGCAGCGTATCGGCGAGGAGGCTCAGCGTGAGGCTGAGCAGATGCTCCAGCAGTGGGCCAAGGAGAGCAAACCGACGCCGACGCCAGCAGAGACTCCTGTGGTGGAGACGCCGGCCGAGCCTGCCATTGAGGAGTCTCCGACCCAGCGAGCAGAGCGCGAACGACGGGAGCTGCGAGAGGCAGCCGCTGAGGCTGCCGAGCGTGAGGCCAAGGACCTCGAAGAGTTCCGCGCCCAGCAGGCCGAGTGGGACCGAGAGAGCCGGCAGTGGTTCGACAGCCTCATGGCGAAGGCGCCGAAGGAGCCGGAGACTCCCGAGGTTGAGACGCCGCAGGTCCCGCAGGCTGAGGCTGAAGAGCCTCGCGTGGATGCTGTCGAGGCGGAGCGGCCTCAGGCCGGGGACAGCAAGTGGTCCAAGCTCAAGGAGCGCGACAACGAGCGCACGGCACCGGAGCCGGTCGAGCAGGCTGTGGCCCCCATGCCCCGGGAGCCCGGCCAGGAGGAGGGTCTCCGCGCTCTCAAGGGCGGGGATCTCAGGGACCGTGAGGTGCTGGCTGTGGCTACCGAGCTCGAGGATGGCTCAGCGAACGTCGACTACCAGCTGCGTCACGACGATCCGGTTGCGAAGGATCAGCGCGGTCTGCATCTGATCGCCAAGGACGGCAAGGCCGTTCGGGCGAAGCTCTCAGCGGAGAAGTACCAGAAGCTGCAACGGCTGGCCGGGGACAACCGCACTGAGGCCGAAGGTAAGCAGGTCTACGCCCTGCAGGCGGATCTGCGGCCACGCGATGCTGGCTACGTCCCCAGCTACGACAGTGCGAAGGCATCCGAGCACAAGGTCGGTGCCGACGTGCTGGGCAAGCAGCGTGCGGCCGAGGATCGGGCTCGTGAGCAGAGCCCCGAGCGCAGCAGGGAGGCGTATCAGCAGGCTCGCCAGAGGCTGGTCGCCAAGGAGTCCTCACTGCAGAAGAGCTCCGAGCGTGAGTCTCGTGGGCTGGAGAGGTGATGAGCATGGCGATGAGTGCCGAGACGAAGCGCCGGCTGTACGTGAAGCACGGGATCGGCCCGGGGAAGGAGGAGATCCAAGCCAGGCCGAAGACCGATGCGGATCGGATCAGGGAGCTGGAGCGCGAGGTGGAGAGCCTCAAGCGACTGGTTCATGGCGAGCACCGGATCAGGGCCGGCAAGCGCAGACCGTTTGGAGATAACTGGCTCTTCGTAATTGAGGGTGTGGATCAGTGATTCCAGGACACGGCGTGGCGCTGCCCGGATAGACGTCGAGGTCTTCCGATGATGGAAGTTCTCGCACACTCCATCCGAAAGACCTCGACGTGTCCAAGCCTACTTTCTCATCTCCTGACCTCACGACATTCTGCCGACTCGACTCCCTCGACCTCAATTACGAAGAGCCCGCAAACTCGGCGTGTCCTGGCACACCGCGAACTCCGCGATCCTCGCGCAGGGACATCGACTGCTGATCGACGACCCGACCCGGTTCGACGGGGTCAGCGTCATTGGTGTCGACGAACACGTCTGGCGGCACACCAGGCACGGTGACAAGTACGTCACCGTCATCATCGACCTCACTCCCATCAGCCAGAAAGCAGGCCCGGCACGCCTGCTCGACATGGTGCCCGGACGGTCGAAACAGGTGTTCAAGCAATGGTTGAAAGCCCGACCGAAAGACTGGCGTGATGGCATCGACGTCGTCGCGATGGACGGATTCTCCGGCTTCAAAACAGCCTCCGTTGAGGAACTGCCCGAGGCTGTCGAAGTCATGGACCCGTTCCACGTCGTCAAACTCGCCGGTGATGCCCTCGACGAGGTACGCCGCCGCATTCAGCAGGAGACCACCGGGCATCGCGGACGAGCAACAGACCCGTTGTATCGGGCGCGCAGGACTCTGCACACCGGTGCTGATCTGCTCACGGCCAAACAGCAGGAGAGGATCGTAAGCCTCTTCGCCGACGCCAACTTCACCGCCGTCGAAGTCACCTGGGCCGTCTATCAAGACATTGTGAGCGCCTACCGAACCAACGACGGCAACGAGGGCACAAAGCTCTTACAATCAGTCATCGACGATCTGACGACGAATCTGCCGACAGGACTGGTCGAGCTCAAACGGTTAGGACGGACTCTGAAGCGTCGAGCTGCTGATATCCTGGCGTTCTTCACCCGACCGGGAACGTCGAACGGGCCTACTGAAGCGATCAATGGCAGGCTCGAACATCTACGCGGGTCAGCGCTGGGGTTCCGCAACCTCACGCACTACATCGCGAGATGTCTGCTCGAGTCCGGTGGCTTCAGACCAGTTCTACACTCTCAATTACGATGAGCCGGTTTAGTGCTACTCCGTCATGTTGAGTACGTCGATCGGTACGGTGTCTTGGGGATGGAATAAGTCGAGATCGACAGTCACCAAAACACCCGGATCGTCACGGCACCAGCGTGAGCATCAGATACGCAACAGGCTTGGTGACCTGCGGGTGATCAGATTCGAGGAGAACACGTTCGGTAAGGCTTGCGTGTTCCGTGCGGACCATATATAGCACGGTCATCGCCCTGCGGGCGCCCCCATTGTCGACGCTACCGGTCTGTCCCACAGGAGACGGTGGCCTTCCACGCACATGCCACTGGCGATCCGACGTCCCCATCCCACGGTTTTGCTCGCACCCGGTGATCGCACCCAGGAACACGTGCGAGATTGTCTCGTGCTCCGAGGAGGGCTGACATACTGCGGGAGTATGTCGCTGCGGGTTTCTGTTAAGCTCGTGGCACTCTAGACGTTGGCTAGCACCTTCGATACAGTGTTCAACGACACGGGGTGCCCGAGAATGGGCTGAGATTACACCCGAGAACCTGATCGAATTAGCATTCGCGAAGGGATGTCAGTGCTCTGATGGGTCACATCTTTCGGCTCCGGTGGAGTGGGTGAACGCCAGGCCTCATTCTTGTCGCACGACCGTGTTCTGATCTCTTCTAGTCGCTTCTACACAACGTCGGAAAGGACGAGAGGACACTATGAGCCAACGATTCAGTCAAGAACTTCTCGAGACCAACCGGGAGACCTGGGAGCAAGCCATTAACCACCGGTTTGTGACCGAGCTTTTTGAAGGCTCTGTTGATGATGAGGTCATGGCCGGGTATCTGGACCAAGACTACCGCTTTTTTGAAGCCTTCTTGCAACTGCTTGGTGCCGCTATTACCACCGCAGATCGCCTCGAAGCACGGTTGCGCTACGCCAGTTTCGCTGGGGAGATGGCTAACAGCGAGGACACCTACTTCCAGCGGGCCTTCGAGGCTTTGGGTGTGAGCGATGAGCTCCGCGCTGCTACTCCGGACACCCCGAGTGCAGCCGGATTCTGCGATCTGATGCGAGAGGCTGCCGCGTCTCAAAACTACAGTGCCGTTGTGGCGGTCTTGATGGTCACCGAATGTCTCTACCGGGACTGGGCGGCCAAAGCCCCGCAGAACCGGCCCGAAAGCTTTATCTATCACGAGTGGATCACCCTGCACGATAACGCCGATTTCCTGGACTTTGCGACGTTTCTGGAACAAGAGGCGGACCGCTCTGGGGCCCAGGATGCCCAGACTGCTCACGACTACTTCCGTCGGGCGGTGGAGCTAGAACTCGCTTTCTTTAATGACACCTACACATACCCGCTGAACGGAATTCACGCATGACCTTGTTCCACGACCTTAAAGAGGCCAATCTTGAGGTATGGCAGTCCTATACCCGCCACGAATTTATCCGCAAACTCGCTGATGAGTCCCTGGAATTGGCAGCGTTCCAGCGCTATTTGATTCAGGACTACCACTTTTTGATTCACTTTGCCCGAGCCTACGGTCTAGCCGTGTACAAACAGACCACCTTGGAAGGTATTCAGCACTCCATGGACGGGCTCAAGAATATTGTCTGGGAGACCGGGTTACATACCTCGATGACCGCTGAATGGGGTATTAGCCCAGAGGAGCTCAACGCCACGCCCGAGGATCTGGGCACGGTGGCATACACCCGCTATGTGATTGACACCGCGGTGACTGGCACCCTGCTTGATTTGTACGTGTCGCTGTCTCCGTGCCTGATTGGATACGCCGAGATTGGCGCCGAAATCGCCCACGTATTGGAAGATAATCCAGACCACCCATATCGGCAATGGATCGAAACATATATCGACCCGCAGTTCGTTAAGGCCTCGGAAGAAGAAATCAAGAACCTCGACACGCTTGCCGGTGAGGGGCCGTTGTCTGAACAACGCTTTGCCGAGCTGTCACGGATCTTTGCCACGGCCTCGCGTCTCGAGGCAGAGTTCTGGCAACAAGCGCTGTGAACAACACTGTGACGCTTAGGCTCGCATGGCCATGTGATGGACAGGTCCGTGTCCGGTCTGCGGAGCGTAGGAGAGTTCCCATTCTGCTCCAGCGGCCAGGGCACGGGTCAAGTCGGTCTGCCCTTGACCAATGGCTGAAGACAGCGTGCACCCGGTGCCGTGGGTATTGCGGGTCGTGACGCGGGGAACCTTCAAGGAGTGCGCCGCACCGTCAATGACCACGACGTCGGTGATTTCTGGATCGTTATGGTCCAAGTGTCCGCCTTTGACTATGACCGCTCGTGGCCCGTGCTGGGCAAGAGCATGGGCTTGCCGGGCCATGTGCTCGAGTGTTTCGGCAGGTGATTCACCATGTCCAGAGCGGCATCATCGTCGGAGAGCGTGTCACCGCTGGTGGCCACCAGCACCGGGTCCAGCACGATCACACCAAACCTTGTGTGAGGCTCGGCAATGATTTTCGCGGTGGCTTCCACCGTTGCGGCAGAGCCGAGCATCCCAATTTTGGTGGCATCAACCGGAAGATCATCGAGCACCGAGGCGATCTGGGTCCGGAGGCCCTCCTGATCTGATCGCGTTCAGTTGTGGTGGCGGTGACGGGATAAGAGCCCTAGCGGCCAGATAACTGCTCATGCCACGGGTGTGACCCGGGGTGGTGAGCCCAGCAATCAGCAGCCGATACATGGATAGGTGATCGACAGTGGCACAGACCGAAACCCCGCTTCAGCAGCGGATGCGCCAGCAGCAGGGCGATGCGGAGTTCTCTCGCAACGTGAAGTCTCAGGCCGAGCAGCACCGGCTGATGGAGCAGCTCAACGAGCAGCAGCGTCAGCAGGAGCGCGACCAGGAGCGCCAGCTCCAGGAACAGGAGCAGGAAGCTGCCCAGCGCGAGGCCGCGGAGCAGGAGCGGCTGGCCCAGGAGGCCCGCGAGGAGCAGCAGCGTGAGCAGGAGATCGCAGAGCGCGAGGCTGCCGAGATGGACGCTCGTGAGACTGAGCAGGCCGAGCGGGACTCCCGGGAGGCCTCAGAGCGTGAGGAGCAGGAGCAGTCTCTGGAGCGCGAGGAGCAGTCCCAGCAGCAGGAGCAGGAGCGTCAGCCCTCCTCCCGCGAACTGTTCGCCAAGCAGGCCGAGCGTTCGCGCCAGGTCTCGCAGAGCCGAGGCATCGGCCGGTGAGCGGCAGATCCTCCTCGAATGAGAAAACCCCCGGAGATCTGGTCTCCGGGGGTTACTCGTGTGCGGTGAGGATCACTCCTCGAAGAAGTCGTTCGAAGCGGTCATGGACGGATGCTCACGGCGATGTTGGTGGTCTCTGCGTCGATCTCGTCGTGGTCCTCGGCGAAGCTCTCGAGGTGATCCTCAGCCTCCCAGGCGAGGTCGAGACGGTCGCTGCTGGAAATGCCGAGGTCATCGGAGTACAAGGTGAACTGGACTCGGTTGTCAGCTTCTCGGTATTCAGTCTCGATGTCGTCAGCGGTGATGCTGTAGCCCTGGTCGCCGAAGAAGCTCACCAGCTCCTCAACTCCCTCTCCTTCCAGCAGCTGAGCGTCCGCAACGGAGTCTTCTTCGTCCCGGACCTCCTGCTGCTGGTCGAGCCACTGCTGGTGACCCTCATCGTCCATGGGGAAGCTGTGGCTGTCAGGAGCGCCAGTGGCAAGATGATCTTCGTACACAGCGAGTCCAGCCTCAGCAAGCTCCTCCTCATCGAAGTGCTCGTCGTAGACGTGGTAGGCGAGGTCTCGGGCGAGGTCCTCATCAGGAAGCTCGCCGCTGCTGTCGACGGCGTAGATGTGGAGGCCAGCGATGGGGCCGTCAGCTTCAACATCCCGCAGTGTCTCTACGCCGATCGTGTCCAGGGTCTCGGGCTCTGTGCCAAGCCGCTCGTGCTCGGTGACGAGCTCCATATCCGCGTCGTTGTCCTCGATCCAGGTCTCGACGGTGTCGCGGATGTCCTCTTCGAGCTCAGCGTGTTTCTCGTCCTCTTCGGAGCCCTCCTCTTCAGCCTCCTCCTCGGTGCCGTTCTCTTCCGTCTCCTCGGCTTGGTTCTCCGGCTCCTGGGCCTCGGTCTCCTGGTCCCCGTTGTCATCGCCGCAGGCAGTCAGTGCCAGCAGTGCTGCCAGGGACAGGCCGGTGATGGTCTTGGTGGTCTTCATGGGTTTAGTTCCTCTCGGTTCGGCTCGAGTCAGCGAGCGACCCAGTTACCGTTGGAGTCGTACTCCCAGCCGTCCACGCCGGGGGCGTAGAGGGTGATGTTGCCCTCGGAGTCGATGCTGGCCTCAACCTGGGCGAAGGTGTTCTCGCCGGTGGTGAAGCTCATGCGGGTCCAGCTGTCAGGAGCGTTGCTGGCAGCTTCGTCGTAGAGCTGCTGGTAGCCCTCGACGACCTCGCCGTCGTCGTCTAGGGCATCATCGGGTGCGTTGATGGCATCCTCGATGGTCATGTCCTCGACTTCAACGGTGGGGAAGCGCAGGGTGATGACTCCGTCGCAGTCGAGGTTGTAGGTGAAGGTGCTGTAGTCCTCGGAGAATCGTTCCTCATTAAGGGCATCCTTGGACTCACGACCCAGCAACATGGAGTAGGTCTCGACCTCGGGGCGCTGCTGCAGGTAGAGGCCCTCGTTCTTCCCCTCAAGCTCGGCCAGAGTCTGGATGTCCCAACCACTATCCTTGTGAGCGAGAGCGGAGCCGGTGGTCCCGGAGAAGTTCGCAGCCATGAAGCCGGTGCTGGCGATGCGGCTGTCCTCCGGCTGATCGGGAACGTTCTCGGAGTAGACGTGGGTGGCCTCCATGGCGCACTTGCCCGGCTCGTCGCGCTCTGCGGCTCGCAGGGTCACAGAGTCCAGAGTCCGGCTCTCCGCGTACTCCGGGTCGCTCTCCAGCAGCTCGTCGGGGACCTGGATGGTCACCTCGTCGTAGGGACCGTGGTTGGACTCGGTCATGGGGGCTTCGAAGTCGAAGACTTCGGCGGCGGTCTCTTCGCTGTCGTCTGTGTTGTCCTCGCTGCCGTTGCTGGTGTCGTTGTCGCCGTCGCCGCAGGCGGTCAGCGCCAGCAGTGCGGCTAGGGACAGGCCGGTGATGGCTTTGGGCGTGTAGTTCATAGTCATGGGCGCTCGCTCCTCCGCTGTAGTTACGTCTTGTATTCGGCTATCAGCAGTCCCGCTATACCAGGACCTGTATACCAGGCCGTACATAAAGGGTGTTGTTCTACAGGCCCGCTCCTGAATATTGATACGTGAACGAAATGTGGACCCGAGACCAGGCTGTGCGCCTCGGCAAGGTGGTCACGCGCCTGCGCCTGGACCGGAACCTCACCCAGGAGAAGCTGGCCCACGCGGCTGGAATGACCAAGAACCAGGTTCAGTTGATCGAGGCTGGTCGTGCCTCTGGTCGCAAGGGTGAGGCCGGCGCGGCCAACCCCCGCCTCTCCACGCTGGCCGGTCTGGCTGAAGCCCTGGGGGTCACAGTCTCCGAGCTGCTGGCTGAGGCCGGGCTCTAGGTTGGGGTCTGAGACAGACTCATCATCGCCAGAGCCTGTCGGCTGAGCATCAGAGCCTCCTGAGCTCGCTGGTTGGTGAGATGCCAGCTGCGCCGAGCCGCACGCAGGTGCTGCGGCACCGGGCCGACCAGGGGTGCGGTGGCGTGTAGGCGGGCCAGCCCGCTCTGCAGTGCGACAAGATCAGGCTGAATACGGTCCATGGCTTCAGAGACAGTGTCCCGGGCGTCTTCCACGTGAGCCTCCCTTCTAGAGAACAACTCTTCGCAGAACACACCCGAGGCGCCGCCTCCGGCGGCTTCGACAACTACGCAAGCTCCCAGATGCCCGGAAGCTCCACCTCGATTCCCTTCTGTCCGTAGAGCAGCAGCCGGCCCACGGTGACATCGCGGGGCAGCAGGTCTGTGGGGTGAGTCCTGGGGGCTCGCTCGTAGGAGGCGGATTTGCGCTGATCGGCCCCGATGGAATCCCGGAGCACGTCTTCTTCGCCGTCCCACCATGCAGCAGCCTCCAGCAGCTCCTTCTCGGGAGCACCGCGGAGGATCAGATGGGCCGGGAAGACCTCACGCAGGACTTCGGCGCCCTTCTCACCCCAGCGCAGCTTCATCTGCCGGGTGCTCTGCACGGCGATCATGCAGGCGATGCCGAGGCCGCGGGCCTCCGTTACATAGGTCGGCAGCTTCGGTAGATAGCAGGTGTTGACCGCCTCATCGACGGCCAGCAGCACGCGGTCCAGGCCGCGTTCAATCCCCTTGCGCCAGTGCCGGATGATCGTCTCCACCGCTCCGACTGCCGCTCCTGCGGCCACGCCGTCGGCCGGTGCCACCACAGCCAGTGTGGGTTCACCGGGGCCTTCGAGCATGGAGGGGCTGAACGGGATCACGTCCTGACCCTTGCCGGTGACGTTGTTGAGCAGCCACGGGGTGAAGCCGGCCTTCATCGTCGCGGTCAGCGAGTCCTTCAGCTTCGCGTCCATCCCGGCCACGGCCAGCAGATCAGGTGCGTGGCTGGAGGTGTTCTGGATCAGGTCCAGTGCCGCGGGCCACGACGGAGAGTTGTCGCCCTCCTCCGCCTCAGCCTTGGCAGCGGCGCGGACAGCCCACGAGATCCCCTCGCCGGAGGCCTTGCCGGCCAACAGCAGTGCGGCCATCGGCTGGGCGGCGAGGGTCTGCCAGAACGCGTCATTGCCGCCGCCGACATCACCCGAGTCGCTGGCTCCGAGCGCCCCGACCTTCATCAACAGAGAAGCCATGGCCAGGGCGTCGTCGTCACCCTCGATCAGGGCGCAGGGGTCGGAGACCACCATCTGGTAGTCCACTCCCTGCAGCCACTCGAAGCTCGGATCGAGCTCACCAGCAAGGTCCATGATGTAGACCGGGCCGCGTTTGTGGATGCCCTTCTCCACCAGCAGCTTGGCCAGGTCAGTCTTGGAAGAGACCACCACACGCGGCCCGCGCCAGAGCAGCGCTCCGACCGAGAGCACCCGGGCGGATTTGCCGGAGCCGGTCGGGCCCGAGATCAAGATGTGGGGTGCGGTGGTTGCCGGCTTGCCGGTGCCGGGTGTGCACCCTCCGTAGGGGGTCTGCTGGGTCCATTCCTTCGGGGAGTCAGTCTTCTTCTTCACGGCGATCAGCTCCTCCTGTAGCGGGACTTCTCGGCCTCGATGTCCTCGGCGATGCGATCCCGGAAGGCTTGGTCCTGCTCGAGCAGGTCCAGACCTGCGGCGATGAGCACGCGGGCGAATGGGCCATGCCCGATCTCATAGGTGAGAGCCGTAGCTCGCAGGCGCTGTCGAGACTCGGGCTCCATCGAGATGATCTGGCGGGCACCCAGGTTGTCGGGCCTCATATACCTCTCCTTACTGACTAGTAGATCGTTAGTCTCTAGTGTAGTAGAATACTAGACAACAAGTGAACTGCTATTAGAGAGGTGAGGCCGATGAACGGCGGGATGTGGAAGCTGATCGGAATGCTGGTCGTCTTCGGCACGGTGTTCGTGGCCGGGATCATGCTCGGCGGCTCCTGGGGAACGTCCATGGCTGAGGACGAGTGCGACTGCGAGCAGGTCGAGGAGTCCGAAGAGGGCGCAGGATGAGGCAGCGCTGGCAGCTTGAGCGCGGCAAGTGGCTGCGCACCAACGACTTCGCCTGGACGCTGAGCGATCAGCGTCAGGCCAACAAGCTGCTGCGCCGGGCCGCGGCCCTGGAGCGCAAGGAGTCGGGCTCGGCTGAGTCCTCCTTCCAGAAGGCAGAGATCCAGTGGTTCCCGGTGCGGTTCGTCGCCCACGGTGAGGATGCCAAGGAGAAGCTCGCACGCATCGCCACCCTGGTGTTCCTGGTGGCTCCGGTGCTGGTGCTGCTGGCCGGCCCGGCGATCCTGCTGAGCAAGCTCATCTACGCGGTGCTGTGGCTGGGTGCTCCGAAGATCGGCCCCTGGGCGCTGTGGAGCTGGAAGCAGGTGGCCTGGCAGTGGTTGGGCGCAGCGGCTGTGGTCGGCGTCGGCGGCTACCTGCTGATGGGACTGTTCGGCCTGCGTCAGCAGTGGCTGTATCTGGAGCCGAGGTTCCCGCTGGTGTTCATCGACTATTGGGCGCTGGCGCCGCAGTACATCTGGCTCCAGCTCACGCTGGCGCTGGCGCTGATGACCTGGGTCATCCGATGCACCGGCTGGCCCGGGGTGAAGTGGCCGAACCGAGGCGGGAAGAGGCCCGGGATGCCGGAGGCACCCACCACCGCGAAGTTCGAGGTCCCTCAGGCGCCGAAGCCTGTGGCTCGCGTGGAGGATCCCGACGACGAGGACTACGACGAGCTCGTCACCGAGGACGACACAGACCCGGAGCCGGTGAATACGGCTCATGAAGCAAGTGATGGCACACCGAAGCTGGTCGCTCCGCAGGCCAGCGAGGACTGGAAGAAGGAGGCCAGCGATGGCTGAGGAGCACAAGACTGAGGCGCGTGAGCACATCGACGTGCATGTGAACACCCGGATGGACTCGGGCCCGGACAACCACCTCTGGACGGTGATCGGCACCCTGCTGGCCTGCGGGGCACTGGGGATGCTCGGCTGGGCGATCTCCGAGTCGGGCTACCGGGAGCTGGCGGCGACGGGCCTGACGATGTTCGCCTTCCAGCTGATCTCGATGATGTTCAAGGTCGGGTTGATCCGAATCCCGGACCAGGCCACCGGCAACTTCAAGGAGACCTCCGGGTTCATCAAGACCGCAATCCGGGAGTTCTACGAGTGGCAGGCCCGCTCCCCGGTCTGGAGGCTGGCTGCTCTGGCGCTGGCCTTCACCCTGGGCTTCCTCATCGTGCGCTGGGGCATCTCCACGGCCCTGGGGATCTTCTCCAACGTCTGGATCGCCGGGGCGGCAGCAGCGTTCCTGGCCTCGCTGATCGTGGCCCCGCGGTTGTGGGGCAACATCACCCGCAACCTGAAGAACGTCACCTCGAAGAAGGAGGCCTGAACTATGGGCACCAAGCGGATCACAGCAGCAGTGCTGGTGGCAGGCCTGGGCCTGACCGCCTGCGCCTACGACGGCGGCGAGGAGACCGAAGAGACCGCAGCTCCAGCACCCGAAGAGACTGAGGGCGGATCTCCTGAGAGTGAGACCCCCAGCTCTGACGAGCAGGAAGAGGAGTCCTCGAGCGAGGAGGAAGAGATCGACCCCGAAGACGAAGAGGAGAGCCTGCAGGCGGAGCTGGAGGCTGGCCTCCTCGAAGAGGCTGTCGAGGCATTCGTCCCCGAGGAGGGCGACACCTACGCGCAGAGCTGGCTAATGATCACCCCGCGCGTGAGCCTGTGGACGGTGGTCGAGGACGAGCACGGCAACCCGGTGGAGATCGATGTCACGAAGTACAACTGCACCGGCGAAGCGATCGTCGAGGGCGCTGGCGAACTCGAGCACGTGGAGGAGAATATCTATCGCGCACATTGGGAGGACGACAGCGACGCGCGGTTCGAGGGCGAGGGCAACCCCCGGCGAGAGGGTATCACACCCTCCTCGCGGATGACCCTCGATGAGGAGGTGCTGTCGTTCGGAGGCGGATCGGAGTTCGATCAGAGCGCTGACATCGAGGCTGAGATCGAGGATCACATCTTCCAGTGCAGGCTCATCGGCGAGATGGTGCTGCCGTGAGGAGCTGGATCAGAAAAAAGAATACCCCCGCCTCAGATCTGAGGCGGGGGTATTCTTTTTCTGTGCGGGCTTAGCGACGGTTGATCTCGGCTTCGCGGCGCATGGCCGCATCTTCGTAGTGAGCCTCGGCGCCATAGCGGCGTTCGGCCTCGGCCATGTCTGCCTTGGCCTGCCGGTAGCGAACCTCATCCATACCCCAGGCACGGGCTTCGGAGAGTTCTTCCTCGGTCAGCGGTTCGTCGTGCTCGGCCATGCTGTTGCTCCTTGATCTGGAACGTAGACCTACAGTCCAGTGCCAGCCTTCACTGCGGCGGCGAAGACAGCAGTCAGCGTTCCCTCGGTGACATTCTTGGCGGAGGCCTTGATCTGCTCAAGCGCAGATTTCTTTGAGGAGCCCTCCGGGGCTTCCTCGATCTGCTGGTCCAAGGCCTCAAGGAAGGCCCCGGCCGCAGCGTTCTCGCTCGGCCATACTCCAGCGGCTCGCAGACCCTTCGGGGTCACGCCTTTGACGATCCAGTCGATGGCTCCGGCGCCGGCCGCTGAGATGTCGTTGGCGACCAGGTGCTCTTGTGAGAGTTTGCCGATGGTGCGGTTTACCTCGTCCCGCTCTAGGCCGGATGCCTCGACAATCTCATCCAGCGTCGTCGGAGAGCCGGGGTTCTTGGACTCGAGGAGCGAGACGGTAGCTTCAAGTACGGGAACCTCGATGGTCTCCCAGGTGGACGTGAGCGCCATGGTGACGACCTCTCTGTGCTGCGTGTCAACGGACGCTTTCAGCGTAGGCGCGACCTCTGACATGACACCGTGACAGGGTCAGTCTGATTCCTGCTTTAGCGGCCATTCGCGGTTGAGTGTGGAGGTGTCGTGAGTCAAGGGGCTCGCGCCCTT
>NZ_JAVKGR010000005.1:0-145647 GCF_031470965.1 Nesterenkonia aerolata | reverse complement strand
GCCTACTATGAACAGCGGACCGAGTCCGCACCAAAATCTCGGAACTAAACCCAGGACGGTTCATTCAGACCGCGGATCGCAATTTCGTTCACGGAAATTCCAGCGTGCCCTGAAGGCCTACAAACTGGTCGGGTCGATGGGCCGAGTCGGAGCGGCCGGGGATAATGCGGCGATGGAGAGCTTTTTCTCGATCTTGCAGAAGAACGTGCTCGACCGGCAGTCTTGGGTTACTCGGGACCAGCTGCGAGTCCGGATCATCCACTGGATCGAGGCGACTTACCACCGCCGACGACGGCAACGTCGACTCGGTAAACTGACCCCGGTCGAATACGAGACCGTTTACCAACAAGCCGTCGCCCTGGCGGCATAAACCCCGAGGTCAACTAAACCTTCAGCAGACCCGGGTGATGACCAGAGCGCCCGGCACGACCGCCAGCGCATACACGCCCACCAAGTGCCCGGCCTGGCTGATCGAGACACCGAGATCGCCCGCGACCTCAGTCAAGAGACCTGCGATGACGAACTCGGTCAGCCCGATTCCGAACCCGCCGACACTGAGCGCGAGCAGCGCAAGCGCGGCCTTGCGCCGCGTGGCGGCTGTGCTCGGTGAGGACGCCTCGGTACCACCGGTGGACTCAGATGAAGGGGGAACAGTCGTCGCCATCAGGCGCAGCCTCCTCGAACAGAGCGGATGATCCTGACCGATCGCTCACGAGACGAATCGGTCCACGCATCCACCCTGCTCAGACGGCAGCCGAGCAGCCAGAACCCCGAGTTGTCTACCACTGCCAGGGTTACCCAGCGCAGGGCCAGCACCAGCATCAAAAACCACTGGTCCGCCCCTCGTGACAGAATCGACAGATGCACACGGCACTGAGGAGGAACAGATGGTGATCGCAGCTGGCGTCATCGCCGGGCTGGCGGCAGCCCTGCACGTCTACATCTTCATCATGGAATCGCTGCGCTGGACCGCGCCCGCCACCCGGTCCATCTTCGGGACCACGTGGGAAGAAGCCCAGGCTACTCAGGAGATGGCCTATAACCAGGGCTTCTACAACCTGTTCCTCGCTCTCACCACGGCGATCGGCCTGGTGTTTATGAGCATCGGTACCACGGATATCGGCGCGGCCTTGGTGCTTGCGGGCACTGGCTCAATGGCGGCTGCCGCTGTCGTCCTGCTGCTGAGCTCACCTGATAAGCGTTCAGTGGCACTCAAGCAGGGGACTCTGCCTCTCCTCTCCGTCATCCTGCTGGCGGCAGGCCTGTTGAGCTGAGGGCAGAGACCCCTCCTGCGGCGCCTCCACACCGGCTGGGCCACCGGCATACAGTCCGACGGCCCAGCCGGTGTCACGGTGTCACGGCGTCAGCATGACTTTGACCGCTTCACGCTGGTCCATCGCTGCATAAGCCTCCGCCGCCTGATCCAGCGGGAGCACCTTGTCGAACACACGTCCCGGCTCGATCGTGCCGTCCCAGATCAGACGGATCAGCTCGGGCAGGTACCGCCGCACCGGCGCGGGACCGCCATGGAGATGGATCAGGGAGAAGAACAACTCGATACCCGGGAACTCCACTCCATGGGAGACGCCGACGTAGCCGACCGACCCACCGGGCCGAGTGGCGCGGATCGCCTGCATCATGGACTCCTGGGTTCCCACGGCTTCCACGACACCGTGAGCGCCGAGCCCACCGGTGAGCTCCCTGATCTTCTCAACGCCCTCATCACCGCGCTCGACGACGATATCCGTGGCTCCGAATTCCCGTGCCAGCGCCTGGCGTGATTCGTGACGGCTCATCGCAATGATCCGCTCAGCACCCATCTGCTTCGCAGCCAAAACCCCCATCAGTCCCACAGCACCGTCACCGACGACGGCGATGGTCCGCCCGGGGCCTGCACCGGCGGCGTCCGCGGCGAACCATCCGGTGCCCAGCACGTCAGAGGCCGCCAACAGGGAAGGGATCATCTCCTGGCTCGGCGTACCGGGAGTAGCCACCAGAGTGCCGTCGGCATAGGGGATCCTCGCGTACTCCGCCTGGGTGCCGATCGAGCCATCCACGAACGTCGCGTTGACGCACCGGGAGGGATATCCGGCCTGACATATTTCACAGGTGTTGTCAGAGATGACGAACGAGCCGACGACGAAGTCTCCGGGCTTCACCGTGCGGACCTCGGAGCCGATCTCTTCGACGACGCCGACGTATTCGTGACCCATCTTCTGGGCATCAGCCTCATCAGCACCACGGTACGGCCAGAGGTCTGAACCGCAGACACAGGCCGCGACGACGCGGATCACAGCATCGGTGGCATCGATGATCTCGGGGTGCTCACGTTCTTCGACCCGGACATCGCCCGGTCCGTGCAGAATGACTCCTCGCATGGGGGTCCTCTCAATCTCTCAGGGTCCTACCGCCGGTCGGACGGAGGAGGTTCTCGGTGTTCCTGTTCAGCAGGAGTGCTGGGCATCCTCCGCAGAGACAGGGGAGGGGGTGTGCTCGGCGTGAAGGGATCCGAGCATGCGCAGCTTCTGGTGGGTCTCGGAGCCTGGTTCGGCTGAGTAGATGTAGAGGGTCAGCCCCTCATCAGCGGTGATGGCGAGTTCCTCGTAGGCGAGGACCAGCTCACCGACCTCCGGGTGATGGAACCGTTTGGTGCCGTGACCGTGGATGCGCACATCATGAGAAGCCCACAACTGCCGGAAGGTCTCACTTCGGGTGGAGAGCTCCCCGACGAGGTCCTGCAACCCCTTGTGATGAGGGTTTCGGCCTGCTTCGGCACGCATCGTCGCCACACACATCTGCGCCATCTGTTCCCAGTCCGGGTAAAACTCACCGGCAGCGGGATCGAGGAACTGGAAGCGTGCGAGATTCGGTGTCCTGCCCCCGGCGCCGATCACCGGCGCGAAGAACGCCCGGCCCAAGTCATTGACACCCAGCAGATCCTGAACGTCATTGCGGATGAAGGCCACAGCATCGGTGATCGCATCCAGCACCCAGCGTAGATCCTGCCGCAGCGCCGGACGGCGCCGGTTCCGATGGCGCGGTCTGCCTGTGACGGGCGCACCATCTGCGGCGCGAGCCAGGTCCATCAGGTGACGGCGTTCGGCCTCATCAAGGCGCAGTGCCCTGGCCACGGACTCCAGGACTGACCCTGAGGCACCGGCCAGGGCGCCGCGCTCAAGTTTGGCGTAGTACTCCACGCTGATGCCGGCCAGCTCTGCCACCTCACCACGGCGCAGCCCCGGCACCCTACGCGCACCGCCTGCCGGCAGGCCCACCTGCTCGGGCGTGACCCTCGCTCGCCGCGAGGTGAGGAACTCGCGTACCTCGTGCTTGGCGTCCATGCAGATGAGCCTACGGCGTAGCTCTGACACTGAGGAACACCCTGGCAGTACACCCCAGAGAACGCGCGGCCGCAGTAGGGAGCACCTGACGTGTTTGACGTCATGCTGTGAAGCAGGGCACACTAATCTGCGCATTGAATGGTCAGTCCAATGTGCCTGCACGGCGGACACGCTTCCCAAGATGAGGTGACACTGTGGAGAATCTCGGTGTGCTGAGCCTGTTGGCACTCAGCCCCATCGCCGTCGTCGGCGTGCTGCTGGCAGGATTCCGCTGGCCGGCGAAGTACGCGATGCCGGTCGGCTACGTGGTCACCGTGCTTGTGGCTCTGCTGGTGTGGCAGATGCGCCCCGATGCGGTGCTCGCCGCGACGATCGAGGGGTTGATCGTCGCAGTGACCATGCTCTACATCATCTTCGGCGCGCTGCTGATGCTCGCCACGGTGATCGCCTCAGGCGCGATGAGCACGATCCGGGCCGGTTTCACCGCCATCTCCCCGGACCGCAGGGTCCAGGCGATCATCATCGGCTGGCTCTTCGGCTCCTTCATCGAAGGCACCTCCGGCTTCGGTGCGACTGCCGCCGTGGTCGCCCCGCTGCTGCTGGCGCTCGGCTTCCCGGCGATGGCGGCGGTGATGGTCGGGCTGATCATCCAGACCACACCGGTCTCCTTCGGGGCCGTCGGCACGCCCATACTGGTCGGTGTCAGCGGCGGCCTCGAAGGTGGTGAAGGTGTCGAGGAGTTCGCCGCCACCTTCGGCGGTCACACTGAGCTCGTCCACGAAATCGGTTTTCAGACTGCCGCCATCCACGCCGTCGTCGGACTCCTCATTCCTCTGGCCCTCGCCGTGTTCCTCACCGGGTTCTTCGGTCCGCGGCGCAGCTTCCTGGAAGGGCTGCGGATCTGGCCGTTCGCCCTCTACGCCTCAGTGGCGATGACCGTCCCCTATGTGCTCATCGCCTACTTCGTCGGCTCAGAGTTCCCCTCGCTGATCGGTGGGCTGGTGGGCCTGACCCTGGTGATGTTCACCTCCAGCCGCGGATTCCTCATGCCCGCACCGGAGGACACCTTCGACTTCGGGCCCCGCAGCCGTTGGGAAGAGCGCTGGATGGGCTCCGTGGATACCGATCACCTCATGGACCTCGGCACACGCAGGATGAGGACGCTGGTGGCCTGGGCGCCGTATCTCGTGGTGGCCGTGCTGCTGCTGGGCACCCGGCTGATCGAGCCGCTGGAGTCCGCACTGCGCTCGGAGCACCCGGTGATCACCGTGCCGTTCGAGAACATCCTCGGCACCGGGATCTCGACGACGTGGCAGTGGCTCTACAGCCCCGGCACGGTCTTCCTGATCACCTGTCTGATCACCTACGTGATCCATCGGATGCGTGCCGACCAGATTCGCCAGACCTGGGTCACGGCCGGAAAACAGGTGTGGGGCGCTGCGGTGGCGCTGCTGTTCGCCGTGCCGCTGGTGCGTGTGCTGATCAATTCCGGCCCTGACTTCACCGCCTCAGATCTCGCCTCTATGCCGGTGACCCTGGCAGAAGGGGCTGCGACCCTCACCGGAGGGAGCTGGCCGCTGCTGGCGCCGTGGATCGGTGCGCTAGGTGCATTCGTCGCAGGCTCGAACACGGTGAGCAACCTGACCTTCTCGCACTTCCAGTTCTCCACCGCTGAGCAGATCGGCTCTGCTCAGGAGACTGTGGTCGCCGCTCAGGCCGTCGGCGGTGCCGGAGGTAATGCGGTGGCCATCCACAACATCGTCGCCGCCTCCGCCACAGTGGGCCTGCTCGGCCGCGAAGGCGACCTCATCCGCAAGACCGCGTTGATCACCGCCTACTATTGCGCACTCGGGGGAGTGGTGGCCTACCTGTGGATCAACGGCTTCGGCGCCAACCTGGGCACAGCCGCGCTCATCGTGGTGCTGACGGTGCTCACCGGCATCGTCCTGTGGATGATCCGCCGGGACCGTCGGCTTCCGGCAGCACCGGCATCCTGAGCCACCGCCTCACATCACCCGCCCACGGCATAGCCGTACTGCGGGATATGGCGCGGGGAAGCCCCCAGAGCCACCGCCACCTGGTTGGGCCAGGAGATGTCACGCAGAAGCTGCCGTGCCACGAAGACGGCGTCCACGTCACCGGAGCTCACCAGTTCCGCGGCCACTGTGGCCTCACTGATTCGCCCCACTCCGGCCACGTGCCCCTGGGCCTCAGAGCGGATCCGGGCGGCTTTGGAGGTCTGGTAGTCGGTCTCCGGTGAGATCTTCGCCGGCACCAGCCCGCCGGAGGAGGCATCGATGAGATCAACACCCAACTCATAGGCGTCACGGGCCAGCTCGATAGAGTCCTCCACAGTCCAGGAGTCCTCCTGACGGGTGGGATCTTCCGCAACCCAGTCCGTGGTGGAGATCCGCAGCATCACCGGCAGATGGTCGGGCCAGACCCCACGCACGGCTGTGATCACCTCACGCAGCAGGCGGGTGCGGCCGGTGAAATCACCGCCGTAGTCATCACTGCGCCGGTTCGACAATGGCGAGAGGAAGCTGTGCAGCAGATACCCGTGGGCGGCGTGGATCTCGACGACGTCGAAGCCTGCCTGCCGAGCCCGCTGCGCGGCGTTGACGAAGTCCTCGATGAATTCGGAGATATCCTGTGCTGTCATCTCCTGCGGAGCCGGATACCCGGGGAAAGCCACCGGGCTGGGGCCGATGGTGTGCCAACCGCCCTGCTCGTAGCTCAGTGCGGCTCCGGTTCCGCCGGGCCAGTCGGCAGAGGCTTTGCGGCCTGCATGTGCCAGCTGTACACCCGGCACAGCACCGCCCTGACGGATTCCGGCGACGAGGCGTTGAAACCCCGGGATCTGCGAGGACTCCCAGAGGCCGAGATCCCAAGGAGAGATCCGGCCGCGCTCCTGCACAGCGGTGGCCTCGACCATGACCAATCCGGCACCGCCGAAGGCGTGTGAGGCGTAATGGCTGAGGTGAAAGTCGGTGGGACGGCCGCGCTGATCTGCGTCATCAGCGGAGTACATGCACATCGGCGACATCCACAACCGGTTGGGGATCTCGAGGCTGCGCAGCGTCAGGGGAGAGAACAGCTCAGGCATGAAGAGGCGACCTTTCCGAGAGGTGTGGGGGAGGGGTGGTCAGAGACGTGAACGAGGTCAGGTGTACAGAACATTCAGGGTGACTCGTCAGGTACGTGTGGCAGGCATCAGCAGCCCGGTGACCAGACGGCGGCCGATCAGCAGCACTGCCAGGCTGGAGGCCGCCACCAGCACAAAGGACAAGGGCGCACCGCCGAGCCCGAACAGCACGCGCAGCACCATGCCGCCGATGACAGTACCTGCCCAGATGACTAGGCCATCGGGCAGCACTCGCGAGGGGCGTCGCGCGCTGCGCATCAGTGCCGTCGCCAGGGCCCAGGCGCAGAGAAAGGGTGCCGCCGTGGTCAGCACATCCACGATTCCCAGACCGGTGTCATGGCTGCGGTTGCCCAGGGCCGCGAAGACGATGATCAGCGCGGCATCGAGGACGAGCAACCCACCTCGAAGCAACGCGGAAGTGCTGCGGCCCGTTGTGCTGGCGGGCACACGGCCGGTGCGATCAGCAGTGGAGACCATACCGGCACGATACCGTCGTCGGCAGTGCTGTGGGTGGCGAGATGACGCGCAGTGAACCTCGTCGAGGGGCGCCTGGCATCACCGCTGTCTACCTCACATGTTCGTGTAGCACATCTCATACTCGGAGACCGATGTTAAGACACCTGCAGTTCACCTTGGTCTGGTCGACTGAGCCTGCACCCGGGGGAGTCAGGGTGGCATCAGTACGCACCACGTGAAGAGGCAGGAGGCACACCTCCCATGTCCCAGACGGTCAGTCACCAGGCGGAATACGCTGAGCACACGGTCGACCAGGTCGACGGTGCCTCCGCTGCAACCCAGAGCCCCCCGCCCAGCCCTTTGCGGCGGCTGCCGCTTCAGGGGAGGGCACGCAGCATCGTCGAGTGGCTCTCCGTCGTCCTGGCGATCTACGTGATGATCACCGCGGTGAGCACCATCGGCTCAGGATTCCAGGCGGCCACCGGAGGCCAGGCTGAGGAGCTCTTCAGCTTCGCCTCCAACCCCTTCGTCGCCTTGGTCATCGGTATTCTTGCCACCGCGCTGACGCAGTCCTCCTCGACGACGACGTCCATCGTCGTGGGCATGGTCGCCGGAGGACTGCCCATCGAGACGGCGATTCCGATGCTCATGGGCGCCAATGTCGGAACCACGATGACCTCCACCCTGGTCTCGCTCGGTGCTGCCACAGACCGTCAGCAGTTCCGTCGCGCATTCTCAGCCGCCTCGGTCCATGACATGTTCAACCTCTTAGCCGTGGGCCTGCTGCTGCCCCTGGAACTGATCTTCGGCTTCCTCGGCAATATGGCCACCTGGTTCGCCGGGGTGACCACCGGCACGGACGGCGGCATCGTAGCCACGGTCTTCAGCACCTTCGGCGATGCGGTCTCAGCGGTCACCTCACCGGGTGCTGACCTCGTCGAAGCCAGCGTCTTGGCGGTGCTGCCAGAGGTCATCGGCGGCATCGTGATGATCGCGCTGGGCATCGCGCTGATCCTGCTGATCATCAAGTTCATCTCGAACATGCTCAAGACCCTGCTGGTGGGCAAGGCGGAGAAGGTCTTCCACTCGGCCATCGGCCGCGGCCCGGTCTCCGGCATCTTCTCCGGGATGCTGATCACCGTGATGGTCCAGTCCTCTTCGACCACCACCTCGCTGACCGTGCCGATGGCGGCCTCCGGGAAGTTCTCCCTCTGGCAGATCTATCCCTTCACCGTCGGTGCCAACATCGGCACCACGATGACGGCGATGATCGCAGCCTTCGGGTTCACCGGAGTCGAAGGCACTGCGGCGATGACAGCTGCAGCCGTGCATCTGCTCTACAACGTGCTGGCCACGCTGGTCATCTTCCTCATTCCGGTGCTGCGCCCGATTCCGGTCAGGGGAGCAGAGTGGTTGGGCAACCTGGCCGCCAAGAACAAGATGTACGTGCTGGTCTGGCTCGCCGGACTGTTCGTCGTCCTGCCCGCACTGCTCATCGGCATCAGCACGCTGCTCTTCTGAAAGCCTCACCGGCGCTCATTCCATCATCCCGCAGACTCGTCATCACCTCTTCACCACCTCGTCATCGCAGAGGACCGTGTCGGTCCGGAGAGAGAACTATGGATACTCGAGGCACCTCCCAGGACGCCACTCACAGCACGTCGGCTGGGCAGCACACTGACGACGAAGACATCCTGCTGGCAGATCGTGAGCTGTGGGAGATGCTGCGTGAAGCCGAGGCGAAGGTCGAGCAGCTGCGCACGGAGCTGGATCGACGTCGTGAGCTGCGTAGGCAGGCCCGTGACGGCGAGGACCATGAAGAAGAGGTCCAGCGGCTGAGCGAATACCTCGAGCAGGCGCAGATCAATTGGCAGGCCGTGCGGAACTTCTTCCAATCAGCCATTGACGAGTACCGCGGAGACAAAGCTTGGGGGAGCGGGCGCACCCGCGACTGAAGCGCGAATCACAGGAGTAGCTGAGATGACCGGTATCCGTTTTCACTCTCGCCCATGGCCCTTCGTCATCCTTCCTCTGGGAGCGCTTGTGCTCAGCGGCTGCCAGGACTCCTCGGACGGGGCCGAGGATGCCGAGGCGGTGACGATCGTCGGCTCGGCGACGGTCGAGCCGATCGCGCGTATCGCTGTGCGCGAGAGCGGCATCGATGCTGAGCTCAGCGGAGAAGGGTCCATCGCCGGGTTCGAGGAGTTCTGCGCCGGCGAGGCCGATGTTCTCAACGCCTCGATCCGTATGCCCGGCTCCGACGCCGCCGAGGGCATCGAGGACTTCCGCTCGCAGTGCGAGGAGGAAGGGGTGGAGTTCGTCGAGCTGCCGATCGGTGTGGACGCCCTCTCGGTGATCACCAATACCGCCAACGAGGACGTCACTGACATCACCATGGACGAGCTGGCTCAGATCTGGGGCGAGGACTCTGAGGTGGAACAGTGGTCAGACGTCCGGGACGAGTGGCCGGATGAGGAGATCCAGCTCTTCGGCCGCAGCGAGGACTCGGGCACCTTCACCCACTTCACCGAGGAGCTCTTCGGCGACCCGGAGGGCATCCGGGACGACTATGAGCAGGAGGACGGGCTGGCGGAGCTCGCCGAACTTGTAGCCGAGGACGAGAACGGGATGGCCTTCATGGGTGTGGGGAACTACCTGGCAGCGCCTGAGGAGTTCCAGACCGATATCACCACAGTCACCGTCGACGGGGTGGCGCCGGATGCCGCGCGATCCGTCGAGGGGGAGTACCCGCTGACCCGTACACTCTACACCTATGTGGCGCTCGAGTCTCTGGACGCCCAGGAGGACGTGGAGGCCTATGCCCAGC
Organism: Nesterenkonia aerolata; assembly: GCF_031470965.1. Classification (NCBI taxonomy): domain Bacteria; kingdom Bacillati; phylum Actinomycetota; class Actinomycetes; order Micrococcales; family Micrococcaceae; genus Nesterenkonia; species Nesterenkonia aerolata. The sequence continues at coordinate 135,878 of NZ_JAVKGR010000005.1, read as the reverse complement.
GGCTGCTGGACAACGGGGACTCCATCCTCCCGCGGGCCTTCTTCTATCCGCTGTCACCAGAGGACTACGAGGAGGCCTCCCAGCGTCTCGAGGATCGCGAGACCGGGGTCGCCGAATGAGCTGGCAGCTCAGGAGCCGAACGAGCAGTCCCGGTCTCCGCCCCTGGCTACCGGGCGGTCGGCTGAGGAGATCCAGTCGCTCCATGAGCCGATGTAGACACCGGCCGGTTCCGCCTGCGGGTGGGCGACTTCCCAGGCCAGAGCGAGGTGGCAGGCTTGGACACCTGAGCCGCAGGAGAGCATCGGAGGGGCCGTACCGTCTGCCCCTCGGGTCGCGAAGGCCGCAGCGAGTTCCTCCGCAGGCAGGAGCCCGGCGCCTTCAGCGATCAGCTCGGCGGCTGGCAGGTTCGCGGCACCGGGAATATGCCCGGCCACGGGATCGATGGATTCATGTGCTCCGTCGAACCGTTCTGAGGCTCGTGCGTCGATGAGCACTGTGGGGCGCCGTGTGAGGCCTGCATGAGGTTCTGTGTCAGGTTCTTTATCGGATTCTGCCGCAGATGCGATGTTGGATACTGCGTCGTCGAGCCACTGGGTGATCTCTGATGAGCTGATCAGGGGACGTCCTGCGGTGCGGGCGGTGAAGTCTCCGGGCTGAGGTTCGCGTTGGCCGGATTCTGTGGGCTCACCGGCTGCGAGCCACGCGCTGAGCCCGCCGTCGAGTACGTGGGCCGCCTCGACGCCGAAGTAGCGCAGCAGCCACCATGCCCGGGCAGCAGCCAGGCCGGGCCCGGCGTCGTAGACGACCACGGGGTGGCCGTCATTGACTCCTAGCTGACGCATCTGCTGTTCGAAATGGTCTTTCGTGGGCATAGGGTGGCGTCCACCGACTCCGTCGGCGCGGCCTGGACCGGCCAGCGCCGTGGAGAGATCGACGAAGACCGCGGCCGGAATATGCGCATCACGATATTGCTGGTGGGACTCATCTCTCGGCGTACCGAGGCTCCAGCGGACGTCGAGCAGCGTCGGTGAGTCCTGATGCGGGTCTCGCAGACGGGCGGCGAGCTGGTCGGCAGTGACCAGGGGAGTCTGCCGAGGCTGGTCCTGTGGCTCCGGTGAGGACATGGCTCTCATCCTTATGTTGACATAATGTAGATTATCGGGCGTACAGCACGGAGGAGTGCTGGAGGTCTGAAGTGACACGGACCTCACTGAGATGCCTGCTCTCCATGAGATTCAGTGTCCCATTCGGCGCACCGTGACGACACCGTGACGACACCGTCATGACACTGCCTGCGACGACACTGCTTCGCATCTGAGACCTGGCACAGTAGAGCTATGGATTCTTGCAGACGGTGCGTGACACTGCGTGCCTGCCGGAGGTTGTTGTGAGGCAGACGGCGCAGGTCCTGTGCGCCAATTGCCGAGCACCGGTCACCGCCGCGTACTCCGACGGGCGCCTCAACGGACTTCAGTGCCCCGAAGGTCATCGCTTCGACGCCGCCAAGCAGGGTTATGTCAATATGCTGGTGGGGCGTGGCAGCAAACACGTCCCCGACACCGCTGAGATGGTGCTCGCCCGAGAACGTGCACAGGCCTCTGGCGTCTTCGCTGCGCTCATCGACGCACTCCAGGACACCACAGACGCTCAGCTCGATACCCTCAGCTCTCCGGCGCTCCTCGACTGCGGCGCCGGGACTGGACACTACCTGGCGCCGCTTCTCCGGCAGCATCACACCGCCTGTGCCGTGGCACTGGACCTCTCCCCTGCCGCGCTGAAACGCGCAGCCAAGCTGCCCCGCACCCTCGCCCTCGCCTGGGACCTCTGGCGCGAGCTCCCGGTGGCCTCCGGCGTGATCGACCTGCTCCTGAACATCTTCGCGCCGCGAAACCCCTCGGAGTTCCGGCGCGTGCTGCGCCCTGGCGGCATGGCCGTGATCGTCACCCCCGGCGCTGATCACCTCCGCGAGCTGGCCGAGGTCGGACTGCTCAATATGCAGGAGGACAAGCATGACGCCCTGATCGCGGCGATGCGGCCGCATCTCGGCAGCCCTTCAGCTCTCCGTGGCATCCGTGAGTGCTCTGCCGTGCCGGTCGACACCGCCGTGGACCTCGTCATGATGGGCCCGGCAGGACATCACCGCCGCCGAGAGGACGTCGCCTCCAGCATCCTCAGCCACAGCGACGGCGCAGAAGTCGCTGTGACCGTGAACCTGCAGATCACCGTGTTCTCCAGATGAGGTTCCCCGGGTTCCACGGGCGAGGTTCTACGGGTGAGGTTCCACCGGTGAGTATGATGGTGACCACGTACTCCGGTCATGCAGTCCGGTCCCAGACTCCGGCTACGCTGCTCTGACACTGACGAAGGAGGAGCCATTGATCGAATGGATCACTGAGAACCTCTGGGCCGCCTGGCTCGCGCTCACTCTGACACTGTTGGTTATTGAGCTGCTGATGCTTGACCTCCTCTTTCTCATGCTCGCCGCCGGCGCCGGTGCCGCCACCACAGTGGCCCTGGCCGGAGGCGAACCGTGGATGCAGGTGGTCGTGGGCTCCGGTACTGCGCTGCTGATGCTCGGTGCCGTGCGGCCAGTGGCCCTGAAGCACCTTCGCCGAGGCCCTGAGGATCAGCTCACCAACGTCGATCGGATCGCCGGCATGGACGCAGAGCCCCTGGAGCTCGTCACCCGCGAGTCCGGGCTCGCAGAGGTCGACGGAGAGACCTGGACGGCACGCACACTGGGTGAGGAGCGCCTGGAGCCCGGTGCCGCCGCCGTCGTCGACTCCGTCGACGGTGCCACTGTCTACCTCACCGCTGCCAAGACCATCAGCTGGCAGGACCCCGCGCCTCGGCACGCCTGACAGGCTTTCCCCCATCTGAACCACCGACCATCGCAATCGAAGAGAACGGATCCACCACCTATGGATATCGCAATCCTCATCGTGCTCCTGGCACTGTTGGGGCTGGTCGTCGTGATCATCGCCCGCAGCGTGCGCATCGTCCCCCAGGCGCGCACCGGCATCGTGGAGCGTCTGGGGAAGTTCCAGCGTGTCCAGCCGCCGGGGCTGACGCTGCTGGTGCCGTTCCTGGACCGGCTGCTGCCGCTGCTGGACATGCGTGAGCAGGTGGTCTCCTTCCCGCCACAGCCGGTGATCACCGAGGATAACCTTGTGGTCTCCATCGACACGGTCGTCTACTTCCAGATCACTGACCCCAAGGCCGCGACCTATGAGATCGCCAACTACATCCACGCCGTGCAGGAGCTGACCACCACCACTCTGCGCAACGTCGTCGGCGGTATGCACCTGGAGGCCGCACTGACTTCCCGTGACACCATCAACGGCCAGCTGCGCGGTGAGCTGGACAAGGTCACCGGGCGCTGGGGCATCCGGGTGGCCCGCGTCGAGCTCAAAGCTATCGAGCCGCCTATGTCGATCCAGGACTCGATGGAGAAGCAGATGCGCGCCGAACGCGACCGCCGTGCGGCCATCCTCACCGCAGAAGGCACGAAGCAGTCGGCCATCCTCACTGCTGAGGGTGAGCGCCAGGCCGCGATCCTCGCCGCCGAAGGTGAGGCTCAGGCGCGGATCCTCGGAGCTAACGCCGAGGCCCAGGCCATCGAGACCGTCTTCCATGCCGTTCACGACGCCGAACCTGGTCCGGAGCTGCTCTCCTACCAGTACCTGCAGACGCTGCCTGAGCTGGCCAAGGGTGACTCCAACACGATGTGGGTCATCCCCGGTGAGTTCGGCGAGGCGTTGAAGACCTTCTCCTCCGGCTTTGCGGGCAAGGACGCACATCCCGAGGACACCCGTACCTCCGAGGAGCGGGAGAAGGAGCGTGAGGCCCGGGCCGAGCGCCTGAAACAGCGCAAGGAGGAGAAGGAGAAACTGGAGGCTGAAGCACGGAAGAAGGGCAAGCCCGCGATCTCGAATGCGATCGCTGACCTGGCTGAATCTGCCCGTGCCACCTCGGTGACCGATGAGAACCCGCACTATGAGTTCTCTGAGCAGCTCGAAGAGGAGACTCGGCGTGCCGAGAGCCGCAACCGGACCTCTGGGACCGAGGCCTCAGTCGCTGATGAATCCAGTACTGATGCGCTCAAGCGTGTGGCCCAGAGTGCCCCGCCGGAGGCCCAGGCTTCGTTGGGCAACGGCCGCGAGCTCGGTGAGGAGCAGAGCCAGGCGGCACCGCAGCAGTCTCAGCCCCAGGGCGACCCTTCAGGCCGGACTGAAGAGCCTCAGCAGGGCCATCAGGGGTATCAGTACGGGCAGCAGCCCGGACCCTATGGCCAGCAGCAGCCACCTCAGGGTCCCCCGCAGCAGCGACCTCCCTACCAGGGCTGAGAACTTTCCCGTCGAGCCAGGGTCATTCGGAGAGGGCTACGCGACGGTCTGCCTGATCTCAACATCTCGGGGCACCCGGAATAACCCGGTGCCCCGAGATGTTGAGCACCTGAGAACATCTGTCACCTGCTGGAGGTAGAGCATCGATGAGCGACCGCAGTCTGCGCGGTATGCGTCTGGGCGCACAGTCTATGGAGACCGAGCAGGGTGTCGAGCCGGCACCCCGCCAGGACGTGGAGTACGTCTGCGAGGACGGTGAGAAGATCACCGTCACCTTTTCCGCCGAAGCTGAGATCCCCTCAACCTGGACCTCCCCGACGGGGAAGGAAGGGGTGCTGGTCGACGGCAGCAAGCCGGATGAGACGCCCGATAAGCCGGTGCGTACCCACTGGGACATGCTGCTGGAACGGCGTTCAGAGCAGGAGCTCGAGGAGATCCTCACCGAGCGGCTGAAGAAACTGCGGGAGCGCCGCGGCGAGACGGTCTGACCCCAGAGCCGAGCCAGCTATATCGAGAGTTCGGAGACGAGGTAGCCTCTTACTTCTCATCACGATGGCGGGGACGCACCTTTTCGGATGCGTCCCCGCCATCGTCGTGTGGGCTCATATCATCATGCTGGCTCGACCAAGACCCCAGCTGCCGACTCTCGCCCTTGGGATCTATCACCCTTCGGTGACTCCGAGGTCCTTAAGCACCTGCGTCACCCGTCCGCGCTGCTGAGTATTCAGCCCATGCAGAGGACGGGGCAGACAGTTCTGCGGGACGATCCCGAGATGTTCAGCGATGGCCGCCACCACACGCAGGCTTCCCCCGCATTCGGCGAAGAGCTCCCATAAGGGCTGTAGGCGAGCAGAAGCTGCGGATGCCTCTGCCTCAGTACCGGACTCTGCCGCACGCATGATCGGACTGGCCAGTTGCGGCAACGTGCCGGCGATCACCGAATACCAGGCCTCGCAGCCGACGTTGAGCGCCGCCGCCGCGGAGGAATCACCGGATATCCCGATGGTCACATGAGCTGGCAGCACACGGCGCACCTCATCGATACGGGCCTTGGCTGAGACCGGGTCGGTGCCGGTCGGAGGAATCTTGATCGAGCTGATGCCCGGCAGCTGTGCCAGGCGGCCGTAGAGCTCCGTGCTGAACGTGAAGCCGGTCGTCGTCGGGTTGTCGTAGCGCATGTCGGGGTTGCAACACTCGTCCACGTAAGCTTGGTTGCATGGTCGAACTGGTAGCGCTGAGGAAGACGAACGAGGTGGCGGCCTACGTCCGCGCCTCCATGGACCGCAAAGGCGACCGCTGGACGGTCGATACACAACTGAGGAAGATCAGGGCATTGGCCGAGGCCAAGGACTGGAACGTGGTCGAGGTCTACGAGGACAACGCGGTGTCGGCGACGAAGAAGCGTCGAGCTGGCACCCGCTGGGCCGAGATGTTGGACGACGCCCGAGCAGGTCGATTCTCGATGGTCGTCGCCGTGGACATGGACCGACTGCTGCGGAGCACGAAGGACCTCAACACGCTGATCGACCTCGGCCTGCGCGTCGTCACAGTGGACGGCGAGATCGACCTCTCGACGGCCGACGGAGAGTTCCGAGCGACGATGCTCGCCGCTCTCGCCCGGTTCGAGGCTCGACGCAAGGCGGAGCGGCAGATCAGGTCGAACGAGCGCCGCCGCGCCGAAGGCATCCCGGCGTCCACCTGGAAGGCGTTCGGTTGGACGAGGGAGGGCGAGCTGATCGAGGAGGAGGCCGCCGCAGTTCGGCGGGCCTTCGATGCGTTCCTCGGTGAGCCGTCGCTGTCGATCCGTCGCATCCGGGAGGACTTGAACAGCGCTGGCCACCTCACCGCCCGCGGGTCGGAGTTCTCCGTCGATGCTGTGCGGTATCTGCTGGCGAACTCGCTCTACGCTGGCTTCATCCGCCACTACAAGACCGGCGAGCTGTACCCGGTGCAGGGCGAGGCGTTCCCGCCCATCGTCGGCGAGCAGACGTGGCGGGCCGCGGTGGCGAAGCTGGAGGACAACGTGCGGAGGTCGGCGAGGCAGGGCAATCAGCCGAAGTACCTCCTGTCCACGATCGGCCTCTGTGGGAAGTGCGGCGCGACGCTCGTCTCGGGGACGAACAGCCGCAAGCAGCCGACGTACCGTTGTGGCGAGCAGTTCCATCTCACCCGCCAGCGCGAGCCCGTCGATGCGATGGTCACCGAGGCGGTGCTCACGCGCCTGTCGTCCGTGGACGTGCACGACCTCGTGATGCCGCAGGAAGCCGCCGGGCCGGATCGCGAGGAACTGCTGACCGAACGGAACGCCCTGGTCGAGCGGGTGAAGGAGCTGAGCCCGCTGCTGCGCGACATCCATCAGCCGGTCCTGGAGATCACGGCGGCGATCAACGACGTGAAGGCTCGCATCGACGAGATCGACGCGGAGCTGCTCGACCGCTCGGTGTCGGTGGCGGCGAAGCTGCTGGCGGAGGTCGATGAGCCGGTCGGCACCGCGGAGCGCCGCGAGGTTGTCGAGTCGAAGTGGAAGGCGTTGGACATGGACCGTCGCCGGATGCTCGTGGACGAGCTGGTGACGGTGACCATCGAGCCCATCATGCCGGGTCACGTGAAGTTCGACCCCGATCTCGTGCGGATCGAGCCGAGACGCGACTGACTCATGACTCGACTCGTCATTGCACTGGTGAGTCGAGTCATGGAAGAATGGTTGCAGACAAGAAGATCCCACTGGGGCCGCGACTTAGAAGCGCGGGGTTCTGCTCCCGGATGAGTAGCCGGTCAAACAGCCCAATTACCGTGGCGGGGAACCGGAAGATACTCATGTCTGAGGACTTCCGATGTCTGTCGTTATCGACGTTCCCCGCGCATCCGCGCTCGTCCGCCCTGGCCTCGATCAGGGCTCCGCTCCTTCTCCGCAGGCAGACGGCCACGATCCCGTCATCGCCGCCGCCCGCGCCGCTGGCCGCCGAGCCGGTGAGCGCCTGGCACTCACTCCGCTGACCCCGCGCCAGCGCGCCGCCGTTGCCTCTGTGATGGGCGGTGGTCGCTGATGAGCGCGAACTCCGCCGCCTTCGATCACTTGACCGGCTTCCGCTGGCGTCAGGGCGACCCGTCCCTCGCCGACGCCGAGGCCCAGCTCTACGACCTCGGCGTGCTCCGCTCTGTGCTGGAGGAGGCCGTCGAGATCGCCGTCGCCGACGCCCGAGCCGATGGGGTGACCTGGGCCAGGATCGGCGACGCCCTCGGCGTCACGCATCAGGCTGTCATCAAGCGCTACGGCCGGGGCGGTGGTCGCTGATGTACGCCGACGCACGCAACCTCAGCACCGCTCCCACCAACCTGACCCCGCCCGGAGGGCCTGGCCTGGCACCCGCCGAAGGCGGGCTGCCCGTCGTCGTGATGGCTGCCCGTAGCCGTGCTTCGCACTCCAAGAGTTACGAGACCCTCATTCGTTCCTACGGGCGCGGCAAGGGCTTGTCGATTGCCGCGCCTTGCAACAACATGCCTGGTCAGCGGCCTGTTCCGCCCTCGCTCCGTCGCGTGGTCCCGCGGGATCATATGGGGTCTCATTTGGGGGTCAATAGGGGGTCATTTAGGCGCCGCACTCCCTCTGAGGCCCTCCGCGCCGCCCGCGGCGGGGGTGGTCGCCGTGGCTAAGCAGGAGAACAACCCGACGAGCATCGGGCTCACGCAGTACCTCGATCTGTCGTACTGGGCCTGGGCTGCCGAGGACCCGAACGGGGCCGCGCCGCTCCAGCAGGGTGCCGAGGCGATCCTCGCCTACGTGGTGCAGCGGCTCGAGGCCACCGGCTGCCAGGTCGTCGAGGCCTACGGCATCGTGCACGACAAGGACGAGCGCGAGGTCTGGAGTGACACGGAGAAGGCCCTGGTGGTCGAACCGAAGCCCGAGCACCTGCACGCCGTGATCAAGTTCGCCAGCCGTGCGAAGAGTGCGCCGCTGGATCGGCTCGCGTTCGGCATCGGCGTCGAGCCCCAGTACGTCGAGAAGCCTGGCCGCGGGCGGTACGCCTTCGACAACATGCTGTCGTATCTGACGCACGTGAAGTACGCGGACAAGCACCAGTACGCGCCTTCGGAGGTCGCCACGGTGCGTGGGCCTGACTACCTCGGGATCGACGCCCAGCGCCGGGAGACGTGGCTGAAGGGCCGCGCCCACGTGAAGAAGAAGATCGTCGCCGAGAACTTCGAGGACATGCGGGAGCGCGTTCTCCAAGGTGAGATCACGCGGGATCAGATCATGCTCACGGACGAGCTGTTCGATATCTACTCGCGGCATCAGCGGGAGATCGACGACGCGCTGTCGGCCTACGGCCAGCGTCGCGCATACCGGGCGGCGGCGAAGCTCCGCGCCGGTGAGTTCTCGACGCACGTGGTGTTCGTCCATGGGGATGCCGGGATCGGCAAGACCCGGTTCGCCACGGACTTCATCACCGAGGCGATCAACGCGGCGAACGCCCACGGCGAGCGGTGGCAGGTCTACCGGGCCGCCACGGGGAACCCCCTCGATGACTGGCGGGGCGAGGAAGTGCTGCTGCTGGACGATCTGCGGGCCTCGGCGATGGATGCGAACGACTGGCTGCTGCTGCTCGATCCGTACAACGCCTCGCCTGCGAAGGCCCGCTACAAGAACAAGGGCGAGGTCGCCCCGCGCCTCATCGTCATCACGGCGACGATCGAGCCCGTCGAGTTCTTCTACTACGCCCGCCAGAAGGGCAACGTGGACGAGGCGCTGGACCAGTTCATCCGCCGCCTGGCCTCGGTCGTGAAGGTCTACCGTGCCGACGACATCAATCGTTACCTCGTGCAGCACATCGGGAAGATCGAGCCCTACGAGTGGCACCAGTGCAGCGTTCCGACCGCCGCGCACACGCCCGGCATGTACGGCAACGCGTACCACCAGAACGTCGGGTCGCGGGAACTGACCTACGGCCCGGAGACCTCGGCCGACCACGACGCGGACGGCGCGGTCGCGGAGCTGCTGAGCGGGCTCGCCGTGCGGAGCCCTGACGTGCCGCTGGCGCTGATCGGAGGTGCCGCATGAGCACCGAACGCGATGCGCTCTTCCAGGGGGTCGAGGGGGCCGGAGGCCCCTCGCAAGCAGCCGGGGAGGACATGAGCGCCAGCGAAACGTCCGACACGGCTACTGCTTGCCACTCTGGCGTACAGGTGGAGCAGCAGACCGACTCCCAGGTGAACACCGGTCGGGCTGATGCGGAGGCTGTGCGCCAGAGTCACGGCGGCGCGAAGCGTCGTCGTGGGGGCCGCGCGAAGCTCGACACCCGCTTCGATGACGCCACGCTCGCGGCGCTTCGCACTCGTGCGAAGCGGCTCGGGCTGGCTCCGAGCACGTGGGTGCGGACCGTCGTGCGCGATGCCCTCCACGCCTCTCGGAGCGAGGAGCTGGACGCCGCCGTGGCCGCGCACCTGCTCGGCGTCGAGGCACGCGCGCAGGCGTCTGCTGATGCTCGGGAGCTGGCCGCCCAGGTGCGCCCGCTCGCGATCAACGTCAACGACCTGGACCACCGTGCTCGCGCGGGTGAGCCGGTGGCGCTGTCGTCGGAGGTGCCCGAGCTGATCGAGCTGCTGCACGAGGTCCGCGCCCTGCTCGGTGATCGGGCGGCCTCATGAGCACGACGCACTACAGCCCGAGCGCCAACGCCGCCGACACCGAGCGCTACATCCGGGGCAAGGAGGACGAGCGCGGCGTCGCGATCACGGGCGACGTGCCGGGAGGCCCCGGCGCGTTCTCGGCGCGCGCCCGCGCGCTCACCCAGAACACGAAGCGTGACGTCGAGGCGCTGCACTACAGGCAGTCGTTCAGCGACGACGAGTTCGACCCAAAGAATCCTGAGGACGTGCAGCGGGTGAACGATCTGGGTTACCAGCTCGCGAAGAAGATGCACCCCAACGCGGACTGCCTCGTGGTGAGCCATGTGGACGGACGCGGGAAGAAGCCGCACAACCACATCTTGGTCATCAACCACAGCAATCGGACGGGGAAGGCGCTCTCGGACTATCCCACGTTCCACGACCGCAAGGCCGGGAACCAGCGGGGCGTTCAGTCAGCGAACGACGAGCTCATGCGCGAGCACGGTCTCTCGGTCGTGAAGCGTCTGGAGCACGCGCCGAAGGACTGGGAGCTGCGCCGCGAGGACTTCGCCGAGGGCGGGCTCGACCGCGAGATGGGCGACCGGATGAGCGCCGCCCTGGCTGATCCCCGTGCGGTGGACAAGGCCGGTCTCGAAGCGGTGATCGAGGAGCAGAACCAGCAGCTCGGCGATGACGGGGAGCGGGTGCCGCGGATGCGGTTGCACAGCCCCGTCAGCAAGAAGGGCAAGCGCGCCGGGCAGGAGACCTGGACGCTCTACATCGAGGACCGCCGCGGCGAGTCCGGACGCGCCGAGCGCCGCAAGCGCGCGAGCGCACTCTCGGCGGACTTCACCCCGGAGGGCGCGCAGGCGTTCTTCGACTATCACCAGCAGCAGGAGGAGCAGGAACATGAGCGCAGCACTCGACAGGCTGAAGCAGCAGAACGCGCAGAGCGGATCGCAGCAGCAGCTCGACAGTCCGGAGACGATGGAGGCGTTGACCTCGATCCTCGCCGCCGTCGAGGCGCAGAACGCGAGGCTCGACCGGCTGGCCGAGCAGCAGAAGAAGCTCGCAGGGTTCGTGAAGGTCATGGACGAGGAGACGACGAGGCGGCTGGAGCGGATCACGGCCTCGGCGTCGACCTCCTCGCCCTCCAGCGACGCGTCCGCGAGGATCGCGAGTATCGAGAGCAGGCTGAACGAGATCGCGAGCACGCTCGGCGAGTTCGCGCAGAGTCTCAACGGCGAGAGCTTGAACGCCGCGTCGCAGAGCTTGGTCGCGGAGGCGCAGAGGAATCACGCGGCTACGGCATCGGCGATTGAGGGGCTCAAGGCGCAGGCCGCGGCGAACCAGAAGCTCGTCAGCCAGGTCGGCGGCGCGGTGCAGCGGATCGAAAAGCGCACCGAGGAGCGAGTCGTGAAGGCCGTCGAACAGGTCGCCGGGGAGGCGTCTGCCACGATCGCGGCAAACCTCGACGCATCGAACGAGCGCGCCGAGCGGATCATCGCTGCCACGGCGAAGCTGGAGGCCCGTCAGCTCTGGTCGGCCGCCGCCGCGATGTGCCTCGCACTCCTGCCGGTGGTGGTGGTCGTCGCCGGGCTCTGGATGGGCATCGCTGGGCTCATCACAGGCGCTCAGTGGGCGCTGGACGTGGACGGTAGCGTGTGGCTCGGGATCGGGCGCTGGCTCGTGATCGCCGCGGGCCTCGCGGCGGCCGGCTACGGGGTCTTCGCGTCCGTCCGCTGGGTTGCTGGCCTCGTGGAGACCTGGAAGGGTCGCGGGATGCCGACGTGGCCGAACTGGCGACGATGACTGGAGCCACTCGAACTACTGACCCCGGTCAGTAGTCGAACGATTGCCGCAGCAGCCGGTCGAGCGACGTCGGTGCCGCCGCAGTCGCCGGAGGACGATCGCCGCTGTGACGGCCACCCCGACTGCGATCCCGGCACCGATGAGCCAAGGGTTGCCGAGGAAACCTCCGATACCTGCGAGGGCTCCGCCCGCGGCGAGGAGAGGCAGGCCGCAGCAGATCAGCAGCGGAAGCGCGCAGCATGCCAACAGGAGCAAGCCCGTCCCAGCACCGACAAGCACGCCCGCGCGATGCGAGTCGTGGTCCTTATCGCCGCTCATCGTCTGTTCCTCTCCCAGCTGAGCGTTCCCCCCGATTGTCTGCGTGCGCGTTCACGCGCAGCACGACAGGAGCGACGGATCGGTGGTGAAGGCCTTGGCGGCGATCCGGATGCCCTCGGCCATGGTCAGGTAGGGGGCCCAGGCGTCGGCGACCTCGGCGACCGTCTTGCCGAGCACGTGGACCCCGGCGGCGGCGAGCTCGCCGGCGTCCTTGGCGACGGCGGTGATGCCGAGAATCTTCCCGGTGTCGGCGTCCACGACGATCTTGACGAAGCCGCGGGTGTCGCGGTTGACCAGTGCGCGGGGCACGTGGTGCAGCGGCAGGACGCGGCAGTCGCAGCGGATCCCGGCGGCGACGACGTCCTTCTCGGTCATCCCGACCGCGCCGATCGCCGGGCCGGTGAACGTCACCCTCGGCAGTCGGGCGTAGTCCACGGCCCGGTCGGCGTCGGCGAACGCGTTCTCGGCGACGAGGGTGCCGTGGTGGGCGGCGACGTAGACGAACTCGGGGTGGCCGGTCACGTCGCCCGCGGCCCAGATCCGCGGGTGGGAGGACTGCATCCGGTCGGAGACGACCACCTCGCCGAGGTCCCCGGTCTCGACCCCGACCCTGTCGAGGCCGAGCCCGTCGGTGACCGGTCGTCGTCCGAGGGCGACGAGCACCTGGTCGGCGCGGAACTCCTCCCGCCCCCCGGCGACGTCCGCGGTGACGACGGCCTGCCCGGTCGCGGCGTCGCGGGACACCCGCGTCGGCAGCGCGCGGCGGACCACCCGGATGCCCTCGTCGGCGAACACCTCCTCCAGCGTCCTGGACACCTCCGGCTCCTCCTTCGACGCGAGCCGGGACCGGACCAGCACGGTGACCTGGGAGCCGAGCCGGGCGAACAGCTGCGCCTGCTCCAGGGCGACGTAGCCGCCGCCGAGCACGAGCAGGGACTCAGGGAGTTCGGTCAGCTCCATCGCCGTGGTCGAGGTCAGGTACCCGGTCTCGTCCAGGCCGTCGATCGGCGGGGCCCACGGCCGAGAGCCGGTCGCCACCAGGAAGTGCCCGGCCTCGATCGTCTCGGTGCTGCCGTCGTCCCCGGCGACCTGGAGGACCGGAGCGTCGGGGGTGCCGGCGAACGCGGCGTCGCCGCGGCGGACGGCCCACCCGTAGGAGTCGGCGACGTCGGCGTACTTCTCGCCCCGCAGCGACTCGACCAGCGCCTGCTTCCCGGCGATCAGGGCGGGCATGTCCACCGGCCCCGCCGTCGTCGCGATCCCCGGGAACCGGTCGGCGGCGTCGGCCGCGGAGTGCCGTGCGTCGGCCGCGGCGATCAGGGCCTTCGACGGCACGCAGCCGGTGTTCACGCAGGTGCCGCCCAGCGTCCCGCGCTCGATCATCACCACCGACTTGCCGAGCGTGGTCGCGCGGATCGCGGCGGCGAACGCACCACCGCCCGATCCGATGATGGCGAGGTCGTACTTCGTGGGCATCGCAGCTCCTGTCAACACTTGGTCTTCCGGTCTGTCTCAGCCATACTGGACCTTCCAGTGCAGGGGAAGGTCAAGAGGACTTCTGCCGAAAGAAGAGGGGGCCTGCGATGCGCATCGGGGAACTCGCCGAGCGGGCGGGAACGACGGCGAAGACGCTGCGGTTCTACGAGGAGCAGGGCCTGCTGCCGCCGGCCGAGCGCACGCCGTCCGGATACCGCGACTACGCGCCCGAGACGGCCGCCCGGATCGACTTCGTCCACCGCGGCCAGGCCGCGGGCCTCACCCTCGCCCAGATCCGCCAGATCCTCGACATCCGCGACGACGGCGCTGCTCCCTGCGAGCACGTGCGCGACCTCCTCGACGCACGCCTCGCCGAGATCGAGCAGCAGATCGCCCAGCTCGCCGCGCTGCGCGACACCATCACCGAGCTCAGACGCGACGCCGCGCAGCCCGACCCCGACTCGTGCAGCGCGGACCAGGTCTGCCGGTACCTGTAAACGGCAGAGCCGGTCGCACCAACGCCACAAGCCCGACATGCGCTAGACGACGACGGGGACGTCGGAGGAGGAACAGACCGCGGCGAAAAGGTCGAAGACCTCCTCGTCGTTCAGCGGTTGATAGGTCAACGGAGCCAGCAGCACCGCCTGGACACCGGCCTCCTGCGCATCAGCGAGATGCTCCAGCACCGCTGAGGTGCTCAGTGCTCCGATGCCCACTGCGACCGGCACGGTGCCACAGCGCTCCACCGCAGTGCGGATCAGGCGCCGCCGCTGGTCCCGATCGAGATAGGCGTAGGAGCCCGTGGACCCCAAAACGGTGATGCCGTCCACATCCGCCTGCGCCAACTGAGTGATGAGCCTGCCGAAACTCAACTCATCAGGAGCATCATCGACGAAGGGTGTGAGCGGAAAGGCATGGAGTCCGGAGAGCATCAACTGCGCCTCCCCCACCGCTTCTGCAGCTTGGCCAGGCGCGCGCCGAGCCCCCATTTGGTGACATTGGCCATGGCTTCGAGGACGATGTCACCGCTCATCTTCGAGTCCCCGAGCTCTCTTTCCTTGAAGGTGATTGGCACCTCCCGGATGACTCGGCCGTGCCGCGCCACCCGGAAGGTCATATCCACCTGGAATCCGTAGCCGACAGACTCAATTGTGTCGAAATCGATCTCTTGCAGGGTCTCCGCACGGAAGGCTCGGAATCCGGCGGTGATATCGCGAACCTTCAGTCCCAGCAGTGTCCGTGAGTACAGACTGCCCAGCCGGGAGATGATCTCTCGGTGGATCGGCCAGTTCACCACAGAGCCTCCGGGCACCCAGCGGGAGCCGATGACCAGGTGTGCCTCATCGATGACGGCGAGAAGCTCAGGCAGCTGCTCCGGCTGATGCGAGCCGTCGGCATCGAGCTCGACCAGCACGTCGTAGCCGCGCTCCAGGCCCCAGCGGAACCCCGCGATATACGCCCCGCCCAGTCCGTTCTTCGCCGTGCGGTGCAGCACATGGATCTGGTCGTCGTCGGCGTGCATCCGCTCGGCCAGCTGACCGGTGCCGTCGGGACTGTTGTCATCGACGATGAGCACATCGGACTCCGGCACGGCCGCGCGCAGGCGCCGTACCGTCACCGGCAGCGCATCAATCTCGTCATAGGTAGGGATGATCGTCAGGATCTTCACAGCGTGCCGTCCGTCCCTTCAGGTCAGGGTCTTCTCACTGGGCGCGTCGCCCGTCTTCAGGATAGGCGCTCTGGCGCCTCAGTGGTCGAGGCAGATGCCGCGGCGCTGACGCCTATGCCGTTGACCACAGTGCGCAGGTGCCGTGGCAGAGTCTCACCGTCCAAGTACGGCAACAGCGGGGTCCTGGCCCGGGCATCTGTGCTCCATGCCGCCGTCCTGCTGTCCGGGGTTTGGACTGCCAGGGAGTCGACCTCCCAAAGCGCGTAGGTCGCCGCAGAGCCGGGGTTCAGGTGACCTGCCGGGAGCCCGGAGACCATCCGGTGAGCACCACGCACCTGAGCGTTGAAGGCTGCGCGCACAGAGACAGGATCCTCCTCCCGGTGCACGTATGCGGAGACCACGGACCAGGGTTCGTGCCCTTCGGCCGGTGCGACGCTGGTGGGCACACCGGCTCGCAGCGCCAAGGCCAGGTGCCCCTCACCGATGAGCACGACGTGGACACCGGCACCGATCAGGGATTCCCAGACATGGAGGTCAGCGGCGTCGAACCCGTAGAGCACTGTGGGGCGGTCTGCCGGTGGAGTGCTGCTTCCCAAGTCGAGCAGTCCGCGACGCACGGTGAGCACAGTCTCCACGACGACGGAGGGTTCTGTGGCCTGCGGCAGGCAGAGCACCAGCTGCTGAGCAGCCTGCGCGGCCGCTGCGGCGAAAGGGCCTATCGTCTCGGCCGCTGCGTCACCATCCCACACCTCAGCGGGCAGACCGATGGCCAGCGGCGGCCCGGAGTACTGTTTCTCCAGCTGCGCAGCCGCCTCGGTCAGCCGCTCCCCCGAAGTCGAATCGCCGCACTGTAAGGCATCGAGCTCCAGCACCGGATGGACGCTCAACGGGTGCTCCTCAACGGCCTGCAGCAGTGCCGCAGTGTTCTTCAGATCATCCGGGGAGAACCCGGTGAACACCACGCGTACGGTGCCGATCCCCCGCTGCGCCGCCTGGTTGAGCGCATCGATCAGGTCCTTCGCGGAGCTCTGGGCATGACGCCGGAGCCAGCCGAAGAATGCCGGAGTCGCCAGGGCCGCCTCAGCATCTTCGATGAGGAACCGCTCATCACGCAGACGGCCGGCGGTCTCCTCCGACCCCACCCAGGAGACGAGTCCGTCCTCGACGATCATCGCCTCGGCATAGGGCTCGGCGGTGCTGTGCACTGTGACATTGGTCAGCAGGTGCGGGCCCTCGTGTTCAGTCATGCGCCTCATCCCTTTCATCACTGACAGTCTCGTCATGCGTTAGGTCGTCATGGACCTGATCATCATGTGCGGCGTCGTCATCGGCGCGTTCCTCGGCCCACAGCCCGGAGACACTGGAGTAGGCCACCACTCCCCGACCGATCAGCTCCACGGCCTCACGGCACCGGTCAGCCAGTTTAGCCGCGGTGTGGGGCGCGCGGCCGAGCTGGTCCAGCACGTCGATGCACTGACGCGCCCACCGGACGAAGTCACCGGCTGCCAAGGGCGAATCCTCCAGGGAGCGGCGCAGGTTCTGCCCACTGGCCCAGGCATACATCGGCGGGATCAGCCCCAGCTCAGGGGCCGGTGTGGGATCGAGATGATGGCGCTTCTCCCGCGATTCGAGATCCTGGTGAATCTCCACCGCGGCCTGGACCCCTTCGGCGACGGCGCGAGTCGGCATCGACGGCATCGCTCCTTCGTCCTCCCGTTTGGCCTGATAGACCAAGGCAGTGCTGAAGGCCGCCAGTTCAGCAGCGGTGAGTCTGCCGAGGATGCCGCGTTCCTGCAGGATCTCGGTGAACAGGTCGCGTTCGCCGTAGATCCGGCGCAATCGCTGACCACGATCCGTGATGACCAGAGCACTCTCACCGGTGTCGGCATCTTCGGTGATGTGCTCCAGATGCCCAGTCTCGGTCAGAACGGCGCAGATCCGGTCAAAGGTCTTCGCGATGGAACCGGTACGGCGGTCGATGCGGGCACGCAGCTGATCGGTCTCACGCCGAAGCTTCCACCACCGCTCAGCCCAGCGGGCATGCTCCTCCCGATCTGAGCAGCTGTGGCACGGGTGCCGGCGCAGCTGAGTCTCCAGCGCCTCAACATCCTCGGTGGCTTCTTCGACGAAGCCGAAACCGGGGCTGGGGGCATCTTCACGTGGAGGAGTGCGGTCCTTCAGCGCGGCGCGCATGGAGGAGGCCAGGTCCTTCCTGACGCGGGGAACTTTCACCTGAGGCTTCCGCGGCAGCCGGATAGTGCTGAGCACCTCCGGCGGCTGAGCCAGATCCTCGACGGTGAGCTTGCGCAGCTGCCCCTCAGCGGTGATGACTCCCGGACGCGGGTCATGTTCAGGTGCGCTGTGGACCACCAGACACTCGCGCAGACGACGCCGCCCACCGGCGACCTCGATGATGTCCCCGGGGCGCAGTGCTGCCAGGATGCGGACCAACTCCCGACGGCGCTGCCGGTTCTTGGCCTTGGCCTGGTCCTTCTGCATCGCATTGAGTCGACGCCGCAGTGCGGCGTATTCGCCGAAGTCGCCCAGATGGCACTGCATCGACTGCTCATATCCACGCAGCGAGGACTCCCGCTGGGAGACTTCACGCGCCAAGCCGACCACAGAGCGGTCGGCTTGGAACTGGGCGAAGGAGGACTCCAGGATCGTACGGGAACGCGCAGTGCCGAACTGGGCCGTGAGGTTGACCGCCATGTTGTAGCTGGGGCGGAAGCTCGAGTTCAGCGGATAAGTGCGCTTGGAGGCCAGGCCTGCCACCTGCCTGGGATCCATCCCCGGTTGACAGACCACCACCGCGTGGCCTTCGACGTCGATGCCGCGGCGTCCGGCGCGGCCGGTCAGCTGGGTGAATTCCCCGGGGGTGATGTCGACGTGCTTCTCCCCATTGAATTTGTCCAGCTTCTCCATCACCACGGTCCGTGCTGGCATATTGATGCCCAAGGCCAGGGTCTCGGTGGCGAATACGACCTTGAGCAGCCCTTCGGCGAAGAGCTCCTCCACAAGTTCTTTGAACGGCGGCAGCAGTCCGGCGTGATGGGCGGCCACCCCGTGGACCAGCGCTTCGCGGAAACTCTCGAAGCCGAGCACTGAGAGGTCCTCGGCGGGCAGCTCCCAGCCTACGACCTCGACCCGGGAGGCGATCTCCTCAGCCTCTTCTCGTGTGGTCAGCCGCAGATCAGCCTGCAGACACTGCTCGACGGCGGCCTCGCAGCCGGCTCGAGAGAAGATGAAGGTGATGCAGGGCAGCAGACCTTCTCGGTCCAGCCCACGGATCAGCTGCGGGCGGTTCACCCGCCGGCCCTGGGGAGATCCGGAGACCCCGGAGACCTCGGCTGCGCGGCCGCCGCTGCGGCCACCTGCGCCGTGGCCGTCTCGGCGGCCGCGACCACGAGAGCGGTGACCTCCGGAACGGCGAGATGGCGGGGCCTGGTGGCGGTGTGCCAGCCGTTGCAGTTCGGGGTTGACTACGAGGCTGTCCGGATCGGCGGCGGCCTCGTCGATCCTGCGCCCGGATGCGGAGCCGCCCCGGGGGTTCTCGCTTTCGGTGATGAAGAGGTCATGGATTCCGCGATCAACGTACATATGCTGCCACAGCGGTACCGGGCGATGCTCGGAGACCACCACGGCGGTCTCCCCGCGGACGGTGTCGAGCCAGGCACCGAACTCCTCGGCGTTGGAGACGGTGGCTGAGAGAGCGGCGAGCTGCACATGCTCGGGCAGGTGGATGATGACTTCTTCCCAGACTGCTCCGCGGAAACGGTCTGCAAGATAGTGGACCTCATCCATCACCACGAAGCCCAGGTCGCGCAGCGGCTCGGCGTCGGCGTAGAGCATATTGCGCAGCACTTCAGTGGTCATCACCACGATCTGCGCCTCACCGTTGACCGCAGTGTCTCCGGTGAGCAGCCCCACCTTCTCGGACCCGTACTCCTGGACCAGCTGCTGATACTTCTGATTGGACAGGGCCTTGATCGGGGTGGTGTAGAAGGTCTTCCGGCCTGCTGCGATCCCCAGGTGGACGGCGAACTCCCCGACGATCGTCTTGCCCGCTCCGGTCGGTGCGGCGACGAGGACCGTCTTGCCGGCCTCCAAGTGGCGGCAGGCCTGCAGCTGAAACTCATCGAGATCAAAGGCCTGCTGGTGCCTGAAGGCTCCCAGCTCAGTCGCGGCCTCTGCCTGGCGGCGCCGTGCCTGGGCGTATCGTTCGGCCGGTGAACTCATGGTCTCCAGCCTATGGCATCTGCGGGGCTGACCAGTGGCATTCTGGGCAGCGCGCTCATCACCTGAAGCGCCGCGGGACTTTCGGGCAGACGGTGCAGGCTGCGCAGGCGGTTCAGGCGATGTCCTAGGGTGTGGGTGTGAGCGATCCTCGTCCCACCAGGCTGTTCCCGCTGCGCACAGTGGTCTTCGGCGGGCTCGTGCCCTCCTTCGTATTCAGCCTGGGAGTAGGCGCAATGCTGCCGATCATCGCTCCCTACGCGGTCGGTCAGGGAGCTTCTCTCGCGATGGCTGGTGTGGTCGCCGCGATGCTGCCGGTGGGTCAGATCATCGCCGATGTCCCTGCCGGAGCGTTGGCGGCGAAGATCGGCGACCGGGCGGCGATGCTCCTCGCCGCCTTCGCCGCAGCGCTGGGTTTCCTCGCTGCTGCTGCGGCCCCCTCCCCGCTGACTCTGGGTGGGGCGATCCTGCTCGTCGGTGCCGCCAACTCCGTGTTTCAGCTGGCCCGGCCTTCCTATCTGACGGAGGTGACGCCGCTCGCGCACCGGGCGCGGGTGCTCTCCACGTTAGGTGGAGCGATGCGTCTGGGACAGTTTCTGGGCCCCTTCCTCGGGGCGCTGGTCATCCACAGCGGAGAGCTGCGTGTGGTCTTCCTCGTGGCCTTGGCGACGGCTGTGCTGGCGGGCCTGGTGGTCGCGTTCTCCGGGGTCGGTGCCGCTAAGACAGCCGACGGCGGCGATGGCGCCGGTGAGCATCAGGGCTCCGAGAACACTGCGGCGCGCCGAAGCCTGCGTGAGGTCTTCGTCTCTCAACGGCGGCTCTTCGCCACTTTGGGAGCCGCCGTCGTACTGATCGGCTGTCTGCGCGGCGCCCGTCAGCAGGTGATCCCCCTGTGGGGCGAGCACATCGGCATGGACCCGACGACGATCTCCCTGATCTTCGGCATCGCCGGAGGTATCGATGTCCTGATGTTCTACCCGGCGGGCAAGATCATGGACCATTTCGGCCGGCTGTGGCTCGCCGCACCGGCCATGCTGATGCTGGGCGCCGCCACAGCAGCACTGCCGCTGACCTCCACCGCGGGTCAGATGACACTGGTGGCGATGCTGATCGGACTGGGCAACGGCCTGGGCTCCGGAATCCTGATGACCGTAGGGGCCGACGTCGCTCCCGCTGATGCCCGACCGCAGTTCTTGGGACTGTGGCGTCTGATGCAGGACAGCGGGCTGGCCATCGGCCCGCTGCTCCTCTCCGCCGGTGCCGCTCTGGGCTCCTTGGCCGCAGGCGTGCTGGTCACTGCGTCGATGGGCCCCTTGGCCTCTGCCGCACTGGCACGCTGGCTTCCGCAGTTCTCTGCACAGGCCTCCCGCCGTACACGACGGCACGCCGGTCTGGGCTGAGCCTGTATGAGGTGAGCTCGCTGCGCTGGGTGGATTGAGCTGCCGTGATGATGTCAGAGGTCCCCCGTAAGCTCCTCCTTGTCTTCGAAAGTATGTTCGAACTACGATGTGAGGGCAGGGCGCGGGCGGACTCCGTCGTCAAGCTCTTCCCATCGTCGGCGAACACCTACACCCGGGCTCCTCCCCGTAGAGGGGCCGACGAGAGGGAGTCGAGCTGATGAACACCCCCACCACCCCTACGCTCCCCGGAGTCTCTGCCCGCGGGGCAGTGCGCCTGACTCCTCCGAAACGAGCCCGCGAATATGCGCGAGAACAGCATTCAGCTCAGGCAGGGCTGATGAGTGCGTCGGCTGCTCCTGCACATCTCTCGCGCGGGCCAGCACGTCCACCAGTGAACCCACCGTCAGGCACGCAGCGGGGCACACCACAGGGCTCACCGTTGACGGCACCGCTTCAGGTGGAATGTGAGGCCGCCGGGGTGCCGGTGCGTCTGTTCTGGCAGCAGCAGTGGCACAGCGTCATAGCCCCTGCGGTGCGTTGGTTCGAACGACGCCGCTGGTGGCTGGAGGAACCCCGGGCCGAACGAGGCCGCCGTGGCGTAGTCGATCACGAGATCTGGCGAGTGCAGATCCAGGGAGATGGCCCCATCGAGGTCGGTCTCGGCACTGCCGAGTCCCCTGCTGCTGACTCCCCTGCTGCCGAGGACGCCGCGGACCAGTCCCACAGCACGGAATCCCCCACGCCGGAGATCTACACCCTGGATGTGAGTCGGCATCTGACCTCAGGCCGGTGGCGATTGCTGCGGGTCCACTGAACTCTGGCCCACGAGCTTCATACAGATCGTTCTCAATGCTTTCCAGGGATCGTCACCCATGAGTTTCGTCCATTTGCACGTCGCCTCTGCCTACAGTGCACACTACGGAGCCAGCCGTCCGGAGGAGCTGGTTCGTGCGGCAGCACAGGACGGCGCAGAGATGTTGGCCTGCACGGGCCGTGATGGCCTCTACGGTGCGATCAAACATGTCTCAGCCTGCCGACGCTACGGCCTCTGGCCCATCCTCGGAACAGATCTGGCGGTCGCGGCCCCTCTCACCGGCCGAATCGTGCTGCTCGGACGCGGCAGTTCCTCCGGGTACGCCGCTCTGTGCCGGGCGGTCTCGGCCGCCCATGCCGGTACAGCACAGCCTGCAAATCCCCAGACGTCCCCACAGCTGAGATGGGAGAAACTTACGGAGCTGGTCGGAGGCCATGAGCCACAGCTGTATGTGCTGCTCGGCCCTCAGAGCGACGTCGGCCGGGCCGCAGCCGCCCGTCACTACGCTGAGGCCCGTCAGCTGCTCCTCCAATGGCGGAGACTCCTGGGCCAGCAGGCGCTGCGAGTAGAGGTGGTCTCTCATCTCGCACCTCCCGGTGAGGCGCTGTCCACCTCCCATGCCGCCCGGATGCTCAGCATCGCCGAAGACTGCGGCATCACTCCGGTGCTGACGAATATGGTCCGTTTCGCCAGCGAGGAGGACGCGGCCACTATCGATGTGCTCGACGCTGTCCGGGTCCTCTCCAGTATGCAGAGCACACAGACCTTGCAGCCCAATGGACAGGGCTGGTTGAAACCTGCCGCTGCGATGGCACGGATCGCCGAGGAGATCTGTTCGACTTCGGCCCATACCCGCACCGCAGCAGCCGGACTGGTGGAGAACACCCGGCGTCTGGCTGAGGACTGTGCTTTGGATCCCTCCAGAGACATGAGCTACGGAACGCCGAAGGTCCCCGAAACTCGGATCATCGGACTCGGGAAGGAAGGGGCCGCCGGCAACCCCTCCCGTGAGTTGGCCCAACGCTGTGAAACTGGACTGGCCCTGCGCTTTCCCACGCTCGCCCCGGGCGGATCCGGGGAAAATACGACAGCGGCGGCCGACCTGCGTCATCGGTTGGACCACGAGCTGGGAACCATCAGAAGACTCGGGTTCTCCAGTTATTTCCTCACCGTCGCTGAAGTCGTGGATATGATCGAAGACCTCGACGTACGGGTCGCTGCCCGTGGTTCAGGGGCCTCTTCCCTGGTGAACTATCTGCTGCGGATCTCCCAGGTCGATCCGATCCGTCATGGTCTGGTCTTCGAGAGGTTCCTCTCCGAGCGGCGGTCCACCCTGCCGGACATCGATCTCGACATCGAATCTGCCCGCCGTCATGAGGTCTATCGGAGCATCTTCGACCGCTTCGGCGCGGAACGGACCACGCTGATGAGCATGCAGAACAGCTATCGCATCCGTGGAGCAGTCCGTGATGCCGGGCTGGCCCTGGGGCTACCCGGCGAACAGATCGACCAGATCGCCGAGATGATGTGGCGTTTCCCTGCTGAGCAGTTCCGTGAAGCTCTCACGGAGAAACCCGAGCTGCGCGGCCTTGCCGCACAGTTGGAATCCGAACGTGCTGCCGGACGTCAGCAGCTGGACCTGCTGGTGGACCTCACCGAGCGTCTGGATCGGCTGCCGCGGCATATCTCCACCCACCCCTGCGGGATCATTCTGGGCGATCAGCGGCTGCTGGACCTCACACCCACCCAGCCCTCCGGGGTGACGGGGCTTCCGATGAGCCAGTTCGATAAGCATGACATGGACCCGATGGGCTTCCTCAAGCTCGATGTGCTCGGCGTGCGGATGCAGTCCACGATCTCCTATGCGCTTCAGGAGGTGCATCGGACCACCGGGGAACGCATCGAGCTGGACTCCCTGGACACCTCTGACCCGCCGACCTACCAGATGATCCGTTCCACTGAGACTCTGGGCTGCTTCCAGATCGAATCCCCTGGGCAGCGGGAACTGGTCGGCAAACTGGTCCCGGAGAGCCTCGAGGACCTGATCCTCGATAGCTCGCTCTTCCGTCCCGGCCCGATGGAATCGGGCATGGTGACTCCCTATCTCGAGCGACGGCATGGTTTCACCGCGATGCGGACTCCGCACCCTGATCTGACTCCGATCCTGGCAGAGACCTATGGCGTCACGGTCTACCACGAACAGGTGCTGCGGATCTTCGACACCATGACTGGCTGCGGCCTGGACGTCGCCGATGAGTTCCGACGTGCCCTGGGCACTGCTCGGGAAGGCTCCGTAGAAGACAAGTTCCGCCGTCGGGCGCAGAGGCGGAACTATTCGGCAGAGGTGATCGATGAGGTCTGGAACATCCTGCACTCCTTCGGGTCCTTCGGGTTCTGCAAGGCCCACGGAGCGGCCTTCGCCGTGCCGACTTTCGAATCAGCCTGGTTGAAGGTACATCATCCGGAGGCTTTCCTTGCGGGACTCTTCGAACATGATCCGGGAATGTATCCGCTGCGGCTGCTCATCGCCGAAGCCCGACGAATGGGTGTCGCGCTGCTGCCGATGGACGTCAACCGCTCCAGCGGTCATTACCGGTTAGAAGCACTCGATGAGTCAGGTACAGCGCAGGGGCAGAAGAAGAGCCGATGGGCCGAGCTGCCTATGGGGAGACAGCGGTTTGGCATTCGGATGGCACTGACCAGTCTGAAAGGAATGAGTCAGGCTGAGCTGACGCGGATCGTGGCCGGCCAACCCTATGACTCGTTGGCCGATTTCCGGGATCGTGCCCGCCCCCGGCGTCCGACGTTGCGGGCCTTGGCGAAGGTCGGTGCCTTGGACTGCTTCCTCACAACGCCGTCTCAGCAGGAGCGCTTATCTCGCCGTGGAGACGTAGTGGCCCTGGTCGAGCAGATGACAGCGTCAGCCCCTGCGGCTTCGGACTCCGGCGCCTCGGCACTTACCTCAACCACCAGCTCTCTACACGTCCTCCACACTCCGCGCCCTCTGCCCGGCAGCCCCGGCATGCCGCCGGGCAGCTGCCGCTGCCCTTGGGAGACCTCCAGCTGCCGGTCATGCCGCTTGAGCATCCTGCTCCGAAGAGTTCCGAGGTGGTCAGTGATGAGCTGGCATTGACCGGTATCGACGTCACCGCTCATGTGATGGAGAACCACCGGGAGGCCCTGGCTCAGCACCGGGTGACCTACGCCGAGGACCTGCAGCGGCTGCGCAGCGGAATGGTGGTCCGTGTCGCGGGGATCCGCGTGGCGACTCAGACACCACCGATGGCCAGCGGGCGCAGAGTGGTGTTCATCAGTCTCGACGATGGAACCGGCTGTGCCGACGTCGCCTTCTTCGAGGAGGCCCAAGAACACGCCGGCGAGATCCTCTTCACCGCCCAGCTGATGCTCGTCGAAGGCACAGTGCGTCGTACCGGGCCTCGCGCCGTGAGCATTCAGGCGCTGCGGGCCTGGGACCTGCGGGCCGACGGCCCACAGAAAGAGGTCCGTGTCCCGTCCCCGGACTGGGGGCGGGACACGGACCTCTCACGGATCTCTTCCGGCTGATCCCTTTCGCCGCTGAACTCTGCCTCAGGTGACGCAGAGACTCAGAGGGAGCCTCAGCCGGTGGTCACCGGAGCCAGCGCAGCCGACTCCTCATCGGTGAACAGCCTCGAGCGGATGACGAACCGATTTCCGGTCGGCCCCTCGATGGAGAACCCGGCCCCGCGGCCCGGCACCACATCGATGGTGATGTGCGTATGGGACCAGTACTCGAACTGTGCTTTGGAGATCCATACCGGGACCGCCTCCGGCGTGCCGGGTTCCAGTTCACCCAGCAGGACGTCAGCCGGTCCGGTCATGAAGGTCCCCTGCGTGTAGCACATCGGGGCGGAGCCATCGCAGCAGCCGCCCGACTGATGGAACATCAGCGGCTGTCCGTGAGTCTCGCGCAGTTGACGAAGCAGCTGCGCGGCCTCGTCACTGACATCGACCCTCTGTGCCATCGCGATCACCTCCTCGTCTGGGCTGCTGCCGGCTTGCTGCCGATCAGAACAGCCCCATGGGGTCCTCAGAGTAGCTGACCAGCAGGTTCTTCGTCTGCTGGTAGTGATCCAGCATCATCTTGTGGTTCTCCCGTCCGATACCGGAGTTCTTGTAGCCGCCGAAGGCCGAATGGGCCGGGTACTGGTGGTAGCAGTTGGTCCACACTCGGCCGGCCTGGATCGCACGGCCGGCCCGGTAGGCCGTGTTGCCGTTGCGGGACCACACCCCGGAGCCGAGTCCGTAGAGCGTGTCGTTGGCGATCTCCATGGCCTGATCGAAGCCGGAGAACTCCGCGACAGAGACCACCGGACCGAAGATCTCCTCCTGGAAGATCCGCATGGAGTTGTTTCCGCGGAAGATCGTCGGGGCCACGTAGAAGCCCTCCGAGAGGTCTCCACCAAGATCGACCTGCTCGCCGCCGGTGAGCACCTCGGCACCCTCCTGACGCCCGATGTCCAGGTAGGAGAGGATCTTCTGAAGCTGGTCGTTCGAGGCCTGAGCCCCGACCTGGGTGTCAGTGTCCAGCGGGTTGCCCTGCACCACCTTCTTGGTCCGGGCGACGGCGTCATCGAGGAAGCCGTCGATGATCGAGGAATCGATGAGCGCACGTGAGGGGCAGGTGCAGACCTCTCCCTGGTTCAGGGCGAACATCGCGAAGCCTTCGAGCGCCTTCTCGTAGAAGGAGTCCTTCTGCTCAGCGACGTCGGCGAAGAAGATGTTCGGGCTCTTGCCGCCGAGCTCCAGGGTCACCGGGATCAGGTTCTGCGAGGCATACTGCATGATCAGCCGTCCGGTGGTGGTCTCACCGGTGAAGGCGATCTTGCTGATCCGCGGGCTCGAGGCCAGCGGGGCTCCCGCCTCGGCGCCGAAGCCGTTGACCACGTTGACCACACCGGCGGGCAGCAGGTCAGCGATCAGTTCGATCAGCACCATGATCGACGTCGGGGTCTGCTCCGCAGGCTTGATGACGATGGCGTTGCCGGCAGCCAGTGCCGGAGCCAGCTTCCAGGTGGCCATCAGCAGCGGGAAGTTCCACGGGATGATCTGGCCGACCACGCCCAGCGGCTCATGGAAGTGATAGGCGACAGTGTCCCCGTCGATCTCCGAGATGCCGCCCTCCTGGGTGCGGATGGCACCGGCGAAGTAGCGGAAGTGATCGATCGCCAGAGGAATGTCCGCCGCCAGGCACTCCCGGATGGGCTTGCCGTTCTCCCAGGTCTCGGCCACCGCCAAGGTCTCCAGGTTCTCCTCCAGGCGATCCGCGATCCGACTGAGCACCAGACCACGTTCGGCCGGTGAGGTCGCTCCCCAGGCCGGAGCAGCCTTGTGAGCGGCGTCAAGGGCGAGCTCGATGTCCTCGGCCGTGGACTGTGCGACCTCGGTGAAGACCTTGCCGTTCACCGGTGACGGGTTCTCGAAGTACTGGCCCTTCACCGGCGCGACCCACTCACCACCGATCCAGTTGTCGTACCGGGACTTGAAAGTGACCTTGGCGCCTTCGGTGCCGGGCTGTGCGTAGACGGTCATCGTGACTCCCTTCCTGGGAAAGCTGCGTCGACTCACAGGATCTCCCCTGAGTGCAGCTGACGGTGTTCTCGACAATCGAGAGTGATGTGGATCACTCTACTGGCCCGAGACTATGCCTCGCGAGGTTGCACCGCCGTTGCATCCCCGCAGCACACTCCAGGGGTGGGCCCAGAGGTGGGTCCCACGCAAGATTTCAGAGCAAGATTCCAGGGCGAGACTCCAGAGCAAGATTCATCGAGCAACAAGGGCAAGTACGCCGGTGATGTTACTGCGGCGTCGCGGTGCCAGTAACGACCAGCACCGCTATGATGGTGACTCAAGACACATATCAGGCTGGGTACTCCTGTACGACCAGCCCCAGGCCAGAACCACAACCCCTCCGCCTGCGCCAGGAGTGACGTCTTTACGTGAGCACCTCCCCCGGGGAGTCGTCCCCTTGGTCCGCTGCCAATCCACTGCTGCGCGAGTCGTGGAAGCGCTCGCGCGGCTATGTCTCCGATCCGCTCTTGGCCCTGGCCCCCATCACCCTGGACGAGATCGGACTCCATGAGCTGCGCCGCGAACATCCTTTGGCTGGGGTCATGCCCATCTTCGACAGGATGCTGACCCGCCCGGCCGCCGATGCCGGGCTCATCGTCGGCGTCGGGGACGCCCGCGGTCGGCTGCTCTGGGTCGATGGGAGCCGACCGACGCTGCGCCGGGCGGAATCCGTGGCCTTCCAGGCCGGGGCCGACTGGTCAGAACGGGCCATCGGCACCTCCGCGCCTGGCACCGCGCTGGCCACCGGGCATGGAGTGCAGGTCCACCAGGCCGAGCACTACGCGCACCACGTCCAGGACTTCTCCTGCACTGCCGCGCCGATCCGTTGCCCGGTCACCGGCGAGGTGCTCGGCGTCGTCGACGTCACCGGTGGCTCTGAGGCAGTCTCGACGCATTCGCTACCGCTGATCCTGGCGGCCGTCGACGCCGCACAGCAGGAACTGCGTCGCCTCCGTGCGCCGCTGCAGGTTTCGCCGGACTCTTCTGCCCGCCCCGTACCCCACCCTGCACCACGCTCGGCGATCACCAACCCCCGCAGAGCCAGTCACGCTGCGCCGTCACCGCGCACTCCGCCTGGGGCGCCTGGGGCGCAGGGTGCCCCGGACCGCCGTTCGACCCACGCCGGCCATTCCCTCGGCCAGGAGCCCGCCACCGTCGAGGGCACCCTCGTCGAACTGACCGTGCTGGGGGTCGATCGCCCGCACCTGCGGGCCGGCTCCCGCTCCGCAGAGGTGACACTGCGCCACGCCGAGATCCTGACTCTGCTGCTGGGTGAGCAGAGGCGGGGTCAGACGGGGCATGGGATGAGCGCCGAGGCTCTGGCCGAAGCCCTGTTCGGCGCACCGGGGCATGAGGTCTCGTTGCGCGCCGAGATCGTCCGACTGCGCCGTCGCCTCGCGGCAGTGATCGGCGCGGAGCATCTGGAGATCGCCTCCCGGCCTTACCGGCTGATCGGGCGGATCACCTCCGATGTCGAGCAGATGCTCCACTGCCTGACCGACGGAGACCGCGATACCGCACTGACGCTCTGGGCAGGTCCGCTGCTGCCGACCTCAGAATCACCACAGATCGCCTCCCTGCGCCGCGAGGCCGAGGCCGTGCTGCGCGAGTCCATCATCCAGGACGGCGACGCCGAGCAGATCTGGCGCTACCTGGAGGCTGCGCGCGGACCTGTTGACGATGAGGTGCTGCGCACCGCGCTTCAGGTGCTGCCTGCCGACTCCCCGCGACGCGCGGTACTGCTGGGGCGTGCAACGGCGATGCAACCTGAGTGTGACTAGAGTCACAGGTGCCGTCTCGGGCCGCACATTGATGTGTCGCCTGAAAATCGCGAAGCGAGGAGAATCCTATGAGCACTATGCGAGCAGCTGTCGTCGAAGAGTTCGGCAAGGACCTCAGCGTCACCTCCCGGGAGATCCCGACGCCGGGCCGCGGGCAGGCCCTGGTCAAGCTGGTGGCCTCAGGTGTCTGCCACACAGACCTGCACGCCGCGCAGGGTGACTGGCCGGTCAAGCCCACTCCCCCGTTCATCCCCGGCCACGAAGGCGTCGGCGTCGTCGAGCAGGTCGGCGACGGTGTGGAGAACCTGAAGGTCGGCGATATGGTCGGCAACGCCTGGCTATGGTCCGCATGCGGCACCTGCGAGCACTGCCGCACCGGATGGGAGACGCTGTGCGAGTCTCAGCTCAACGGCGGATACAGCACCGACGGCTCCTTCGGCGAGTACATGCTCGTCGACGCCGCCTACGCGCCGCTGATTCCCGAGGGCTCAGATCCGCATGAGATCGCTCCGGTGCTCTGTGCCGGCGTCACCGTGTACAAGGGACTGAAGATGACCGGCGTGCGTCCGGGCCAATGGGTCGTGATCTCCGGCGTCGGCGGGCTCGGCCACATCGCCGTGCAGTACGCCGTGGCGATGGGGATGCGTGTGATCGCTGTGGACATCGCCGATGACAAGCTCGCCCTGGCCGAGCGCCACGGCGCGGAGCTGACCATCAACGCCAATGGACCCGACCCGGCCCAGCAGATCCAGGAGAAGGTCGGCGGAACCCACGGCGTGCTGGTCACCGCTGTGCACCCCTCGGCCTTCGGCCAGGCCATCGGCATGACCCGTCGCGGCGGAACGATCGTCTTCAACGGCCTGCCCCCGGGTGACTTCCCGGCGCCGATCTTCGACATCGTCCTCAAGGGGCTGACCATCCGGGGCTCCATCGTCGGCACCCGTCAGGACATGGTGGAGGCCTTGGAGTTCTACGCCAACGGCAAGATCCACCCGACCTTCACCCGGCGCCGCCTCGACGATGTCAACGCCGTCCTCGATGAGATGGAGCACGGCAAGATCGAAGGCCGTGTGGTCCTCGACTACACCGAGGAGAGCTGAACCCTGTCCTGAACAGCACCGTGCACTGAACAGCACCGTGCACTGAGACCACCGGGGCGCAGCCATGGGCATGACATGGCGGCGCCCCGGTGGTCTCAGTGGGTCGGCCACCCAGGGCCGGGACCGCTGCCCGCCACCCCTGCAGGTGTGCGGTGCAGCAGGCCCGGCCCTGATTCATGAGGCGGTCTGCCTCATTGCGATATCCGTGCCGCGCCACCGCCGCTGCTGGTCTAGGCTTCCATAATCCGCCACCACTCGTGCCGCCTCGGACTCCCACCAGGCGCATCGTGCGGTGAGTACCTCGGACTGGGCCTGCGGCAGCGGCGGAGAGTTCAGCAGGCGGAGCACGTTCTCCGCATCACCGGCCGCCAGAGCCTCCTCGAGATCCCGCACATCGGAGCTGACGTGGGGATCATCCAGCGCGTAGGGATCCGAGGTGATGGGCAGACCGGTCGACTGACGCAGCCGGTGGACCTCAGTGCGCACGGTGCCGGGACGCCCGGCATCACCGTAGAGCTCGGCAGCGAGCTCCCCCGCCGTCCACCCCCGGCTTCTGCCCAGCAACAGGGCCAGCGTCTCTGCCCGCCGCCGGCTCAGCAGCCGCGTCCCATCAGGCCCCTCCACCCGGGGGATGCCGTCGAGAAGGATGATCCGGCGCCTCGGCACCTCCTGCGCCTGCTCATCGCACTCCCGGTCTCGCACGGCACCGAGCACTCCGGCACGCAGCAGCTCGGTGCTCATCTGCGCCAGAGTCTCCACCATCGAAGCCACCTCAGAATCGATCTCCTCCCGGCGTCCCGAGACGTCCAGGACACCCAGAAGGACGCCGCTGAGCGGGTCGATCAGCGGGGCGGCCATGCAGCTCCACCGGCCGTGCGCCCAGGCGAAATGCTGCGCACCGACCATCCGCGCCGGACGGCCGCTGCGCAGCACCTGGGAGATCGCGTTGGTGCCGACACTGGACTCCGACCAGTCGGCGCCTTCGACGAAGCCGATGCTCTCGGCCTCATCTATGATCCGAGGCGCACCGCGGCGCCAGAGCACTCTGCCGTCTGGGCCACTGAGGATCATGAGCTGCTCACGGGAGCTTCGCCTACTCAGAGTGCTGCACAGCGGCTCGACCAGAGGGGCGATTGCGCTGCGGCGCTGTCGATCCTCGATCTCCCGGGCATCAGCCACAGTGCTCGGTGCCTCCAGCTCCGGGGAGAGCCCATGCGCCAGACATCGACGTCGTGCCGCCTCATCCATCGGATATGCCGTCGAGACCTCTGTGACGCTCATGCAACCCCCACTTCCCTATACTCCTTCACCATGGATATGTGAGACAGCTCACAGTCTAGCGAAGGCTTTCCATCCCATGCCGGAACCCCAGGAGGCACAGATGACGATGAACACCCACGCAGGTCATTCCCTGGCCGCTGAGGCGGCGATCGGCGAACATGCCGGAGCCGACCATCCGCCCCGCGGCGAGGATGCCCTCGGCGCAGAGAAACCCTCGCCTGAAGCTGCCCAGACGGCAGGCACCTGGTTGGATGACTTCGCGTCAGCGCTCGCGGCCGCCGACGTCGAACGTGTCCTCGCGTGCTTCGAACCGGCAGGTTTCTGGCGCGACTTCGTAGCCTTCAGCTGGAATCTCCACACTGCCGAAGGCCATGAGGGCATCGGTCAGCTCGTCGAGGCCACAGCTGCTTCGACGCAAGCCCACAGCTGGCGCCTGTCCGAGCCCCCGAGCATCGACGACGACGGCGTCATCCTGGCCTGGCTCGAGTTCCGCACCGCCGTAGGCTATGGACAGGCGGTGGTACGCCTGCGTGAAGGAAAGGCCTGGACCCTGCTGACCATGCTCGATGGCCTCATCGGCCATGAGGAACCCACCGGCAGACGCCGTCCGCGCGGAGTGACCCACCAGATCACCCCCGGCAGGCGCACCTGGGCGGAGCAGCGCCGCGACCGCGAGGAGGCCCTCGGTGACACCGAACAGCCCTACGCGCTCATCGTCGGCGGCGGTCAGGGTGGGATCGGCCTGGCCTCACGCATGCACCACCTGGGAGTCCCAACCCTCGTCGTCGATCGGTACGACGCCCCGGGAGACGCCTGGCGCAACCGGTATAAGTCGCTGCACTTACACGACCCGGTCTGGTACGACCACCTTCCCTATCTGAAGTTCCCCGACACCTGGCCGGTGTTCCCCTCGAAAGACAAGGTGGCTGACTGGCTGAAGCACTATGTCGACATCATGGAGATCCCTTATTGGGCGAAGACCACCTGCCGCAGCGCTTCCTGGGATGAGACCACCGGGCGATGGCAGGTCGAGTTGGCGCGCGACGGCCAGCAGATCACGCTGTATCCCACCCAGCTCATCTTCGCTCTCGGCGTCTCGGGATACCCCCAGATCCCTGAGCTTCCGGGACAGGACCGCTTCGCCGGAGAGCAGCACCACTCCTCTGAACATCCCGGCGGAGAGGCCTACCGTGGTCAGCGGGCTGTGGTGATCGGTTCGAACAACTCCGCTCATGACATCTGCGCCAGTCTCTGGGAGCACGGTGCCGAGGTGACGATGGTCCAGCGCTCCTCCACACATATCTCTCGTAGTGAATCGCTGATGGACCTGGCCTTAGGCCCGCTCTACTCCGAAGCTGCGCTGGAGGCCGGTATCGACACCGATCGGGCGGATCGGCTCTTCGCCTCCTGGCCGTACCGTCTGCTCCCGGAGGTCCAGCGCCCGGCCTTCGCGGAGATGAAGCGTCGGGATGCCGACTTCTACGCCGCACTGGAGCGAGCCGGCTTCGCTCTGGACTTCGGGGAGGACGACTCCGGGCTCTTCCTGAAGTATCTGCGCCGCGGCTCGGGCTATTACATCGACGTCGGGGCCTCCCAGCTGATCATCGACCAGCAGGTGGGCTTGGTGTCAGGGCAGGTGGACCATCTCACCGAAGATGCCGTGGCGCTGGCCGACGGGACTGAGCTCGCAGCCGACCTGGTCGTCTACGCGACCGGATACGGCTCGATGAATCAGTGGCTGGCCGATCTCATCTCCCCGGAGACCGCCGATGCCGTGGGCAAGTGCTGGGGCTACGGCTCGGAAACCACTCGGGACCCCGGCCCCTGGGAAGGTGAGCTGAGGAACATGTGGAAACCGACGAACGTGACCAATCTGTGGCTGCACGGCGGCAACCTGCATCAGTCACGGCATTACTCGAAATATCTGGCCCTGCAGCTCAAGGCCCGTTACGAGGGCCTCGACACTCCGGTCTACGCGCTGCAGGAGTCCCACCACACCGCCTGAGCCCCAGTACCCTTTCGAAGCGCCGTGCTCAGCGGGCGATGCGAGCTTCGCTGAGCCCGCCGTCGGGAACCTCTCCAGTGGAGAAGGTTCCCGACGGCGCTCAGGCCATCAGGGCAGGACCGATGAAGGGGTCGATTGCCAGACCCACGAACAGCAGCGTCAGATACATGATGGACAGGTGGAAGACCCGCATCGCCTTCTTATCGGTGAGCGTGTCCTCCTGAGCCTGCCGGTGCAGCACGTGGGACTCATAGAGGAACCACGCCCCGGAGACCACGGCGAACGCCGTGTAGGTGATTCCGGCCCAGCCCATCGGGATGAGCAGCAGCGAGCACACCACGGTGGCCCAGGCGTAGAGCACCACCTGCACGGAGACGGTCTTGGCTGTGGCCACGGCCCCGAGCATGGGCACCGACGCCGTCTGGTAGTCGGTGCGGTACTTCATCGACAACGGCCAGTAGTGCGGCGGAGTCCAGAGGAAGATGATGAAGAACAGGACCACCGCGGGCCATTCCACCGTCTCGCGCACTGCGGCCCAGGCGATCAGCACGGGGAAGCAGCCGGCCAGCCCGCCCCAGATGATGTTCTGCTCAGTGCGCCGTTTCAGGATCATCGTGTAGATGACGACGTAGAAGAACATCGCTGCCGCGCCCAATGCAGCGGCCAGCGGATTCGCCCCGAACCACAGCACGGCCAGTGCCGCGATACCCAGCGCGGTGGCGAAGACGAGCGCCTCACGGGGGCTCACCTCACCGGTGACCAGCGGCCTGCGCTTGGTACGGTTCATCAACCGGTCCATGTCCCGGTCGATGTAGCAGTTGAAAGCACCGGCGGATCCGGCGGCGAAGGCCCCGCCGACCATCGTGGCGAGCACGAGCCAGAAGTCCGGGAACCCGCGCTGCGCGAAGATCATCGTGGGCAGTGTGGTCACCAGCAGCAGCTCGATCACCCGCGGCTTGGTCAACGCGAACAGCGCCGAGGCCTTCTGCCGCCAGCGCGGGCCGCGGCGGCTGCCCGAGGATCCCTCAGCCTGGGCGAGATCTGCGGCGCCGCCGACGTCGTCCGCAGCGTTCAGGACAGGTCCGGAGGCGGCACCTGACGGGGGCGCACCGGCAGAGGCGGAGGGTTTCTCAGTCACGTGTGGACTCGCTCAAAGGTTCGAGGGCAAGGGCGATCGATGACATTCTAGCCCCCTTCAGCCTGTGGGCGTCGGACTCCGGCGGTCTTCCCGCCGGATATTTCGACACAGCGTAGAAGACGTGCAGGACACGGCCGCAGCACACAGATCACCACACCCAGATCGTCACAGACACATCAGGCGTCGATGCGCTCCTTGGCCACAGCCTCCGAGCCTTGGATGATGAAATCCTTGCGCGGCGCAACGACGGAACCCATGAGCAGGTCGAAGATGCGCTCGGCCTCTTCGGCATCCTGGACACGGATGCGTCGCAGTGACCTGCGTGCCGGGTCCATCGTGGTCTCCGAGAGCTGGTCTGCGTCCATCTCACCAAGACCCTTGTACCGCTGAATAGGCTCCTTGTATCGCAGTCCCTCATGCTCCAGAGTCGAGAGCAGCTGGTAGAGCTCAGCCTCCGAATAGGTGTACCTGACCTCATTGGCGCGGCGCCCCGGGTGGATGATCTCCACGCGGTGCAGCGGCGGCACGGCGGCGAAGACCCTGCCCTGCTCGATCATCGGCCGCATATACCGGAAGAACAGGGTCAGCAGCAGCGTACGGATATGCGCGCCGTCGACGTCGGCGTCGGTCATCAGCACGACTTTGCCGTACCGGGCGGCGTCGATGTCGAAGGAGCGGCCTGAACCGGCACCGATGACCTGCAGCAGGGCCGCACATTCGGCGTTGGAGAGCATGTCCGAGACGGAAGCCTTCTGGACGTTGAGGATCTTCCCGCGGATCGGCAGCAGGGCCTGATAGTCCGAGGAGCGCGCCAGCTTAGCCGTCCCCAGCGCCGAGTCACCCTCGACGATGAACAGCTCCGAGGAGTCGACGTCCTTGGAACGGCATTCCACGAGCTTGGCAGGCATCGTGGAGGACTCCAGGGCGTTCTTCCGCCGCTGGGTCTCCTTGTGCATCCGCGCGGAGATGCGGGACTTCATCTCGGAGACGACCTTCTCCATCACCGAGGTGGCCTGCTGCTTCTCCGCCCGACGGGTCGAACTCAGCCGCCCGGTGAGCTGCTTCTCGACCAGCCGGGAGACGATCTGCCGGGCCGCCGGTGTCCCGAGGATCTCCTTCGTCTGGCCCTCGAACTGTGGCTCCGCCACCCGCACGGTGACCACGGCGGTGAGCCCGGCCAGCACGTCGTCCTTCTCCAGCTTGTCATTGCCCGCCTTCAGGCGGCGGGCGTTGGCTTCCACGGCCTTGCGGAAGGACTTCAGCAGCGCCTGCTCGAAACCAGCCAGGTGGGTGCCGCCTTTGGGGGTGGCGATGATGTTGACGAAGCTGCGCACCGTGGTCTCATAGCCGGTCCCCCAGCGCAGGGCCACGTCGACCTCGCAGTCCCGCTCGACGTCCTGCATGTGGCTGTGTCCGTCGTCGCCGAGCACGGGGACCCGCTCGGTGAACGTCTCCTGACCCTGGATCCGCCAGATATCCGTCACGGACGGATCGGGACTGAGGAAATCGGTGAACTCGCCGATGCCGCCGTCGAATTGGAAGACCTCTTCGACAGGGCCCTCCGGACCACGTTCGTCACGGACAGTGATGCGCAGCCCTGGCACGAGGAATGCGGTCTGGCGCGCACGAGCGGTCAGCTCCGCATCATCGAAGCGGGCGTCGGCGGTGAAGATGTGACGGTCGGCCCAGTAGCGGATCGAGGTGCCGGTGACCCCGCGCTTGGCTTTGCCCACGACCTCCACCGGGGAGCCGTCCTGGGCGGCGGTGAACTCCGCCTCCGGGTCTGGGCGTTGGCCGGCGAAGGTGCCGGGCTCACCGCGCCGGAAGGACATGGCGTGGACCTTGCCCGCCCGGGTGACCTTGGCGTCCAGACGCGCCGAGAGCGCGTTGACCACCGAGGCACCGACTCCGTGCAGACCACCCGAGGCGTTATAGGAGCCGCCGCCGAACTTTCCTCCGGCATGGAGTTTGGTGAAGACCACTTCGAGCCCGGAGAGCCCGGTGCGCGGCTCGACGTCGACGGGGATGCCGCGGCCGTCGTCGGAAACCTCGACGGAGTCGTCGCGATGCAGCACGATCGAGATCGTGGAGGCGTAGCCTGCCAGCGCCTCATCGACGGAGTTGTCGATGATCTCCCAGAGGCAGTGCATGAGCCCGCGTGAATCGGTGGACCCGATGTACATCCCGGGGCGTTTGCGCACTGCCTCCAGGCCTTCGAGCACGGAGAGATGCCGTGCATCGTATTCGGATCGCTGGGCCACGGGGGTCCTTTCACATGGTGGACTGCATATCGGGTGCCGACGACGACAGGTGCTCGGGGCGACAGGTGCTCACGACGTCGGGAATCAGGACATCGGGGTCCAGCGTAGCCCGGAACATCCCGTCTTCCCGGGAGGCAGAGGTTTACCGGATGCACGGTCCGGATACGCTGTCCGGATACGCGGTGAGCGAAAGCAGGCCCGTGGACCGCGTCTGTGCGAATGTCTTCGGCCCAGACGTGGTTGTATGGTGCACAACCTCGACGAGACCCGTCGGAGAGTCTGATGCGCGTGAATGACGCAAGGAGGCGATTGTCATGTCCAGCACTGCAGGAACGCTGGAAGCTGAGACGGCCGTGCTGACCGCTGAGCACCGTTGCGACCGTTGCGGGGCGCAGGCCTACGTGCGAGCTGCACTGTCCTCCGGTGCCGGAGTGCTGCTCTTCTGCAACCACCATGCACGCCAGGTCGAGGACACGCTGCGTCCGCAGACCTCCGAGTGGCGGGATGAGTCGGCGCGGCTGACCACCACCTGATCTCCGCCTCATCTGATCGGCAGCCGCCCTGAACCGTCGTTCAGAGACGTCACGGCAGCTGCGCAAGGGGCCCGATGCATGATCATCATGCATCGGGCCCCTTGCGTGTGGCCTGATATGTCGGCTCGTATGTCGCCTTGCTTGTCGGCTCCCTGGCGACTTGTCTTGTGGCTGGCTGAGGGACTGAGCGGTCTGGCCTCAGTGCTCTGCCCGGCTGGGGCGCCTGCCGAGCAGAGCACTCAGCCCAGGTGACTCAATCCAGGTGACTCAGTCCAGGTAGTCCCGCAGGACCTGCGAGCGGCTGGGGTGGCGCAGCTTCGACATGGTCTTGGACTCTATCTGCCGTATACGCTCCCGGGTCACCCCGTAGACCTTGCCGATCTCGTCGAGGGTCTTCGGCTGGCCGTCGGTGAGGCCGAAGCGCATGGCCACCACTCCTGCTTCCCGCTCAGCCAGGGTGTCGAGCACGGAGTGCAGCTGCTCCTGCAGCAGGGTGAAGCTCACGGCGTCAGAAGGCACGACCGCCTCGGAGTCCTCGATCAGGTCACCGAATTCGGAGTCGCCGTCCTCACCGAGCGGAGTGTGCAGCGAGATCGGCTCCCGGCCGTACTTCTGGACTTCGACGACCTTCTCCGGGGTCATGTCCAGCTCCTGGGCCAGCTCCTCCGGCGAGGGCTCGCGGCCGAGGTCCTGGAGCATCTGCCGCTGCACACGGGCGAGCTTATTGATGACTTCGACCATATGCACCGGGATACGGATGGTGCGGGCCTGATCCGCCATGGCGCGGGTGATCGCCTGGCGGATCCACCAGGTGGCATAGGTCGAGAACTTGAAGCCCTTGGTGTAGTCGAACTTCTCCACCGCACGGATCAGACCGAGGTTGCCTTCCTGGATCAGATCCAGGAACAGCATGCCGCGCCCGGTGTACCGCTTGGCCAGCGAGACCACCAGACGAAGGTTGGCCTCGAGGAGGTGGTTCTTCGCCCGTCGACCATCGGCGACGACCAGCTCCATGTCCCGGCGCAGACGCTTATCGGTGATGTCCCCGGCACCGAGCTTATGTTCGGCAAAGAGCCCGGCTTCGATGCGCAGAGCGAGATCCACCTCCTGCTCAGCATTGAGCAGGGCGACCTTACCGATCTGCTTGAGGTAGTCCTTGACCGGGTCTGCGGTGGCGCCGGCTGAGACGACCTGCACGGCAGGGGCGTCATCGTCGTCGGCGTTGGAGATGACGAAGCCGCGGCCTCGGCTCTCCTCTTCCTCAGCTTCTTCGTCCTTGACCGCCTTCTTGGCGTTCTCGACGATGGCTTCGGCGTTCTCCTCATCACCGGCGACAGCGGCGACCTTCTTCGCCACCTCTTCTTCGTCGCCCTGTTCCAGAGCCTTGGCCACAGCCTGTTCGAGCACCTCGGTGGGAGCAGCCTGCTCCTCGGCGCGCTCCTCCTGCTCGGCCTCCGCAAGCACCTCATCGACGGGGTCCGCGGCCTTCTTGCGGGAGGCCGTGCTCGAGGAGTCGGCGGGTGATCTCTTCGCCTGTGCGCCGGAGGCATTCGAGGCCGATGTCTTCGCGGCCGAGGTGCCTGAGGTGGAGGCCTTGGTGCTCGAGGTCTTCGCGCTGGAGCTCTTGGACTTCGATGCGCCGGACTTCGAGGTGGACCGGCTCGCCGAGCCTGTGCTGCTCTTCGCGCTCTTGCTGCTCGTGCTCTGAGCGGCCTTCTTGCCGCCCTGGGCAGCGGTGGTGCGCTGGGAACGAGCAGACCCCGCAGTGGAGGCGGCAGAGGCTTCGGCAGTCTCCTGCTCGGTGCTGGATGTGGACGTTGTGGTGGACACAGTGACCTTCCGACGTAGGCGTACGCGCGGTGGATGTCGACTCATGGTCAACACACCTATGACCCTGTCAAGACCTCTCCGGTGCCCAGATCGCGAGACGACCCCCTGACGGAGGCCTTCTCATCGACGCTGAGCACGGTGAGGCTGCAGGGTCTCAGAGCGCGTCAACACCGCACCCGGCCGATTCATTCCCAGCCGGGCTGAGAATCTTGGCAGACCTTCGATTGCTAGCCGATCGCTGGCCGAGCTTCTCCGCGGGACCTCCCGGTGCCTCACGGAGCAGAAGACGTGCGGGAATATTCGGACCAGCTCTGTGCCGTGACTCGCGCCCACGGGCAGATCATTCCGGTGTTCACCGCCGTGGAGAGCAGCTCAGTGAGCTGATGCCCCGGTGCGGCGGCGATTACACGGTCTAAGAGCACGCCTGCAACCGCGCCCCGTCCCTTGGCCCATTCGATCCAGGACACCATGGACAGCAGCTCCGGTCCGGAGTATCGGTCGCCGAGAGCCAGCAGTACTCTGCACAGTACAGATGCCCGTTCCATGCGGTCCCATCGGGGTGCTGATCCGGTGGATCCGGTGAGCGTCTGCCGAAAGAGCTCTCCTGCGCTCTGAGCGGTGCGCAGATCCTGAGCGGCCAGCACCAACACCGCATCACGCACCGTATTGTGCTGCAGGGATCTCAGGATCAGCGCGACGACGTCGACGTTCTCCGCCAGCCACTGTTCCACCGCTGCAAGGTCCTCCACCGACGGGCAGGATTCGAGGGCGACCTCCCACAGCGGCAGCGCGTCCTCCGGTGCCGGTGGCGTCTCCCGGCTGCGAAGCATCTGAAGCTCCCGGCGGATGCTCGTGCTCAGCGAAGGGTCCACCGCCTGATGCGGCAGCAGCATCTCTTCGGCGATCTCTTCTGGTGTGTGGGCGATCATGCTGCCCTGGTAGACCATGTGGGTGTCCACAAGGCTCCCGGAGGCGGAGCCGACGGGGGTGCCCGGAAAGGGACAGCATGCGGCGTCGAGGCAGTCGTAGTCACGGGCATAGCCGCCGCCGACCTGCCAGATCTGGAACACGTCTATACCTAAACTGCCTTCGAAGACGCTGCGCAGCGCCTCACATAACCCCGCGTAAGGGCGCATCCACGGATCATCATGCCTCGGCGGTGCCGGGGCGTGGTCGACGTACAGCAGTGCGACGACGGCTGCGGGTGGACTCGGTACGTCCGGTCCACTGAGATACCGTGCGGCCGCCACAGCCAGCGCGACGGGGTCCTCTGCGGCCGGGCTGAGATCAAGCCGCAGGTGAGCACCAGTCCTCGTGCCATGCAGGCCGATCAGCACCAGCGAGCGTGTCGGTGTATACCCCAGCGTATGTCCCACCATGGCCAGGAGATCACCCGGTTCCTGGATTTTCACCACGACGGGCGCAGAGGGGTCGAGAGCGTCGTCAGTCAGCGGGGGCTCGAAGGCATCTGTGGTCATAGGGACCATCGTTCAGAACCACCGCGAATCCGGGCCAGAGCCCTCCGGCGGCCTGGGGATTGTCCGGGCATGTCGAGCCTGAACCACCCCGCTGTGGAAGAGCACCGTACCTGACACAGTGCGGCACGTGGCGTTACCGGTAAGAGCAGGTGCCCCTGAGCGGAAGACGGCGGGACTCAGTCCCCCCAGCCCTTATCCTGCTCCTCATCCTGTCTCTCGTTCTGCTTCTGCCTCGGGTCTCCGGCTGAGCCTGCGGCCGTATCCTCCGGAGATTGCATAGGACGCATGCGGAGGAACTCCTCGACTGCCGCGCCGAGCTCCTCGGCGTCGGGGACGGCGTCGTCGTCTTTGACCAGCAGGGAGCGCTGAGTCGTGCTGGCGTACTGATCGAAATTGCGCTCCAGCCGTTCGACCAGGGCCTGGATCTCCGCGTTATCCGCCGTCTGGGAGGCGATGTCCTGCTCCACCTGCCGGGCAGACTCCCGGAGCTCATCGGTCGGGAGCATGACCTCCATCGCGGCACCGGCGTATTCCAGCGCAGAAACCGCCACCTGCGGGTACCGGCCTGACG
Organism: Nesterenkonia aerolata; assembly: GCF_031470965.1. NCBI lineage: Bacteria > Bacillati > Actinomycetota > Actinomycetes > Micrococcales > Micrococcaceae > Nesterenkonia > Nesterenkonia aerolata. The sequence goes on along the minus strand of NZ_JAVKGR010000005.1, from coordinate 94,612 downwards.
CCAGGTAGTGCGGCACATGCAGGGAGTAGCCGACGACGTCCCGCCCGGCCTCCTGCAAGCGCAGCTCCAGCACCTGGTGGATGCCGGCCTCGAGCTGAGCCGAGGGCGACCACGTCGAGATCCCCTCGATCAGGTCATCGCGTGTGCCGTGAGCGGTCACCCCCAGGGGCCGCGTGTGCGGCACCGGCAGGCCGAGGGAGTCCACGACGACGGTCAGCCCCACGTCGAGCCGGTCCACCATCTCCACGACCGCGTCGATGACCTGCTGCCACCTAAAGTCCGGCTCGTCTCCGGTGAGCAGCAGGAAGGGACGGTCCATCGCATCGCGCAGCTCATAGAGCCCGAGGTCAGGCCCCTGGTAATCCTGGAAACGCCCCTCGGTGAAGGTCATCCGCGGACGGCGTGAACGGAAGTCGAAGATCTCATCAGTATGGAACCCCGCCAGGCGGCGATGCGGCAGTCCGCCCAGCAGCGTCTCCGAGAGCTGGCGGCTGAGAGTGCCTGCGTCGGTGTGGCCGGTCAGTGAGACCAGCAGAGTCGGGGCCTCGCCGTCTCCACGGTCCGGCCCCACCGCCCCTGAGAGTACCCGTTCCAGCGAACCGAGGGACTCGTCCTGTGCCTCGGCGCTCTCAGCGGTCTCTTCGGCATGCGGCTCAGCGGCCTCGCGCTCGTCGTCGGCGCGGCTCGCCTGACCCCGATCCGCTTGGCCCCGATCCGCCTGACTCTGGCCCGCATCGTCCGGGCCATCGCCTTCGGCCTGTGTGTCACCGCTCGCCGAGCTCTCAGCCGTCGTCTGGTTCTGCCAGTGCGCAGGGTCGTCGGGCTCAACGTCCACAAGGTCCATCGGGTCATTCATGAGCGCCTCGTCTTTCCTGCCACTGCCACCGTGGGTCTCCACTCGGCGGGTCCGTCATGATCTTCTGCTGTGCAACAGGACTCAGCCGCTGCACATTCCCACACCACGCCCACACCACACCCCCACCCCGCCTGCTGGGAATCTGTCAGCTCCGATAGGATCCCTCTCAGGTGCCCCTGCTCTCAGGTACCCCTGTGTGGGTCAGGGATGCTTCAGCCCGGGTGCCGGCGTTGCCAGATGTATCCACCAGATGTATCCAGATGTATTCAGACGAGACGACACGGTCTCCCCACGGAGACCACAGACGGGATTGATGTGATCAACGACTTCCAGCCCCACCTGACCACTGGCTCCTCGGCCGTCGACCGGATCGAAGCCGATGCCCTGGTGCTCGGCGTCGCCAAGGGCCCCGACGGTCCGATCCTGCTGCCGAACCCGCTGGCGGAGAAAGCCGCACGAAGCGTGGCCGACTCGCTGACTGCTCTGGGGGCGACCGGTGCCGCGGATCAGCTGAACCGGCTGCCCGGTGTGGACGGATTCCGCAGCGGAACCCTCGTTCTCATCGGCGTGGGACCGCTGACGGGTGAACCCTCCGGCGGTGTCACCCTGGAGGCGCTGCGCCGCGCGGCAGGCTCCGCTGTTCGTCAGCTGAGCACGTTGGATTCAGTGGCCTTGGCCTTGCCTGCCGCCACGGCCGAGCAGGTCTCTGCTGTGGCTGAGGGCGCAGCGCTGGGTGCCTATTCCTTCACTGCTTACCGCGGTTCGCAGGAAGAGCGCGCAAAGACCCCGGTGGAGCAGATCACCGTCATCACTGACCTGAAGGAACGGCACACCAAGCAGGCTCTGCGCCGCGCGGCCGTGGTCGGCGCTGCCGTCCGCCACGCCAGGGACCTGGTCAACACGCCCCCCAACGATCTCTACCCGGAATCGTTCGCGCAGATCGCCACGGACCTGGCAGCTCGCGTCAAGGCCCCCGGCGCCGAGGGCACCCAGAAGGCGTCCAAGCTGGCGGTGAAGATCTGGGACGACAAGGCGCTGGAGAAGCAGGGCTTCGGCGGCCTGACCGGAGTCGGCAAAGGTTCCTCCCGCAAGCCCCGGCTGGTGCGCATCGAGCACGCCCCGGCCAAGCCGACGGCTCATATCGCTCTCGTCGGCAAGGGCATCACCTTCGACTCGGGCGGCCTGTCCCTGAAGCCGGCCAATGCGATGGACACGATGAAGCTCGACATGGGCGGAGCGGCCACCGTTCTCGCGGCGGTCCGTGCCGCCGCGGACCTGGAGCTGCCGGTGAAGGTTACCGGGTGGCTCTGCCTGGCGGAGAACCTCCCCTCCTCGACCGCTCAGCGCCCGGAGGACGTCATCAGCATCTACGGCGGCAAGACTGTCGAAGTTCTCAACACCGATGCTGAAGGGCGCCTGGTGATGGCCGATGGTCTGGTGATCGCCTCCGAGGAGCACCCCGACGCCGTCATCGACGTCGCCACCCTCACCGGCGCACAGATGGTGGCCCTCGGGGTGCGCACAGTGGGCCTGATGGGGCAGGAGGATCTGCGCGGTCAGCTCGTCGATGCCGCGGAGGAGGCCGGTGAGACGCTGTGGCCGATGCCGATCCCGGAGGAGGCGCGCGCAGGCTTCGAGTCCCAGGTCGCTGATCTGACGAACACCGGCGACCGTTTCGGCGGGATGATGGGTGCTGCGGCGTTCCTGCGCGAGTTCGTCGGCGAACGCTCCGATGCCGACCCCGATGCGCTGGATCGGGATGCCCAGCGCATCCCCTGGGCGCATCTGGACATCGCCGGACCGGCCTTCAACGAGAAAGGCCCCTACGGCTACACCCCCAAGAACGGCACCGGTGTGATGGTGCGCACGCTCATCAGCTACTTGGAGAGCCTGGGACGCTGATCCACCGGGACGTGCCGCCGATGAAACGGAGATCCTCTGGGAGCGGGCCCTGTCAACCGCTAGGCTGGGCACTGCGTAGACTGGACTCCGGCATCGGCGGCACCGGCTCGCCCCGAAGCCGTCAGTCTGATCGCAGCGATCAGGCCCCGACGTCACGCACATCGAAGCAATACCCGAACCGAGGGAGCAAGCACCGTGGCCGACCAGCCTCAGGCACAGGAATTCGACGTACTCGTCCTCGGAGGGGGCAGCGCCGGCTACGCGGCCGCTCTCCGCTCCGTCCAGCACGGGCTCAGCGTGGGTCTGGTCGAGAAGGCCAAGCTCGGCGGTACCTGCCTGCACACCGGGTGCATCCCGACGAAGGCCTATCTGCACGCCGCCGAACTGGCCGATGAGGCCAAGTCCTCTGAGAAGTACGGCGTGAAGACCACCTTCGAGGGCATCGACATGGCGAAGGTCCGCGAGTATAAGGACGGGATCGTCGCCGGTAAGCACAAGGGCCTCACGGGGCTGCTCAAGATGCGCAAGGTCACCGTGATCGAGGGTGAGGGCACGCTCGTCTCGCAGAACCAGATCGAGGTCGACGGCACCACCTACACCGGCAAGAACATCGTGCTGGCCACAGGATCCACCTCCAAGACGATGGGGCTGCCGCTCAGCGACCGCATCATCACCTCCACGGAGGCTCTCGAGCTGGACTACACGCCGAAGTCCGCCATCGTCCTCGGCGGTGGAGTGATCGGCTGTGAGTTCGCCTCCGCCTGGACCTCCTACGGCACAGAGGTCACCATCATCGAGGGCCTGCCCTCCCTGGTGCCCAATGAGGATCCCGCCATCATCAAGAACCTGGAGCGTGCTTTCAAGAAGCGCGGCGTCACCTTCAACACCGGCACCTTCTTCAAGGACGTCGAGGAGACCTCCGACGGCGTGAAGGTCACCTTGGAGGACGGCAAGGAATTCGAGGCCGAGATCTGCCTGGTGGCTGTGGGCCGCGGTCCGGTCACCGAGGGCTTCGGCTTCGAGGACCAGGGCATCGAGATCGACCGAGGCTTCGTCATCACGGACGAGCGCCTGCACACCGGCGTCGGCAACATCTATGCCATCGGCGACATCGTGCCGGGCCTGCAGCTGGCCCACCGCGGATATGAGCACGGCATCTTCGTCGCCGAGGAGATCGCGGGGAACTCCCCGATGATCGTCGAAGACATCAATATCCCGAAGGTCACCTTCTGCGAACCGGAGATCATCTCCATCGGCTACACCCAGCCCAAGGCGGAGGAGGAGTTCGGCAAGGACGAGATCACGGTCACCGAATACAACCTCGCCGGAAACGGCAAGTCCTCCATCATCGGCACCGGCGGCATCGTCAAGATGATCGCCGTGAAGGGTGGCCCGATCGTCGGTGTACATGGCATCGGTTCACGGATCAGCGAGCAGATCGGCGAGGCGCAGCTCATCGTCAACTGGGAGGCCTACCCCGAAGATGTGGCCAACCTGGTCCACGCCCACCCGACACAGAACGAGGCGCTGGGCGAGGCCGCGATGGCGCTCTTCGGGCACCCGCTGCACGGCTGAGCCTGAGCCCACGATCGACTGCAGAGAAACCATCAGGCGTCCTCGCACTGCGGACGCACCCGCACTTAAGAGTAGGAGTCGGACATCATGTCTGAGACCGTGAACCTTCCGGCCCTCGGTGAATCGGTCACCGAGGGCACCGTCACCCGCTGGCTCGTCGAGGTCGGAGACGAGGTCGAGGTCGACCAGCCCATCGTCGAAGTGTCCACCGATAAGGTCGACACCGAGGTCCCGTCACCGGCGGCCGGCACGATCGAGGAGCTCCTCGTCGACGAGGATGAGACCGTCGAGGTCGGCGCCCCCCTGGTCACCATCGGGGACGGCTCCGGAGCAGGCTCCCAGGATTCCGGCGCAGACGACGCTGAATCTGCCGACGCCGACTCTGAAACTGAGGCTGATCAGGAGGCCGCCGAGGACTCAGCGCCGCAGGCGGCTGAGGAATCCGGCTCTCAGCAGGAGGAGGACGACGAGTCCTCTGAGGAGCAGAGCGCTGAGTCCACCGGGACCTCCGCGGGCTCTGCCGAGGCGGGTCCGTCCGAGGACATCACGTTGCCGGCGCTCGGCGAGTCTGTCACCGAAGGCACAGTCACCCGCTGGCTGGTCGAAGTCGGTGAGGAGATCGAGGTGGACCAGCCCATCCTCGAGGTCTCCACTGACAAGGTGGACACGGAGGTCCCCTCCCCCGCGGCAGGCACAGTGCAGGAGATCCTCGTGGGTGAGGACGAGACCGTCGAGGTCGGTGCTGTCCTGGCCCGCGTCGGTTCAGGCGCCGGTTCGGCCGGTGGCGCAGAGCAGCCCGATGACGCCGTAGGAGAGTCCGGAGAAGACGCCGGAGACGATGCGGGACAGGCGGACTCCGAGGCCGCGGCACCTTCCCCCGAGCCGGCTGAGCAGGAAGAGGCTGACCAGGGTCACGACGAGAAGGTCAAGGAGCAGGCGGAGAAGCCCAGCGCAGACTCCTCCAAGGGTGCCTCCGATGCCGGTCAGCAGAAGAAGGACAGCTCCACCGGCGCTGAAGGCTATGTCACACCGTTGGTGCGTCAGCTGGCCAAGAAGGAAGGGATCGACCTCTCCCAGCTGAAGGGCACGGGAGTCGGCGGCCGTATCCGCAAGCAGGATGTGCTCGATGCTGCGGAGAAGGCCGGTGCGTCGGCTGAGCAGAGCTCGTCGGCGGCTCCGGCAGCCGCGCCGAAGGCGTCCCAGCCTCCGCAGGTGCAGGAGGACACCACCAAGCGTGGCACCCAGGAGAAGGCGCCGCGCATCCGCCAGGTCATCGCCCAGCGGATGAAGGAGTCTCTGGATGTCTCGGCGCAGCTGACTCAGGTGCAGGAAGTCGATATGACCCGCATCGTGCAGCTGCGTGCCAAGGCCAAGGAGTCCTTCCTGCAGCACAACGGCGTCAAGCTCACCTACCTGCCGTTCATCGCAACCGCGGTGGCGGAGGCGCTGAAGCAGCACCCGAAGCTCAACGCCCAGTACGACGAGGAAGCCCAGCAGATCACCTACCACGACCGTGAGCACATCGCGATCGCCGTGGACACCGAGCGTGGGCTGCTGGTGCCGGTCATCCAGGATGCCGGGGGGCTGAACCTCGGTGGGATGGCGCAGAAGATCTCCGACGTCGCCGAGCGGACCCGCAACAACAAGATCGGTCCGAACGAGCTCTCCGGCGGCACGTTCTCGATCACGAACATCGGCTCGGTCGGCGCGCTCTTCGACACCCCGATCATCAACCAGCCCCAGGTCGCCATCCTGGGCACCGGGGCGATCGTGAAGCGCCCGGAGGTCGTCACCGATGCTGACGGCAACGACACCATCGGCATCCGGCACATGATGTACCTCTCGCTGACCTACGATCACCGTCTGGTCGACGGCGCCGATGCCGGCCGCTTCCTCCAGACGCTGAAGGCACGGCTGGAGGGCGCAGCCTACGAGGGCGACCTCGGGCTCTGACCGGCTCCGGACGTAGACACTACCGGCAGGGCAGACACTACCGGCAGGCTGGATAAGCACCTCCTGAGCAGGGGTGGACACCGTGAGATCACGGTGTCCACCCCTGTTTCATCGCGCGAGGGGCCGGCCCTGACCGGCCGAGCCAGCCCGCTGTGCCGTCTGCTCAGACCAGCTCGTGCACCTGGTGAAGCATCCACCGCTCGTCATCCCGGACGAAGGCCAAGCGCACCTGCTGCTCGTAATGCCTCTCCCCGGTGAACTCACCGGCGGTCACCGCCACCGGGAGGATGAGCTCCTCTGAGGTCTCAGGATCGCTCGGAGCGATGTGCTGTTCCGGCCCATCCTCCAACCCGCCTTCGCTCTCGCTGCCGAGGAGCTCCAGACTCAGCTCCGGGCCCTCGACGGGAGCCTGCTCCAACAGCAGTTCCTCTGTCTCCTGCGCGGGGGAGCCTTCGGCGGTGTAGAGCTCGGCAGAGACCTCCTGAGGGTTCTCGAGCGCCGCCAAGCGCAGGCTCTGAAGACCCAGGAGTATCTCCTCAGGCTCCTCAGATTCCAGTGCTTGCTCAGCGGCCTCCACGGACAGTCTGGATGCGGAGCCTGCAGGATCGGAGCCTGCCGGATCAGAATCTGCTGGACCGGACCCCGCCTCTGCGGCCGCTTCCTCACCAGCCTCCGGGGAATCGTCAGCGCCCGCATTATGTTCGAACTCCTCCGCCGCGGCCTGCTCGCTGCTCTCGCTGTCGAGGCTCTGCCCCGCGGGCCACATCCACCAGGCGCCGACGCTGAGCACAGCCGCCGTCACAGCGATGAACGCAGATCGTCGTCCCCGACGGCGCCGAGGGCGGGGGTCCGGCCGCCGCCGTGTGGGCAGATCGGCCACCACCTCGTCATCGACGTAGGGGCTGACATCCAGTTCCTCAGGTGAGGCGGCCACGAAGAGCCCGATCGCGAACTCCTGAGCCGAGGGGCGCCGGTGCGGATCATCGCTGAGGGTCTCTTCGATCAGATCGATCGCTCGAGTGCTGAGCTCGGGGCATAGCGTGCCCAACGGTGCTCGCCGTGCGTCGACATCGGGATGCTGACCGGTCAGGGCGAACCAGGCCACGGCCCCGAGGGAATAGACGTCGGCCTCGCAGGCCAACGCTGTCTCGGTCGCGGTCTCGGCTGCGGAATCCGCCGCATGACGCTCCGGCGCCGTGAACCCCGGTGTACCGACCGGGGTGGGCGCACCGCCGAGCAGCTGCGCATCACCGAGATCCCCCACGGCGGGACGGCCGTCCGGTGCCAGCAGAATATTGCCCGGACAGATGTCACCATGGACGGCGCCCTCCCGGTGCAGATGCGCCACCGCCTCCGCCACCGGTGTGAGGACTGTGGTGACCTCCCCGGCGCTGAGCCTGCCCCGTGCGCGCAGCAGAGCTGCCAGACTGCCGGCGGAGAACAGCTCGATCACCAGGCCGGGACCGTGAGAGGTGGGAACCCAGCCATATGGGGTCACCAGATGGTCATGATGCAGCGGACGCATGGCCTCCAGCTCCGCATGCAGCCGCTGGTCATGACCGGGTTCCGTCGAGGGGGTGGTCGAGACCTTCAGAGCCACCGTCTGCGGAGGTGCGCCGTCGTGGCACCAGACAGGACCAGAGGGCCGATCTCGGCCTTGCAGAGGTGCACCGGATGACTCCCGGACTTCGGCAGCCCAGACTGCAGCGGACCCGCCGACGCCCAGCAGCCGGGTCACTCGTAGACCGGGTGCCTGCGGAGGATCCCCCAGACGGAGGCTCAGGGGAGGTTCATACTGTGCGTTCTGATTCTCCATGACCTCTACTGTGACGCAGGCAGCCCGATGCGCGCAGAAGTTATCCACAGGCTGGCACCGTCGAGGTGCTGATCAGCTGTATGACGTGATGAAACTGCCCGTGCACAGACATCGACTGCGAGAGGACTAGGCTGGGTCCATGCCCCTTGCGTTCAGACGGCTCGGTTTCGCCCCGGACGTCGTCGACTATGCCGCTGCACTCCAGGTCCAGCGGGACCTCCATGATCAGGTCTCGCGCGGTGAGCAGCCTTCTACCGTGCTGCTGCTGGAACACGCCGCCACCTACACTGCCGGTCGGCGCACTGCACCTGAGGATATGCCGCGCGACGGCACCCAGGTGATCCCGGTGGACCGCGGAGGCAAGATCACCTGGCACGGGCCCGGCCAGCTCGTCGGCTACCCGATCCTGCACCTGGCCGAACCGGCACTGGTCCGCGAGTATGTCGCGGTGCTGGAGCACCGGCTCATCCACCTGCTGCAGCGCGACTACGGCATCGACTCCACCACTGTCGAGGGACGCTCCGGAGTGTGGATCACCGACGGCCCCAGGCCCCGTAAGATCGCCGCCATCGGCTTGCGTGTTCACCAGAGCGTGACGATGCACGGTTTCGCGCTCAACTGCTCCAACGATCTCCAGGCATTCTCGAACATCATCCCCTGTGGCATCAGCGACGCTGAGACCACCTCGATCAGCGCTGAGATCGGCCGGACCGTCACCCCCTCAGACGTCTCCGCCTCGGTGATCGCTGAGCTGCAGGACCATCTGCCCCCTCTGCTGGCGCCGGAGCATGCCGTCCCGTCTGAGGTCCGTTCTGAGACCCGCTCTGAGACTCGTTCTGAGACCCGCCCAGAGACGGGTTCAGCGACCCCGCCAAAGACATCGACCACCCCGACGGAAGGAGCCCTGCCGTGACAGTGGCACCGGAAGGACGCCGCATGCTGCGCGTCGAGGCCCGCAACGCAGAAGTGCCTGTGGAGCGCAAACCCGAGTGGATGCGCACCAAGGTCAAGATGGGCCCGGAGTTCGCGGCGATGAAGCAACGTGTCGGTGGCAAAGGGCTGCACACCGTGTGCGAGGAGGCCGGCTGCCCGAACATCTTCGAATGCTGGGAGGACCGTGAGGCGACCTTCCTCATCGGCGGATCGGCCTGCACCCGCCGATGCGACTTCTGCGAGATCGACACCGGACGCCCCCAGGCCCTCGACGAGGCCGAACCCACCCAGGTGGCCGAGTCTGTCCGGGAGATGAACCTGCGCTATGCCACAGTCACCGGAGTGGCCCGCGATGACCTAGCCGATGAGGGCGTCTGGCTCTACGCGGAGACGATCCGCAAGATCCACGAGCTGAATCCCGGCACCGGCGTGGAGATCCTCATCCCGGACTTCTCCGGACGCGAAGAGCACATCGCCGGGATCTGCGAGGCCCAGCCCGAGGTCTTCGCCCATAATGTGGAGACGGTGCCGCGCATCTTCCGGCGCATCCGCCCGGCCTTCCGCTATGAGCGGTCCCTCGATGTGCTCACCCAGGGCCGGGACCACGGGATGATCACCAAGTCCAACCTCATCCTGGGGATGGGCGAGACCCGCGAGGAGATCAGCGAGGCGCTGCAGGATCTCCACGACGCCGGCTGCGACCTGCTCACCATCACCCAGTACCTGCGGCCCACCCCACGCCACCTCCCGGTGGACCGCTGGGTCAAGCCCCAGGAGTTCTTAGAGATCTCCGAAGAGGCCGAGGAGATCGGTTTCCTCGGTGTCATGTCCGGGCCGCTGGTGCGTTCCTCCTACCGCGCTGGTTCCCTCTGGGCCAAGGCCATGCACAAGAAGGGCTGGGAGATCCCAGCGGAGCTGGCGCACATCGAGCCCTCAGGGACGACGAAGCAGGAGGCCGCCACCCTGGTCGCGGCAGGTCACTGACTCGGTCGCTCTGCCCGGTCAGCCCAGCGGTGCTGAGCGGGTAGACTTAGGGCCACTATGGCACAGGCTGAATCCTCCACCCCGCAGGTCTCCTCGAAAGCTGAGGCGAAGGCCGAGCTGAAGAAGCTCAAGGCCCAGCAGAAACAGCAGAAGCAAGAGCGCAAGGCGCGTAAGAAGGCCAATAAGAAGGAAGGCTTCTTCGCCCGCATCAAGCAGGTCTTCGATATGACCCGCTCCTACGACCCGAACATCGGGTGGTGGATGGCTTTGGCCTTCCTGCTGACCTTCGCCGTGGTGACGGTGGTCATCGGCCTGCTCCTCAATTGGGTGACCGGTGTCCTCGTGGCTCTTCCCTTCGGTCTGTTGGCCACGCTGTTCGTGATGAACCGCCGTGCGGAGAAGGCCGCTTTCTCCCGGATCGAAGGCCGCCCCGGGGCCGCGGCGGCAGTGCTGAACACGCTGCGGCGCGGCTGGTCCGTCACCGAGGAGCCGGTGGCGATGGACCCGAAGACGCAGGCCGCCGTCTTCCGTGTGGTCGGCAAGCCGGGCCTAGTGCTGGTCACCGACGGCAGTGCCGCTGCCGTGCGCAAGCTGGTGCCGAAGACGCGCAAGCGATTCACCCCCGTGCTGCGTGACACCGGCGTGCCGATCCACGTCGTCGAGACCGGCCGCGGCGAGGGCCAGGTGCCTCTGCCGCGGCTGAACAAGCACATCAAGAAGCTGGATAAGACGCTGACCAAACATGAGGTCGCCGCGTTGGATAAGCGGCTGAACTCCCTGCCGATCTCCCGGCCGCCGATCCCCCACGGTGTGGATCCGTATCGGATGCGTCCGGATCGCAAGGCCATGCGCGGCTGATCCGCCGTCAGCTTCATGTTCACGGCATCACGTTCACGGCATCACGCCGCTGGAACACTCGAGGGCACCTGAGTTTGTCGCCCGAAGCGCCTGTGTGCCGCGCCATACTCTCTCAGTGCGGCTGAGGTGGTATAGTTGTCGGCTGTCTGGCAGGCTCCGCCTCCGGTGTGCTTCATAGAGAAGCGCATCACCTCGAGGATCCTGCGCAGTTTGGTGTCCTGAGTCCAGGGTCAGCAGCTGTGCACGGCGGAGAACCGCAGCGTGAAGCGGACACCCGGCAGTCCGCGCTCTCCGGAAGGGATCCCGGAGGCCAGGTAGCCGCCCGTTCTGTCCCCACGCAGGTCCTGGTGATCCAGTCCTGCTGACAACAGTGCCGCGGGCGGCGGATAAACAGCACATGCCGAACGAATCGAAAGGCACATATCCATGCCCACCACTCCCCTGCGCTCCCGCCGCACGGTCAAGCAGTCCCGTGCCCTGGGCATCGCGCTGACCCCGAAGGCCCAGAAGTACCTGGACCGGCGCCCCTACGGCCCCGGCCAGCACGGACGGACCCGCCGCCGCACCGACTCCGACTACGCCGTGCGTCTGCGCGAGAAGCAGCGTCTGCGTGCCCAGTACGGCATCCGCGAGGCGCAGATGATCCGTTACTACGAAGAGGCCAAGCGCCGCGACGGGCTGACCGGTGAGACCCTCATCGAGCTGCTCGAGTCCCGTCTGGACGCCCTGGTCCTGCGCGCCGGCTTCGCCCGGACCATCGCCCAGGCCCGCCAGTTCGTGGTGCACCGCCACATCCTGGTCGACGGCAAGCGCGTGGACCGCCCGTCGTTCCGTGTGAACCCGGGCCAGATGATCCACGTGCACGAGCGCAGTGAGAAGTTCGAGCCGTTCCAGGTCGCCGCCGCCGGTGCACACCAGGATGCGCTTCCGGCCGTTCCGGGCTACCTGACGGTCGAGCTGGACAAGCTGCAGGCCACCCTCTCACGTGCTCCGAAGCGAGAAGAGGTCCCGGTCACCTGTGAGGAACAGATGGTCGTCGAGTACTACGCCCGGTGATCCTCATCTGATCCTTCCGCGGCGTCTTCGGATGTCGCATATCGGCATGGGCCCGTCATTGAGCATCCCCAGGGGATCGCCGATGACGGGCCCGTGCTGTGTCCCGGTACACTTGATCCGGTCCGGCATGCCTCATCGTCATCGCAGACGCCGTTGCCGTCGCCCCAGCACACCCCACCAGGAGAACACGACCCGCTCATGAAGACTGAGGACATCACCCGCACGTGGTACGACTACTTCGCGGCAAAGGGCCATGAGCGTGTCCCCTCGAGTTCGCTGGTCTCTCCGGACCCGTCGGTGCTGTTCACCATCGCCGGCATGGTCCCCTTCATCCCCTACTTCCTCGGCACCGAGACTCCGCCCTATCAGCGAGCCGTCTCCGTACAGAAGTGCATCCGTACCGCCGATATCGAGGAGGTCGGCAAGACCGCCCGCCATGGCACGTTCTTCCAGATGTGCGGGAACTTCTCCTTCGGCGACTACTTCAAGGAACGAGCCATCCCGATGGCCTGGGAGCTGCTGACCACCCCTGTCGAGGGCGATCCGCAGACCGGCCTGCGCGGCTACGGCCTGGACCCTGAGCGCCTGTGGGTCACCGTCTACCAGGACGACGACGAGGCCTACACCATCTGGCGCGATGTGGTCGGCGTGCCCGAGGCACGCATCCAGCGCTTCGGTCCCGAGGACAACTACTGGAACACCGGCCAGCCCGGCCCCGGCGGCCCCTGCTCCGAGATCTATTTCGACCGCGGTCCGGCCTACGGCCGGGACGGCGGTCCGGCCGCTGATGAGACCAGGTTCATCGAGATCTGGAACCTCGTGTTCATGGAGTTCCGGCTCTCGGCCGTGCGCTCCAAGTCCGATTTCGACGTCGCCGGTCCGCTGCAGCACAAGAACATCGACACCGGTCTCGGCCTGGAGCGGCTGGCGATGGTGCTGCAGGGCGTAGAGAACATGTACGAGACCGACCAGGTCCGCCCGGTGCTGGACCGCGCAGCCGAGCTCGCCGGTGTGGAGTACACCTCCACGGAGGACCCTCAGGACCCCCACCACAGCACCGACGTCCGGCTGCGGATGATCGCCGATCACGTCCGCTCCGCGCTGATGCTCATCTCCGACGGGGTGCGCCCCTCGAACGAGGCCGGCGGTTTCGTCCTACGGCGACTCATCCGACGAGTCATCCTCGGTATGCGCCTGATGGGCGTGGAGGAGCCGGTGTTCGCCGACCTGATCGCCGTCTCACAGCAGGCCATGAAGGGTGTCTACCCGGAGGTCGAGACCGAGTTCGACACGATCCGTCAGGTCGCGGTCAAGGAGGAGCAGGCATTCCTGCGGACGATCTCCGCGGGCACCGCCAAACTGGACCACGCCGTCTCTGACGCTCAGTCTCAGAACCGTCCGCTCTCCGGCGCCGACGCCTTCGCCCTGCATGACACCTACGGCTTCCCCATCGATCTCACCCTGGAGATGGCGGCCGAGGCCGGTGTCACCGTCGACGAGGAGCAGTTCCGAGCGCTGATGGCCGAGCAGCGTGACCGTGCTCGGGCCGATGCCAAGGGCAAGAAGTCCGGTCACGCCGATACCGAGGTGTACCGCCAGATCCGTGGCGATCGGCCCACGCAGTTCACCGGATACACCGCACACAGCAGCCAGTCGAGGGTCCGTGGTCTGGTGGTCGACGGTGCTGCCGCAGACCGGGCCGTGGCAGGCCAGGACGTCGAGATCGTGCTCGATGAGACGCCCTTCTACGCCGAGGCCGGAGGCCAGGCCCCGGACACCGGGCGCATCAGCGGAGACGGGTTCGTCCTAGAGGTCACCGATGTCCAGTCCCCGATCGGTGGGCTGTCGGTGCATCGGGCTCGAGTGCTCGAAGGTGAAGTGCCCGCCGGTGCCGAAGCCCTGGGCGAGATCGATGTGCGCCGTCGCCTCGATGCCCAGAAAGCACACACCGCCACCCACATCATCCACGCCGCCCTCCACGATGTGCTCGGCCCCGGTGCGGTGCAGGCCGGCTCCTTCAATAAGGAGGGCTACCTGCGGTTCGACTTCACCCACGATGACGCGATGAGTCCCAGCGCCCGTCAGGAGCTCGAAGAGATCACGAACCTGGCGATCCGTGACGATCACGAGGTCTCCACCAGCATCATGTCTCTGGAGGAGGCCAAAGCCGCCGGTGCCATGATGCTCTTCGGGGAGAAGTACGGCGAGCAGGTCCGTGTCGTCGAGCTGGGCGGCCCCTGGTCCCGGGAGCTCTGCGGTGGGACCCACGTCGGCTCCACCGCCGAGGTGGGCACCCTCGCCCTGCTCTCTGAGGCCTCGGTCGGCTCCGGCAACCGCCGCGTCGAAGCCTTGGTGGGCATGGACGCCTTCCGGCACTTCGCGGCCGAACGCACGCTGGTGAACCAGCTGACCGAAATGCTCAAGGTGCCCGCTGACCAGGTGCCGGAACGGATCAGTGCCACGCTGCAGCGCCTGAAGGACACCGAGCGCGAGCTGGAGCGTCTCCGCGCCGAGCAGCTGCGAGCCCAGGCCGGCGCACTGCTTGCCGAGGCCGTGGACGCCGCAGGGATCGAGGTGCTGACCCATGCGCTGGGGCCTGTCTCCTCCGCCGATGAGGTCCGCGAGCTCGCACAGGATCTGCGGGGCCGTTTCGGCTCCCGCAGCGCCGTCGTCGCCGTCGGTGGCGAGGCCAAGGGGCGGCCGGTGATCGTCGTGGCGACCACTGCAGGTGCCCGCGAGCAGGGGGTCGCCGCAGGTGATCTCGTGAAGAACGCCTGCGCGGTCCTGGGCGGGGGCGGCGGCGGACGCCCTGATATCGCCCAGGGCGGTGGCCAGGACGCCTCCCGATTGGACGAGGCGCTGGCAGGTGTTCTCCGGGATGTCCGCAACCGGTGATGGAGGCTGATCACCAGCCGGCAGCCCGTCCCGGTGTGCGTCTGGCCGTCGATGTCGGCGATGTCCGGGTCGGGGTGGCCGCCACGGACCCGGACGCCCTGCTGGCCACCCCGGTGATGACGCTGCGCCGGGACAGTCGGCGCGGCAGTGACCTGCGCATGCTCAGCCGGATCATCGCAGACCGTGCGGTCACCGTGGTCTATGTGGGCCTGCCGCTCTCGCTCTCCGGTGAGCACACCGCTTCGACGGTGAAGGCGCAGCAGTACGCGCAGGCCCTGGCCGACCGCTTGGCGGCCTCCTCTACACCCCAGACTCAGGTGCGGCTGGTCGATGAACGTCTCTCCACCGTCTCGGCGGCGCAGAAGATGCGTGACTCCGGGGTGGATTCCCGGGCCGGCCGGGAGACGATCGATCAGGCGGCAGCCGTGGAGATTCTGGAGCACGCCTTGCAGATGCGCCGCGCCCGCGCTCAGGAGCCCGGGGATGTGGTGGTTCCGCACCACGAGGAGGACACCTCGCCGTGAGGCTCAGTGGTCTCGGCGGTTCGCCGCCGGTCACCGTGCCGCCGCTCTTCCACAGTCCAGCAGTTCTCCACAGGTGAGAGCCCGGCGGAAGCGTCGGGAGGCTGCTCTGGGGCACGATGGTCGGCATGACGCCTACACCGTTGATCTCCGAGACGCATCCCGCACGGCCCCGTGCTCGGCTCTACCGGCCCGGTGAGCCTTTCGGGACCGAGGAGCTCCAGGGCCTGACCGCCCAGGGCGCGCTGCGGCACTTATTGGGCGATGTCTATATCCCCCGCACGCTGCCCCTGGGGCCTGAGGTCCGTGCTCAGGCGGTGAGCACGCTGCTCTCACCGGCTGACCGCACGAACGTCGTGATCTGCGGAGAGCTCGCCGGTTGGATCCACATCGGGGCTCCGGCACCGCGTCGTCTGACCCTGATCTGTTCGGGCTTCCGCCGTCGGCGTCGCCGCGATGTGCTGGACCGGCAATCCCATGACGTGCACCTGGAGGAGACTGACATCTGCACGCTCGGGCCGCTGCAGGTCACCACACCGGCGCGCACTGCCGCCGACACCTTCCTCGGCATCGGCACCACCATCTCGACGGGGCCTCTGCATCCTGGCCACGATGATCAGCGGCGTGTCGAACTGGTCGGTACGGTGATGTCCGTCTTCGCCGATGAGGCGGCGCCGAAACGGGTCGAAGACGTCATCGCGCTGCAGCGGGACCGGCGCGGCGCCACGGTGGACCGCGCAGCGATCGCGGAGGTCCTCCAGGCCTGTATCCAGCAATGCGACTGAGGTATGGCCTGTCTCGGCCTGGGCCCGCCTGGTACTGACAGTGTGGGCTAGTCCGGTGCCTCAGGAGGACTGCCGACGGCGTCCGATGGTGCGGTAGACGTCATAGACGCCGTCGATGCGGCGTACGGAGTTCAGCACATGATTGAGGTAGCGCGGGTCGCCCATCTCGAAGGAGAACCGAGAGATCGCCACACGATCCCGGGAGGTCTGGACGCTGGCCGAGAGGATGTTGACCTGGGACTCTGCCAGCACCCGGGTGACGTCAGAGAGCAGGGATTTCCGGTCCAGGGCCTCCACCTGGATCTCCACCAGGAAGACCGAGGACTTCGTGGGCGCCCATTCCACCTCGACCAGCCGGTCCGGGTGATCCCGCAGCTGCTCCACGTTCTTACAGTCGGCCCGGTGCACGG
The DNA here is from genome assembly GCF_031470965.1 of Nesterenkonia aerolata. Lineage (NCBI taxonomy): Bacteria > Bacillati > Actinomycetota > Actinomycetes > Micrococcales > Micrococcaceae > Nesterenkonia > Nesterenkonia aerolata. The sequence continues at coordinate 78,068 of NZ_JAVKGR010000005.1, read as the reverse complement.
AGACCCCTTGACCCCGGGTGACGAATCCTTCGATGTCATCGGGCGGGACCGGAGTACAGCACCGTGCCAGTTTCACCAGCACACCGGAGGCGCCCTTGACGATCACTCCGGCATCAGAGATCTCCGTGGGCTTGGTCCGGGGGGCGGTGATCGGCGTGGTGTCATGCTCTTCGACGTCCTCGGTCTCCTCCGGGGCGTACAGCGCTTGGAGGTGTTCGGTGACGTTCTGAGCCGAGACGTTGTTGTCCCCGATCCCGGCGTAGAGGCCGGCGATGTCCGGATAGTGCAGCTGCTCGGCGACCTGTTTGAGCACATCGGGGTTCATCACCTTCTGCAGCGGCAGGCTCGAGCGCCGGATCGCCTTGGTGAGATCGTCCTTACCGCGCTCGATGGCCTCTTCACGGCGCTCTTTGGTGAACCACTGACGGATCTTGTTCCTGGCCCGTGCCGACTTCACGAACTGCTGCCAGTCCGTACTGGGACCGGCACCCTCGGCCTTGGAGGTGAAGATCTCCACCCAGTCACCGTGCTGGAGCTCTGAGCTCAGCGGGACCAGTTTGCCGTTGACCCGCGCTCCGATGGTCTTATGCCCGACGTCGGTGTGGACCGCGTAGGCGAAGTCCACCGGCGTCGCCCCGGCGGGCAGAGCCATGACCTCACCTTTGGGTGTATAGACGAACACCTCTTTGGCGTTGATCTCGTAGCGCAGGGACTCCAGGAACTCATCGGGATCGGTGGTCTCGGACTGCCAGTCCACCAGTGAGCGCAGCCAGCCGATATCGGCCGTCGTCTGGCTCTGCTGCGTGGCCACACCCGGGGCCGAGCCGTCGACGAAGCGCACCGATTTCGCGGCCCCGGTGCGCTGCTGGTCATCGCCGGACTTCTGCTTGTACTTCCAATGCGCCGCCACACCGTACTCGGCCCGTCGGTGCATCTCATAGGTGCGGATCTGGATCTCCACCGGTTTGCCCTGCGGGCCGATGACTGTGGTGTGCAGAGACTGGTACATATTGAACTTCGGCATGGCGATGTAGTCCTTGAACCGCCCCGGCAGAGGGTTCCATCGGGCGTGCAGAGCCCCCAGTGCCGCATAGCAGTCGCGGACGGACTCGACCAGCACACGCACGCCCATCAGATCGTGGATGTCGTCGAAGTCCTTCCCCCGGACGATCATCTTCTGATAGATCGAGTAGTAGTGCTTCGGTCGGCCGGTGATGGTCGCCGAGATCGTCGATTCGCTGAGATCATCGGCGATGATCTGCCGGACCTCGGCGAGGAACTTCTCCCGCTGCGGGGTGCGGTCTCCCACCAGGCGGACGATCTCCTCGTACACCTTCGGATAGAGCACCGCGAAGGAGAGATCCTCCAGCTCCCATTTGATCGTGTTCATGCCCAACCGGTGAGCCAACGGCGAGAAGATCTCCAGGGTCTCTTTGGCCTTGCGCGAACTGGACTCCGCGGAGACGAACTTCCACGTGCGCGCGTTGTGCAGCCGATCGGCGAGCTTGATCATCAGCACGCGGATGTCCTTGGCCATGGCCAGCACCATCTTGCGCACGGTCTCTGCCTGTGCGGCGTCGCCGAACTTCAGCTTGTCCAGTTTGGTGACGCCGTCGACCAGATGGGCGATCTCGGCGCCGAAGTCTTCGGTGAGCTTCTCGAGGCTGTAGTCGGTGTCCTCGACGGTGTCGTGCAGCAGCGCCGCCGCCAGCGTGGATCCGGTGAGGCCCAGCTCGGCGAGGATCGTGGCCACGGCCACGGGATGGATGATGTAGGGCTCGCCGCTCTTGCGGCGCTGATGCCGGTGCTGATGAGCGGCTACATCGAAGGCCCGCTGCACCAGCGGAAGATCGGACTCGACATCGGTGCCGCGCATCACCGCCTCAAGCGGCTCCAGCAGCGCACGGTCTTCACCATCGATCTGCCGGGTGCTGCCGCGCACCTCCATGCCGCCTACATCCACGCCGCCTACACCCGCTGTCCTCTCCGCATCGGCGCTGCCAGGCCCGGGGTCGGCATACTGATCCGAGGCCACGCGCGGCGGAGTGGTGGATGCGGAGTCATCGTTCACCAGATGCGACCTGCTCTCCCGGGGTGAGGGGCACGAACGGAATGGAGCACATTCTACTCGCTCAGCGCTTCGCCCCGCTCACTGACCCAGGTCCAGACACCCAGGTCCAGACGCCGAGGTCCCACCGTGACAGCGGAGACTCGGTGAGGTCTCAGCCGCGGGGTTCCCCGGAATCCTCTGAGGATGCGGAGGCAGGCATCTCGGTGATGAGGATCTCAGGGGCCTGTTCGTCGCCGACAGGTTGCCCGTCCTCATCGAACTCGCCCTCGTCATCCTCTGGCTCAGGAAGCGGCGGGAACGGCACCGGACGACCCTCGGCGTCCAAAGGTGTCCCAGACCAGGTGACCTGCTCGATCCCTCGTGTGGCACGCAGCCGCAGCACTTCCTCAGTGTGAGCCACCAGGTCCGCATCATTGCGCCGCATCCGCGCATAGAGCGGGGCCTGGACGAAGATTGTGGCCAATGTGCCGACGATGATGCCCACGAACAGCGACAGCGCGATATCACGCAAGGTGCCGGCGCCGAGGAGGAAGGCTCCGATGAACAGGATCGAACCGACCGGAAGGATGCCGACCACGGAGGTGTTGATCGAGCGGACGAGCGTCTGGTTCACTGCGAGATTGACCCGCTCGGTGAAGGTCTGATCCTTCTGGCTCAACACCGCCGCGACGTTCTCGCGGATCTTGTCGAAGACCACCATCGTGTCGTAGAGCGCATAGGACAGAATCGTCAAGAAGCCGATGATCGCGCTGGGCGTGACCTCGAACCCGGTGGCCGAGTAGATCCCCGCCGTGGTGATCACGACCACGGCAAGCCCGGAGATGGCAGCCAAGGACATCTTCCACGTCCGGAAATAGATCGCCATATACAGGGCAACCAGGACGATGAAGATCACCAGACCGATCAGCATCTGCTGAGACACCTGCTCGCCCCAAGTGGGCCCGACGAAGCTGGAAGTCACCTCATCGGCGGAGACCCCGTAACCTTCCTGCAGCGCCTCGCCGACCTGCAGCGTCTGTTCGTCGTCGAGCTCTTCAGTCTGCACCCGCACGGTGCCCTGGGCGATCTCGGTGACCATGGCCTCCTGGTCACTGACCTCTGCCACCGCCTCTTCCCCGACGCTGATGTCCGGGTCCTCAACGGAGGAGACGGTGAACTCCGACCCCCCGGTGAACTCGATGCCGAGGTTGAAACCACTGCGCAGGAAGGGCACGGCCACCGAGGCGGCGACCAGCACAGCGGCGATCAAGAACCAGAGGTTCGAGCGTTGGATGAACGGATAGGCCCGCTCGCCGGTGTAGAGCTGGTTCCCGGCCTTGGCGAATCCCGCAGCCATCAGCGCTCCTCCTCATCCTGGGGGCCGTCGTCCTGGGCACCGTTCTCCTGGGCGCTGTTCTCCTGGGAACTGTCATCCAGCGACCCCGGCTCATCAACTGCGCGTCGTGTCCGAGCCCGGCGCCGCTCGGCGATCGTCAGCCCGGAAGATTCCGGATCCTCCTCAAGACGCTCCCTGACAGCGGGCCGAGAATCGGATTCTTCGACGGCCGCGGCCCCTTCTCCGGCCACCGCCACCACCGCGGAATCGGTGCTGTAGACCACCTCACGGCGCGAGAATCGCCCCGCCCCGCGGTAGAGCACATCGACGCCGAGTTCCTTCGCCGAGAGGCCCGAGAAGCTGCGCCCCTGTGCGAAGAACCTCCTGCGGGCCAGAAGCCGCATCACCGGGTGGGTGAAGAGGAAGACGAGCGCCACGTCGATGATCGCGGTGAGCCCCAAAGTGAAGGCGAACCCGCGGACGTTGCCGACTGCGACCAGGAAGAGCACGGCGGCGGCGATGATGTTCACCGCTTTGGAGGCCAGGATGGTCCGGCGGGCACGTTCCCATCCGGATTCCACAGCACCCGCCAGAGATCTGCCCTCGCGCAGCTCATCTTTGATGCGTTCGAAATAGACGATGAAAGAGTCCGCGGTCAGACCGATGGAGACGATCAGACCGGCGATACCGGCCAGCGAGAGGCGGTAGCCGTCTGACCACCCCAACAGGGAGATCGCGAACCAGGTCATCAGTCCCGCGACGACCAGCGAGGTGATGGTGACGATGCTCAGCGCCCGGTACTGGAATACTGCGTACCCGGCCACCAGCAGCAGACCGATCACCCCGGCGAGCAGACCCATCCGCAGCTGATCCGAGCCCAGGGTCGCAGAGATCTGCTCCTCAGACTCGATCTGGAAGCTGATGGGCAGAGACCCGTACCGCAGCTGCTCGGAGAGGTTCCGCGCCTCGTCTTCAGTGAAGTCTCCGGTGATCTGCGGGCGCCCGTCTGTGATCGCCGCCTGCGTCCTCGGAGCGGAGATCACATGGCCGTCGAGGACGATGGCGAACTGGTTGCGGACATCGGGCAGGTTCACCAGACGGCTCGTGGACTCCCGGAACTCATCGGTACCCGCAGAGTCGAAGGTGATGGTCACCGCCCACCGACCGGTGGACATCCCCGACTGGGACTGCTCCGTGCCGAAGTCAGCTCCGGAGATCCGGTCGCCGGGAACCTCCACGGGGCCGAGGATGTACTTCGTCCCGGTCTCCGGGTCGCAGGTGACCAGCGGTTCCTCAGATTCTGCGGCCTGGCGATCGGCGATGCTCAGGTCCCGGGAGCAGCGGTAGTTGGCGAACTCGGCGGCGATGTCCTGGGAGATCCAGTTGGTGTCTGACGGGTCGGTCGGTTCCTCGCTGGGTTCCGGGAAGTCCTCCGGCTCGGCGGTCTCCTCGTCCTCAGTGCCGTCCTCGGTGCCGTCCTCGGCGTCGTTCGCGGTGCCGTCCTCTGCGTCCTCGGTCGGGGCTGCCTCCTCGACGTCGGCGTCTTCATCCTCGTTGGCGATGAACTCGTCGATGTAGGCCATGTCCGGTTCGGCCTGCAGCACCGGGCGGAATTCCATATCGGCAGAGGCCTGGATGAGCTCTCTGGTCTCCTCATCGGGGCTGCCGGGCATACCCACCACGACGTTCTCCGCGCCCTGCGTGGCGATCTCGGCCTCGGCGACACCGGTGCCGTCCACGCGCTGCCGGATGATCTCCACCGCCTGCTCGAGCTGCTCGTCATCCAAGGTCTCGTCCCCGTCGACCTGAGGCGAGAGCACCATCTGCGTGCCGCCGGAGAGATCGAGGGCCAGCAGCGGGGCCCATTGCGCCTTGCCCTGGGACACCCCGTAGGCGAGCAGTCCTCCCATACCCAGCAGGAGGATGAGCATGCCGATCAGTGCACCGCGGGCACGCGCGGCAGTCTTGCTTGTGGCCATCAGCGGGATTCAGCGTTCCTCGGAGGCGGTGGGGTCCTCGTCCTGAGCGGTGGCCGCCGGCTCCAGGACCTGCTGGACGGCCTGAAGCAGGAAGTCGACACGGTCACCGGAGGAGAACTCGACGGTGACCCGACGGCGTTCCTCATCACGGCTGATCACTGTGCCGACTACTCCCCCGGCCAACAGCACCTCCGCACCGATCACCGCTCCGGTCATCGCGTCGAGCTGCTTATCGCGCATCTTCTTGCCGCGCCGCATGATCACGATCACGAAGATCACCATGATCGCGAACATGATCAGCAGGAAGGGATCGAAGCCAGCGGCCTCTCCCCCGCCGCCCGCCAGCAGGGTCATCAGCGAGCTCGGCAGCGAGGCATCATCGAACGTCTGTGTCACGAGGGGTCACGCTTTCATCGTCGAGGGACTGCCGTCGCCATCGGGGCCCGATCCGGGGCGCGGCCGATGTACCGACGGCAGGAGTGGTTCCGGTGGGGTCGTTCAACGGGTCAGAATATCAGGTGCCGGGCAAGCCCTCCTGGGTCTCCGGGCGAGGCAGACCCAGGTGTGCGAATGCGGCGTCAGTGGCGATCCTCCCCCGCGGGGTCCGGGCCAGCAGGCCCTCGCGCACCAGATAGGGCTCCGCGACGGTCTCCACCGTCTCCGTCTCCTCGCCGACGATCACAGCCAAGGTCGAGAGTCCGACCGGGCCTCCGCGAAACGTGGTGCACAGAGCCTGCAGCACCGCACGGTCCAGCCGGTCCAGGCCCCGGGGATCGACCTCATAGGTGTCCAGGGCGGCACCGGCTGCGCGGCGGTCGATCTCGGCGACCCCGTGGACCAGCGCCCAGTCCCGCACCCGCCTGAGCAGTCGATTGGTGATCCGCGGTGTGCCGCGGGAGCGGGAGGCGATCTCCTCGAAGCCGGCATCGGTGACCCGCATCTCCAGCAGCTGGGCGGAGCGGCGCAGGACACGTTCCAGCTCCTCGGGAGCATAGAACTCCAGGTGTCCGGTGAAGCCGAAGCGGTCACGCAGCGGCCCGGGGAGCAGCCCCGCACGGGTGGTTGCGCCGACCAATGTGAACTCGGGCAGCTCCAACGGGATGGAAGTGGCTCCGGCACCTTTGCCGACGACGATGTCGACCCGGAAGTCCTCCATCGCCATATACAGCATCTCCTCCGCCGGGCGAGACATGCGGTGGATCTCATCGATGAAGAGGACTTCACCTTCGGCCAGGGAGGACAGGATCGCAGCCAGGTCACCGGCATGTTGGATGGCTGGGCCCGAGGTCAGCCGCAGCGGCGCACTCATCTCCGCGGCGATGATCATCGCCAATGTCGTCTTGCCCAGCCCGGGCGGGCCGGAGAGCAGCATGTGGTCGGCCGCTCGTTCGCGCAGCTTCGAGGACTCTAAGACCAGGGAGAGCTGCCGGCGCACGGTCTGCTGTCCGACGAAGTCATCGAGTGACTTCGGCCGCAGGGCCGTCTCCATGGCTCGTTCCTCCGGCGCCGGGGTGGTACCGACGAGTTCACGGGGGTCTTCAGTGCTCATCGACCCGGCCCTCCGAGCATCCGCAGCGTGCTGCGCAGCAGCACCGCCACCTCGGCCTCGGCCAGTTCAGGAGCCTCACGCAGCTGCCGCTCCACGGCCGAGCGCGCGTCCTTCTCGGTCCACCCCAGGGAGGTCAGTGCCTGTTCCACCTGGGCCGCAGCACCGCTGGCAGCCGGAGCCTCCTGTCCCGCACCGGCCGGGCCTCCCGCACCGTCCGGAGCCTCAGTCTGCTCCGCAGCAGGCTCGATGACCAGCTTCCCGGCGAGTTCCAGCAGGATCCGCTGGGCGGTCTTCTTCCCGATGCCCGGGACCTTGGTGAAGGCGGCGGTGTCAGATTCCGCGATGGCGCGGCGCACTTCGCTCGGGGTGTGGACACTGAGCACCGCCAGCGCCAGCCGCGGGCCGACCCCTGAGATGGAGAGCATGGTGATGAAGATCTCCCGCTCCTCGGAGGAGGCGAACCCGAACAGCAGCGGGGCGTCGTCCTGCCGCGGCACATAACTGGTCTGCAGCCGGACCTGCTCTCCCGGGCGCAGCTCGGCCAGGGTCTGCGCCGTGGCGGTGACGTGCAGACCGAACCCGGAGACCTCGACGACGGCATGGTCGAGGCCCACATGAAGCACCTCACCGCGGATAGAAGAGATCATCGTTGTGGAGCTGCCTCTCGTCGGGTGCGGATCGTCCCAGCCTCAGTGCCTCTTCCGTGCACACCGCAGATCACCTCAGCACAGGCGGTGGCCCCGGGCACGGCGGGGAGTTCGTAGATGTCTTCGAACAGACTACCGCCGACCACCGGCGCCGCGACCACCGACGCGCCCGCCCGGTGCCCGACTGCGACGCTCCGCAGCGCGCCAGGCCTGCTGCGCGGGAGTCAGCGAGGACTCCTGGGCCTCGGCGGCACGCTGCCAGGAGGTCTTCGCCCCCTGATGGGTGCTGGTATCGGCAGACATATCGTGCCGAGTACCGATCCCGGCACGCCAGGCATGGCAGATCGCCACCGCATAGGCGTCGGTGGCGTCCACCGGGGTCGGCAGGCTCGGCAGCCGCAGGATCCGCTGGACCATACGGGCCACCGCATCCTTCTGGGCCCGGCCGTCATCGGTGACGGCAGCCTTGACCTCCGAGGGGGTGTGCCAGGCCACCGGGATGCCCCGGGCCGCCGCCGCGGCGATGACGACCCCGGAGGCCTGGGCGGTGCCGACCACTGTCGGCGCGTTGTTCTGCGCGAAGACCCGTTCGATGGCCAGCACATCGGGGGCGTAGGTGTCGAGCAGGGCCTCAGCGGCACGCTGGATCGCCAGGATGCGCTCCGCCAGGTCCTGATGGGACCGGGTGCCGGTGACCTCCACGTGGATCGATTCACCGCTGCGATCCCGCCGCATCTCCACCACGGCGAACCCGCAGCGGGTCAGACCCGGATCGACGCCGAGGATCCGCTGGTCGACCAGCGAGTTCTTCGCGCTGCCCGCTGTGGCCCCTCTCGGCCCTGTGCTTCCAGTGCCTCCAGTGCCTCCAGTGCTGCCGGTGCTTCCTGTGCTGCTGACGCCTGGAGCGCTGCCCGCCATCCTGCCGCCTCAGGCCTCAGCAGAGAGCTGGGAGAGGACTTCGGCGCTGAGATCCGCGTTGGTCCACACGTTCTGCACGTCGTCGAGGTCTTCCAGCGCCTCGGAGAGCCGCAGGAACTTCCGGGCGGCGTCGAGGTCCAGGTCCACAGTCATCGAGGAGACGAACTCCGCCTCGTCGGAGTCATAGGCGATGCCGGCCTCCTCCAACGCCGCGGCGACGTCGGAGAGGTCCTGCGGCTCGCTGCGGATCTCGAAGGAGTCCTCATGCTCATAGACCTCTTCGGCGCCGGCTTCCAGCACTGCTGCGAGGACGTCATCCTCGCTGAGCCCGGCCTGAGGAAGCCGGATGATGCCCTTGCGCTCGAACATATACGCCACCGAGCCCGGGTCGGCGATCGTCCCTCCGGAGCGGGTGATCGCTGTGCGGACCTCCGCAGCGGCGCGGTTGCGGTTCTCAGTGAGGCATTCCACCAACAGCGCCGAACCCTGCGGACCACGGGCTTCGTACATGATCTCGTCATAGTCCACCGACTCACCGGTCAGCCCGCCGCCACGCTTGATGGCACGGTCGATGTTGTCGTTGGGCACCGAATTCTTCTTGGCCTTCTGCACCGCCAGCTCCAGCGCAGGATTGCCGTCAGTGTCCGGACCACCGGCCCGGGCGGCGATCTCGATCTGCTTGATGAACCGCGCGTTGATCTTGGCCCGTTTGGCATCGACGGCGGCCTTGCGGTGCTTGATGTTGGCCCATTTGGAGTGTCCGGCCATCAGTCATCCGTTTCTGTTCCGGGGACGGGGTCGCTGGACACCAGACTACCGCCGCGTACTGACAGGCCCCGACACCCCAGCACGGCAGGCACCAGACCAGGGCATCGCAGCACTACCCATCACTACCCATCACACGGGCCCTCACCCCACGTGAAGCTGGCGACGCACGGTCATGATGCGCTGGACCACAGTCACCAGCGAGGCCCCCGCCAGCAGCCACAGCACACCACCGAGGACGACCACCGGCAGACCCAGACCGGTGAATCCGGTGAAGACCAGTGTCAGCACCATCCGCTCCGGACGCTCTGCGACGCCGACGTCGGCGTCGAGCCCCAAGGACTCCGCTTTGGCGCGCACATAGGGCACCAGCGCACCCCACAGCATGCACAGCCCCGCACCGACCCCCACCCACAGGTGATCACCGTCGACGAGGAACCAGACCGTCAGCCCCAAGAACACCGCACCGTCCTGGATACGGTCCATCGTGGAATCGAGGAATCCGCCCCAGCGGGAACCGGCCTCGCCGAGCCGGGCCATCAGACCGTCGATCAGATCCGAGAACACGAAAAGTGTGATCCACACGGTCCCCCAGAACAGTTCACCCAGCGGGTAGAACACCAGGGCACCCAGGCTCACCCCCAGCGTCCCGGCGACGGTCACCATATTCGGCGTGATGCCCAGACGCAGCAGAGCCCGGGCCAGGGGTGTGAACAGTGCGCTGAAGAAGCCGCGGGCGTATCGGTTGAGCATCAGCCCTCGGACTCCCCCGTGCCGCTGTCTGCGTCTGAGCCGTCAGGCCCGCTGTGCGGCACCGCCTGCTGGGCGGCGTCGAAGGCTTCCCGAGCCTCGTCCCAGACCTCACGAAGCATCTGCAAGGTCTGGCCCAACGTCTGAGACATGTTCTTGGTTTCGGCGATGATCGGCAGGAAATTGCCGTCACCCTGCCAGCGCGGCACCACGTGCTGGTGCAGATGCGCGGCGATCCCCGCACCACCGGGCTTGCCCTGGTTCACCCCGAGGTTGAAGCCCTGTGGTGACGCCGCACGCCGCAGAGCCGTCATCGCGACCTGGGTGAGATGGGTCAGCTCCACCGACTCCTCGACGCTCAAGTCCGTCAGGTCCGGCACATGGCGGTAGGGCGAGATCAGCAGGTGCCCGGGGTTATAGGGGTAGAGATTGAGGATCACGAAGCAGCTGCGCCCCCGGGCGACGATGAGGGCCTCCTCATCCTCACGCCGCGGACCCGCGCAGAACGGGCAGTCCGCAGAGCCGGTGACCTGATCCTGGCCTCGACGGACATAGGCGACACGATGGGGGTTCCACAGCCGCTGAAAGGCATCGGGTACACCGGCTGGCACCGGAACCTCTTCGAGTCCCGATTCGTCTGCAGAGCTGCTCTGGTGTGCCGTCACCGGGTGATCAGGCCTCCTTGCCCTCGATCGCCTGCAGGATCCGCTGCACCGCGTCCTCGATCGGGACCTGGTTGTCCTGAGTGCCGTCACGGAACCGGAAGGACACCGCTGCGGCCTCTGCGTCGTCGCCGCCGGCGATCAGGACGAAGGGGATCTTGTCCTTCGCCGCAGTGCGGATCTTCTTCGGGAACCGCTCGGTGCCGTCGTCGAGCTCAGCGCGGACTCCCGCGGCCTTGAGGCGATCCATCACCTCACCGAGGTAGTCGTTGAACGGCTCGGCCACCGGGATCCCCCGGACCTGCACCGGAGCCAGCCAGGCCGGGAACGCCCCGGCATAGTGCTCCAGCAGAATGGCGAAGAAGCGCTCGATGGAGCCGAACAGCGCGCGGTGGATCATGATCGGCCGCTGCCGACTGCCGTCCTCGGCGGTGTACTCAAGGTCGAAGCGCTCCGGGAGGTTCGGGTCCACCTGGACAGTGGAGAGCTGCCATTTGCGTCCGATGGCGTCGGTGATCTTCAGATCGATCTTCGGCCCGTAGAAGGCCGCCTCACCGGGCATCTCCGTGAGCTTGAGCCCGGAGTTCAGCGCCACATTGCGCAGGGCCTGCGTCGCCGACTCCCAATACTCGTCCGAGCCGACCCATTTGTCCTTCTGGTCATCACGCATGGAGAGTTCCAGCTCGAAGTCCTCGAGGCCGAAGTCCTGGAGCAGGGAGACGACGAAGTCGACCACCTTCGTCACTTCCTCCTCCAGCTGATCCTGGCGGACGAAGAGGTGGGCATCGTCCTGGGTGAAGCCGCGCACGCGGGTCAGTCCGTGCAGCACGCCGGAGCGTTCGTTGCGGTAGACGGTGCCGTTCTCCGCCAGGCGCAGCGGCAGCTCCCGGTAGCTGCGTCCGCGCTCCCGGTAGATCAGGATGTGCATCGGGCAGTTCATGGGCTTCAGGTAATAGTCCTGGCCCTGCTTGGTGATGTGGCCGTGCTCGTCGGTCTCTTCATCCATGTGGATGGCCGGCCACATGTCCTCACGGTAGTTCTTCAGGTGCCCGGAGGTGGCGAAGAGGTCCGCCTTGGAGATGTGCGGGGTATAGACGTAGGTGTAGCCGGCCTCGAGATGCCGGGCGCGCGCGTGCTGCTCCATCAGCCCACGGACCAGCCCCCCTTTGGGGTGCCACACCGAAAGCCCGGAACCGATCTCCTCCGGGAAGCTGAACAGGTCCAGCTCACGGCCCAGGCGCCGATGGTCACGGCGCTCGGCTTCGGCCAGACGGTCCTTATAGGCCTGCAGGTCCTCTTTGCTCGGCCAGGCCGTCCCGTAGAGCCGCTGCAGCTGGGGGTTGGTCTCCTTGCCGCGCCAGTAGGCGCCGGCAGCGCGCATCACCGCGTAGGCGTTGCCGATGAGCTTGGTGCTGGGCACATGCGGGCCGCGGCAGAGATCCGCCCAGACCCGCTCTCCCTTGCGGTCCACATTGTGGTAGATGGTGATCTCACTGCCGCCGATCTCCACCGAGGCGCCCTCAGCGGCGTCGCCGCTCTGGGCCTCGAGCAGCTCGAGCTTATACGGCTCTTCGGCCATGGCTGTCCGGGCCTGCTCCTCGGTGACGACCTCCCGCTCGAAGCGCTGCCCCTGCTTGATGATCCTCTGCATGGACTTCTCGATGCGCTTGAGGTCCTCCGGGGTGAAGGGCTCGGCGACGTCGAAGTCGAAGTAGAAACCATCGGTGATGTAGGGACCGATGCCGAGCTTCGCCTCGGGGAAGAGCTCCTGCACCGCTTGGGCCATCACATGAGCCGTGGAGTGGCGCAGCACCTGCAGGCCTTCCTGCTCGGTGACGTCCACCGCCTCGACCTGTGCCGCATCGGGAAGTTCGCGGGCGAGGTCCCAGAGCTCCCCGTCGACCCGCATCACCACAGTGCTGGGCTGCTCGGCGAACAGCTGCGCACCGGTGGTCCCGGAGGCCATCTCGAGGCTCTGCTCCCCCAGATGGACGGTGATCCGGCGGTCATCGAGGCCGGAAGGATCGGCGGTACGGTTCTCTGACACGTGGAGTCGCTCTCCTCGAGGTTCGGCGTGCAGTGTGGTGTGGTGTGGGGCTCGGCGTGAGCTGCGGTACGCGGTCATCATCGCGGTGCGGCCTGGTGGCCGATCCCCAGACAGGTGCCCTGTGATTCTAGTGCACTGCCGCAGCCGACTCTGTTCCTTCGGCTCAGTGCGTCTGACACCCGGGGCACCAATACAGCATTCTCCCGGCCAGCTCAGCTCGCCGGATCTCGGAGCCGCAACGCAGACAGCCGGTGCCCTGGTGCTGGTAGACCCAATGCCGCCTGGTCCCCTGGCTGCCCGTCGTTGCCGCGCCGCGCAGCGTTCGGATGATCCCTTCCGCCACGCCGTCCTGCAGCTGCTGGGTCAACCGGTTCCAGAGAGCCCGGGCCCGGGTCTGGTCCAGGTCACGGGCCGCCAGCGCTGGATCGATCTGCTCCAGGAACAGCGATTCCGCCCGATAGATGTTGCCGACTCCGGCGATGACGCGCTGGTCCATCAGCGCCTGCGCCACCGGGATGCGCCGGGTGCTCAGCCCGTGGAGGAAGGCCTCGGCTCCGGGCTCGGTCGAAGAGGTGACGCTGCGCAGCGGGTCAGGTCCCAGGCGCTTCAGCACTGAGGTCAGTTCTGGTGCCGTGAGCACCTGGCAGGTCGCCGGGCCGCGCAGGTCCGCCCAGCCGTGGCGCGTCCTCAGCCGGGCACGTACAGCGCCCCGGGGCGGTTCTGGAATGACCCAGCCGTGCTCGTCGGTCTCCAACGGTGAATCGGCGGCGGCGATCCGCGGTGCGCCCAGGCTAGCGGTGCCGCCCAGCGCCTCCAGGAAGCTCTCGTCACCGCCGAAGGTGAAGGCCCCGTACAGGCCCAGATGCACATGCCACACCTGGTCATCGACATGGACGAAGAGATGTTTTCCCCACGCCTCGGCGCGGTGAGGAATCCGGCCGTCCAGCTGCGCGGCACCGGCCTCGAAGCGCCCCTGCGGTGAGCTGACCGACCACGGCCGTCCCACGAAGAGCTCCTCGATGCGTGCGGCGAGGCGGTGGAGAGTATGACCTTCAGGCATCAGGCGGCAGGTACCTCAGTCCAGGATCTCGCCGGTGGTCTCATAGTGAGAGATCTTTCCGATGCGGCGGGTGTGGCGTTCTTCGTCAGACCACTGGGCCTCCAGGAAGGTCTCGACGATGCCGCGGGCCTCTTCCAGGCTGTGCTGGCGACCCCCGAGCCCGGCCACATTGGCGTCATTGTGCTCTCTGGCCAGCCGGGCGGTCTCCCGGCTCCAGATCAGCGCCGCACGGATCCCCGCGACCTTATTCGCCGCGATCTGCTCTCCGTTGCCGGAACCACCGAGGACGATCCCCAAGGAGTCCAGTCCCTCACGCCGTTCCCCGGCCACGGCTTCTGCGGCGTGGAGACAGAATCCGGGGTAGTCGTCTAGGGCGTCGTAGACCTGCGGACCGTGGTCGATGACCTCGTAACCGGACTCGGTGAGGTGGGACACCAGATGCGCCGAGAGCTCCATCCCGGCATGGTCAGTGGCGATATGGACGCGCATGGGAACTTCTGTCTCCTCATCGAGTGCAGCGGCAGGTGCTCCGGGCGTACTTCCACGCCCAGAGCCATTTTAGTGCGTTCGCTGTCAGGTGAGTGCATTCGCTGTCAGGCTCCGGCACACGTACCGCACCTGATGTCTGATGTCCTTGCCGACCCGGTGCCACGTCACAGTCCCCTCACCGGTGTCGGCATCGGCAGCACGGTCTGGGGCATCATGGAGGGCAGGCTGTGCCGAGATTCGGCATATCCACGATCTTCGCGCGAGCCGAAAGGACGGTCCACCGGTCATGGACATCGGGCAGCACACGTTCACCGTCGACGTCGAATGGCAGGCGGGCGAGGGCCCCGGCACCACCGCACCACGAGACTTCCACCGCCGGCACACCATCACTGCCGTGCTCTCAGCTCGCGAGCAGCAACGCGGTGAGCCAACTCCAGCACCACTCCAGGGTTCGGCGGCCCGTCCGTTTCATGGTGACGCTGACCGGTGGAATCCGGAACAGCTGCTGGTGGCTGCTTTGTGCCAATGCCACACCCTGTCTTACCTCTACCTCGCCGCGGAGTCCGGGGTGGTGGTCACCGCGATGACCACGCGCGGCACCGCGGACCTGCGTGTCGAGGGCGACGGCGCGGGTCAGATCACCGCAGCAGTGCTGCGCCCGGAGGTGACGCTGGCAGATGAGTCTCAGCGCGCTGAGGCTGACGCCTTGCATCTGCAGGCGGCCGAGAAGTGTTTCATCGCGCGCAGCGTGAACTTCCCCGTGACACACGAGCCACGTATGCCCACACCGGCTGTCTCTGAGGGCGACCCAGCTGGCAGCACGACTGGCAACCCGACCGGCAACCCGGTCTTCTCCCGGCGGCTCGGCGCGCCCATCGCCACGTTGAGGCCGACGGGCAAAGCACCCTCCCAGGTGACAGGACGGCCCGGGGCATCCGCCCCCGGGGGTCCACCTGCCTCGGTGGCCACCCCACCGACGACGCCGGCGACACCGGCGGCATCTGGGGCAAGCGGAGGAGGCGAGCAGCAGAGCTTCTACGAGGCGGTCGGCGGCCACGAGACGTTCCGCACCATTGTGGACACGTTCTACGCCCAGGTGGCAGATGACCCGGAGTTCCGCGCCATGTACCCGGAGGAGGACTTGGGTCCGGCCGCTGAGCGGCTGCTGATGTTCTTAGAGCAGTGCTGGGGCGGACCCCGGACCTACCAGGAGCGCCGCGGTCACCCGCGTCTGCGGATGCGCCATATGCCGTTCACCATCGACGCCGCGGCCCGGGACACCTGGCTGCGCTATATGCGCACGGCCGTGGATGCCGCAGAGCTCTCCCCGCTGCACGATGAGATCCTCTGGGACTACCTCGAACGTGCCGCGCATTCGATGGTGAACAGCTGAGAGCCCCGCCGCCGAAAGGCAGCGCTCTGCTCAACTCCACCGGCGCTCTACGGTGAGGTGCTCCGGCCCCTGCGCTCAGCGGGCAGAGCGCCAGGTCAACGACCAGAAGCACCATGTGTCAGAGGCGAGACGGAGCTGGCCGGGCCAAGATGAACCCGCCAGTGCTGCTCAGGCGCCACCACGGTCCCTGACGGTGGATCGTGCTGCGTCCGTCGGCTCCGGCCGCCGCGAGGAAGTTCAGTGCATGTGCCCCGAAGGCCGCACCCGCCGGCAGACCCGGGAGGGACTCGGCGGCGGCCGAACCCTGCTCCGCCTCCGGTGCGGGCAGGGCTCCCATCGTCCGGCCCCAGACCTCCTCGCGGACCTGCTCGACGACGGCGGCACCGGCTGTATCTGGCACCGCCTTCGCGATCTCCGCAATACCGGCTTCAGCACAGTCGCGCAGTGCGTCATCGGCGATCTCAGCATAGGGCTGCCAGCCGGAACGCGGGGGCGTGACAGCGGCCCAGGGCACGGTCAGCTGACTCGGCGGCAGCGGCAGCTGCGTCTCCGAGGGGCCCAGACGTGCCAGCCGCTCGGTCACCGCCCCGAGCTCGACCGTGGCATCGACCTCCTGCGGAGCCTCCAAGGCTGCGGTGCGCAGGCCCAGCACGGCAGGCAGCCGGCTGACCAGAGAGCCCGGTGTCATCACCGGCACCCAGGCTGCCAGCACCGGGCCGACGGCCTGCAGGCGTATCCCCTGTTCCTGGATCTTCCTCGCCCGGGCGATATAGGTGGCCATATCCTGCAGAGCGGCGGCTTCGGCGAATCGCAACGAGGCAGTCATGGCCTCAAGTCTCTCATCGACAGCCGGTGCGCAGCGCTGAGGAGCCTCGTGGCGCACCGGAGCAGTCGAGTGAAGGCGCAGGGCTGATTAGAGTAGGCCTGATTAGAGTAGGCCTGATTAGAGTAGTGCCCGTCTGCATCTGATCCGCACCTGAGACCGGAGGTTCCATGTCCCCGCGCGAGTCGCCCGCACCGCACCCCCAGGAAGCGGCCGGCCTGCTGGTCGCGATGTTCGATCTGGAAGAGCTCGCACCCAGCACCGGAACCCGCACGAACGAGGATCGCTTCCTGGGTCCCGTCGTCGACCAGGCGTTCTGGCGGGTCTTCGGCGGGCAAGTGCTGGCCCAGGCCGCTCAGGCCGGGATGCGCACGGTGGAATCTGATCGGGTCATCCACTCACTGCACGGGTACTTCCTGCGGCCCGGGGACGCGACCCGGCCCATCGAGTTCGGCGTGGAGCGGCTGCGCGACGGCGGGTCCTTCTCGGCGCGCCGCACCCATGCCTACCAGGACGGCGTGCCGATCCTGTCGATGATCGCCTCCTATCAGCGGCCTTCCCGAGGCCCTGACCATCAGCGGCCGATGCCGGCCTCCATCCCGGATCCTGAGCAGCTTCCGGCACCGAGCCAGGTGGTCGGGCATGTGAAGCATCCGGTCATCCGGGAATGGGCGCACGGACGTCCTTTCGAGATCCGCCACATCGACCGGCCCCTCTACCTTCAGGCCGACGGTGCGCCTCGGGCGCACAGCGCCGTGTGGATGCGGTGCCGGGGTGAACTGCCCGATGACCCGAATCTGCACCGGGCGGCCATCCTCTACGCCTCGGACTACACGCTCTTGGAGCCGGTGCTGCGCCGGCACAGTCTCTACTGGGGCAAACCCGGGCTGAAAGTGGCATCACTGGACCATGCGATGTGGTGGCACCGTCCGGCCCGTGCCGATGACTGGCTGCTCTTCGTCCAGCAGAGCCCCAGTGCCCAGAGCGCCCGTGGTCTGGGTACTGGCCAGATCTATGACCGCGCAGGGCATCTTGTCGCAACGGTGGCGCAGGAAGGCATGGTGCGCGCCCCGGAGGGCCTTGCTCCCTGGTGGAAGGAACGGCTGCTGCGTGCCCGCGTCGGCGCCGTCACCCGCGGAGCGCGGACCGCCGCCTATGAGCCGGTCTGGAAGTCCCGGGAGTCGGAGTAGATCCGCAGCGCCTGCGCCGCGGTCGAAGCCCAGGAGTAGTCCCTGGCCGCCCCCGCGGCTGCCGAACCGAGCGAGGTGCGGGTTCCCGAGTCCAGGAGAGTCTCCAGGGCATCTGCCCAGGCCTCGGGTTCCAAGGACTCGACAAGGACCCCGGTGTTGCCGGAGTCGATGAGCTCGGTGAGTCCGCCGACCGCATGGGCGATGACCGGTGTGGCGCAGGCCATCGCCTCCAAGGCGACGAAGCCGAAGGACTCCGAGTAGGAGGGCATGAGCACCACATCGGAGCTGCGCAGCAGCTGGGCGAGCTGTCGGTGCGGCAGCGGGCCGATCTGTTCTGTCAGCTCTGAGATCCCGGCCTCCTCGGACAGCACGGCAATGTCCAAGGGCAGCGGACCGCTGAGCTCCCCGGCGATGGTCAGCCGCAGCGGCAGGTCAGGCCGCCGTCTCCGCAGGCAGCCCACGGCGGCTACGGCGACCTGTGGGCCCTTATGCGGCTGTAAGCGTCCGGCGAAGGTCAGCCTCAGCGGCCGGTGCGGCGTGGTATCGACTGAGTCCGCTGGGGGTGAATAGGCCTCGGCTGAGCTCTCCGGGGTTGAGCTCTCCGGGGCTGAGGCCGGCCCGTCTGGGCGGAAGATCTCCAGGTCCACGCCGGGACGCATGAGTCGGATCCGGGCCGCGGCCTCAGGGTACAGTCGCGCCAAGTCCTCGGCCTCGCGGACCGTATTCGCGGTAAGCACCGCAGCGCGGCGGGCGATCTCTCGTTCCTGGGCCTCACGTCGCAGGTCAGTGGGCAGATGAGGGTCACGCTCGCGCTTGACCGCAGCGACGGTGTGCATCGTATGCACCAGCGGTACGCCCAGGTTTCGGGCCAGCTGCAGCCCCGCGACGCCGGAGATCCAGTAGTGGGAGTGCACGGCGTCGACACCTGTGGATGAGGCTGTGCGCAGTGCCGCCGCGGCGGCCCGCGCCAGCTCCGCGGTCTGGCCAAAGAGCTCCTGATCCTCAGCGGCGCTCAGGGTGATCAGGCGCCTGCCGTCGGGCAGGGTCCGGACGGCCGGGGTCTGGACGGCCGGGGTCTGCGCCGTGCTCGGCGGGACCGTCTGCGAGGCGGTGACGATGTCGACCTCTAGGCCGGATTCGCGCAGCCCGCGGGAGAGGTAGTCGACGAAGGTGTTCATTCCTCCGGCGTCCCCTGTGCCGGCCTGGTCCAGAGGCGAGGTGTGCAGGCTGAGCATGACCACCCGGCGCGGCGCGGTCACCGGCGCCGTCCCCTGAGATGCCTGCGGGGTCGGGTGCGCTGTCATGGACGCTCCAAATAGTCACGGCAGGTCGCCAGTTCTGCGGCGGAGGACTCCGCGTCCTCCGCTTCTCGGCTGAGCACCCAGAGGCCGTGGTCGTCTTCGACCACAGTGTCGAAGCCGAGGCGCTCAGCACGGTCGAAGGCCTGCTGCGGGGTGAGCGGGTCGGAGCCGCCGAGCTCTTCGACAGTGTCATCGATGATCAGCCAGGTCAGGGTGTGCTCATCGGTGGTGCCGTTGAGACCCACCGCGGTGCGGTCCACCAGATGCGGCACTGCCGTATCGGCTGCCTCGACGCACACGCCGTCGGGGATGAGGTCCACGGCTCGCTGGTGGGCTTCGGCCCGTTCGGAGACCGTCCAATTGTCACCGGTGAGGGTCCGTTGGAAGGGAAACACCTGGGCAAAGACGAGACTGCCCACCAGACTGACGGCCAGCACGGTGACAGGCAGGGCGAGGGCCAGGCGCGGACGCGGCCAGCGGGCGAGGATCCGGCGCAGGACGTCGAGCGCGGCGAGCAGGAAGACCGGGGCCAGGATGGCGTCGTACTGGTAGACCGGGGCCCAGACGTTGAGCCGGTCGTTGAACAGCCGAGACAGCAGAATGGGTGCACCGAGCAGCACATACGGCGAGGCGAAGGGCAGCAGCCACAAGGGCAGGAAATGCAGCAGCCACAGGCCCACCTTCAACGGGTGGTCGAACAGGATGACCACCGCGTTCCACGGCTGAGTGAGCAGAAAGATCACTGCCGCACCGGCGGTGGGACCCAAGGCGGTGAACTCCCAGTATCCGAACTCCCCCGCCGCAGAGAAGTGCGGGATGACGACTTCCACGGCGAACCAGTAGCCCGCAGCGCCGAGGACGGCCGTCACAGTGGCGGGCAGCCAGGCGCGTCGGATCGCCAGGACCAGTGCGATGGCCAGGACCGTGACGCCCATATCCTCGCGGACCAGCAGCAGCACGGCGCTGAGCCCGACGCTCAACCACGGGCGACGGCGTTCGATCGCCCAGATCACCCAGGCGATCACCGGCACGCCGAAGGCGATCTCATGGAAGTCCCAGTTCACGATGGCTTGGAACGGCCAGAAGGCGAGCAGTGCGGCGGCGCTGAGCAGAGCCGGTCGGTGACCGAACCACCCGCGGACCACCAGGTAGACGGGTATCGCGGTGGAGACCAGCAACGCGATCATCGCGATGTTGAGCATCCGCGGGTCCGGCCAGATCCAGTACAGCGGAGCCAACGTGGCGATGATCGGGTGGAAATGATCGCCGAGGAGGTGGAAGTCCTCCCCTTTGATGGGCACGATAGGGGCCTTCAGCAGCGCATACTGGCGTACGGCTTGATCGAAGATGCCGAGATCGTAGCCCTTGGCTTCGAAGTTGCGGTACCGCAGCAGCGAATGTGCCAGGTACAGCACAGAGGCCGCCGTCATCACGGCGGCCAGCTGCAGCTGATGAGAACGTCTCAAGCGCCCCGGGAGGGATTCGAACCCCCGACCGGCGGATTAGAAGGCCGCTGCTCTATCCCCTGAGCTACCGAGGCTGGCGCCGGACCCGAGCGCCCGCTGCGGATCCTTCGGCTGGTCAGTCTACCGAGTCGGTTCCTCCACAGGCCACGTGACGGCCGCACGACACGCGCGGTACTCCACAGCGCTGGCGCAGGTGCTGTGCTGAGCAGGCACAGAGCGGGACGCTGGTCTTTCACGGCGGGGCCATAGACACGGCCGAGCCCCACCGGGAAGAGCATTCGAGACCGGCCGTGGGAGCCTGGAGCGCGCCGCGATGACTGAGACCGTCACTGTCAGAGGGTTCGTGGGCAACGATGTCCGCCATGTGACCACCGAGAAGGGGCTTCCGATCTCTACGTTCCGCGTAGGGTCCACCCCTCGTCGCTTCGACCGAGAGCGCGGTGAGTGGGTGGACGGGGAGACGAACTGGTTCACCGTCAACTGCTTCCGCGCGTTGGCCCAGAACGTGCATTCGACACTGTCGAAAGGCGATCCGGTCGTGGTCAGCGGTCGGCTGCGCATCCGTCAGTGGGAGAAGGACTCCGGCGCACGGGGCACCGCTGTGGAGGTCGATGCCGACGGTGTCGGGCACGATCTCAGCTTCGGCACCGGCAGCTTTACCCGGATCGTCGGCGGTGCCGGTCAGAGTGGGTTCACCGCGACAGCCACGGTGGAGCCTCGTGATGCCGGGGCCGGCTCGGAACCCTCCGCTGAGCACAGCGCGGATCCGGCGGCAGATCAGTCCTGGGACCAGAGCGGCTCCCAGGGCCCTCCGTTCTGAACCGATGCGGATCTGACCGGCACGCGGCACGGCTGCTGAGGTTCGGGGTCATATGTGCCGGCGCGTTCGCCGTGGAGGCAGGTCCCGACTAGCCTGGAGGTCATGGCAGAGTTTATCTACACCATGATCAAAGCCCGCAAGAAGGTGGGCGATAAGGTCATCCTCGATGACGTGACGATGTCCTTCTATCCCGGTGCCAAGATCGGCGTCGTCGGCCCCAACGGCGCGGGTAAGTCGACGATCCTGAAGATTATGGCCGATTTGGACCAGCCCTCCAACGGTGAGGCGCGGCTGTCCCCGGGCTACTCCGTGGGCATCCTGCAGCAGGAACCACCTCTGAATGAGGAGAAGACGGTGCTGGGCAACGTCCAGGAGGGCGTGGGCGCCGTCTACTCGAAGCTGCAGCGCTACCACGAGATCTCCGAGCAGATGGCCGATCCAGACGCCGACTTCGACGCGCTGATCGAAGAGATGGGCACCCTTCAGGCCGATATCGACGCCGCCAACGCCTGGGATCTTGACTCTCAGCTGGAACAGGCGATGGATGCGCTGCGCTGCCCTCCCGGAGATGCGGACGTCTCCGTGCTCTCCGGCGGTGAGCGCCGTCGTGTGGCGCTGTGCAAGCTGTTGCTCTCCAAACCGGACCTGCTGCTGCTCGACGAGCCCACCAACCACCTCGACGCCGAATCGGTGCTGTGGCTGGAGCAGCACCTGGCCGATTATGAGGGTGCGGTGCTCGCCGTGACTCACGATCGGTACTTCCTGGATCATGTCGCCGAGTGGATCTGTGAGGTCGACCGCGGCCGTCTCTACCCATACGAGGGCAACTACTCCACTTATCTGGAGAAGAAGCGCTCGCGGATGGAGATCCAGGGCAAGAAGGACGCGAAGATGGCCAAGCGTCTTGCCGAGGAGCTGGAGTGGGTCCGCTCCAACACTAAGGGACGTCAGGCGAAGTCCAAGGCGCGTCTGGCCCGGTATGAGGAGATGGCCGCCGAGGCTGAACGCACGAAGAAGCTCGATTTCGAGGAGATCCAGATCCCGCCCGGGCCCCGGCTGGGCACCCAGGTGATCGAGGCCGAGAACCTGCAGAAGGGCTTCGGCGAGCGTGTCCTGATCGACGGGCTCTCCTTCTCCCTGCCCCGTAACGGCATCGTGGGAGTGATCGGTCCCAACGGCGTCGGCAAGTCCACACTGTTCAAGACCATCGTCGGCATGGAGGACCTCGACGGCGGTGAGCTGAAGGTCGGTGACTCGGTGAAGATCGCCTATGTCGACCAGGGGCGCGCCGGAATCGACCCGGAGAAGTCTCTCTGGGAGGTCGTCTCGGACGGTCTGGACCATATCCAGGTCGGCCAGGTGGAGATGCCCTCGCGTGCCTATGTCTCGGCTTTCGGGTTCAAGGGACCGGATCAGCAGAAGAAGGCGGGGGTGCTCTCCGGTGGTGAGCGCAACCGGCTGAACCTCGCGCTGACGCTGAAGCAGGGCGGCAATCTGCTCCTGCTCGATGAGCCGACCAACGACCTCGACGTCGAGACCCTCGGCTCCCTGGAGAACGCGCTGTTGGACTTCCCCGGCTGTGCAGTGGTCATCTCCCACGACCGGTGGTTCCTCGACCGTGTGGCCACCCACATCCTGGCCTGGGAGGGCACCGAGGAGAACCCCGCCAACTGGTACTGGTTCGAGGGCAACTTCGAGTCCTACGAGCAGAACAAGGTGGAACGCCTCGGCCCGGAGGCGGCACGTCCGCACCGGGTGACCCACCGCAAGCTCACCCGCGGCTGATCGCGGACTGCCACAAGAGGAGGGGGCTGCCCGGAACGTTCCGGGCAGCCCCCTCCTCTTGTGGTCAGTCGTGTCCTGTGATCAGCTCAGGCGGACTGGCCGACCAGCGGATACTTCACCGGAGCGGCACCGGTCATGTGCTCCAGGCACCGGATGACCTGTGCGGAGTAGCCGAACTCGTTGTCGTACCAGACGTAGAGGATGGCCTGGCGGCCGTTGACGATAGTGGCCAGCCCGTCGACGATCCCGGCCGCCCGGGTGCCCACGAAGTCAGTGGAGACCACTTCTGCGGAGTCGATGTAGTCGATCTGCTTGTGCAGCTCGCCCTCCAGCGCCTGTTTCCGCAGGAACCTGTTGAGCTCCTCCTTGGTGGTCTCCTGTTCAAGCTCCAGGTTCAGGATCGCCATGGAGACGTCCGGGGTGGGGACGCGGATCGAGTTGCCGGAGAGCTTGCCGGCCAGTGCGGGCAGCGCCTTGGCCACCGCCTTGGCCGCACCGGTCTCGGTAAGCACCATGTTCAGCGCCGCCGAACGTCCCCGGCGTTCGCCCTTGTGGAAGTTGTCGATCAGGTTCTGATCGTTGGTGTAGGAGTGCACAGTCTCCACGTGGCCGTGATCGATGCCGTAGGTCTCGTGCATGAGCTTCGCGATCGGGGTGATCGCGTTGGTGGTGCAGGAGGCGGCGGAGAGGATCGTATCCTCCTCGGCGATGTCCTGGTGGTTCACACCGAAGACGATGTTCTTCAGGTCCCCCTTCCCCGGTGCGGTGAGCAGCACTCGGGAGGCGCCGCGGGCCTGCAGATGTTTGCTCAGTCCCTCCTCATCACGCCACCGGCCGGTGTTGTCCACGATCACCGCCTCGTCGATGCCGTAGGCGGTGTAGTCGACCTCGGCCGGATCGTTGGCGTAGATGACCTGGATGTAGGTGCCGTTGGCGATGATCGCGTCGTTGTCCTCATCGATCCGGATCGACCCGTCGAAGGGACCGTGCACGGAGTCGCGGCGCAGCAGTGACGCCCGCTTGGCGAGGTCGTTCTCGGCCCCCTTGCGCACCACGATGGCGCGCAGCCTCAGACCGGAGGCTGAGGAGGCCCGGCCGACCAGGATGCGTGCGAGGAGACGTCCGATGCGGCCGAAGCCATAGAGGACGACGTCACGCTGACTCGTCGTCTGCTGGCCCTTCGTCCCGACGATATCGGCGAGTTCCTCGCGCAGGAACTCCGTGAGATCCTGCGCACCCGATGTCCGGAACCGGTGGTTCAGCCGCGCGATGTCCACACTGGCGGCGCCGAGGTCCAGGGTGGTCAGCGCCTCGACCAGGGGAAGGGTCTCAGAGATGGGCAGCTCCACCTCATCGACCTGGCGGGCGAAGCGGTGAGCTTTGAGGATCTCGATTGCAGACTGGTTGACCAGTTTCCTGCCGTGGATTCCGGTGACCACGTTGTTCTCGCGGTACAGGCGTCCGATCAGCGGGATCATGGCTTCTGCCATGGCCTCCCGGTCGATCCACTGCTGAAGCTGCTCCTCGGCTGCGCGGTGCGGCACAGTCACGTTCCTTCCATGAAGACGTCGTTGTCTCGGTGGGACCGGGATACACCCCGAAGGTGCCCCGCCTGGTTCCGCCACCATCTTAGGCCCTCTGAGGGTGGTGGCGGAGGTGGGACGGGCCGACCTGTACGCCGGATTCTGTCCCGCCGATGCCTTACGGCGTCCACGGCGGGGGCCGCCATCCATCTGGGCACCGCGTCACCGCGGGCCTCAAGCAGCCAACCCGGATGCTCGGGCGGGCAGCCCTGATCACGCATCCTTATTCGGCCTTGCACCGGATGGGGTTTGCCGAGCCGCGATGGTCACCCATCGCGCTGGTGGTCTCTTACACCACCCTTTCACCCTTACCCGCACGTGACGCACAGCGGCGCTGCGGGCGGTCTGCTCTCTGTGGCACTGGCCTGCGGGTCTCCCCGAGTGGGCGTTACCCACCATCCTGCCCTGTGGTGTCCGGACGTTCCTCGACGGCCGAGAGTTATCCCGCCGCCGCGACGGCCCAGTCGACCCGTCCCACACGTCAGTCTACGGTCTCCGCGGTGCCGAGGAGCACATCGCCGGGCATCGGCCTCAGTGCCTTGGTACCCTGCCCGGGTGCTGATCTACCTCCCGCCCTCCGAGGGCAAGACACCGCCGCGGGCTGCCGACGCCGCCGCGCCGCTGGATCTCGAGTCGCTGGTCTTCCCTGAGCTCCGTGCTGAGCGTGAGCGCGTGATCGAGGCACTGATCGCCGTGTCGCAGAGTCCGCAGGCACAGAAGACGCTGAAGGTCGGAGCCTCGGTGATGGACGAGGTACAGGCCAATCTGGCCGTGCGCTCCGGCCCCACCGCTCCGGCCCACGAGCTCTACACCGGGGTGCTGTTCAACGCTCTGGATGCCGCAGGTATGGACGAGGCGGCCCGTGAGCGCGCCCGCCGCTGTGTGCTGATCTTCTCCGGTCTCTTCGGGGTCACCGGTTTCGACGATCTGCTGCCTACCCACCGGCTCTCCATGGGCGTGACGCTGGCTCCCTCCGGGCAGCCCGGCGCTCCTGGTCGGCTCAGTACGTTCTGGCGCGGCGCGATGGGCTCTGTGCTCGATGAGCACTGCGCTGAGGAGCTGATCGTCGATTGCCGTTCAAGCACCTACGCCACCGTCCACCGGCCGCAGCCTGAGCAGACGCTGGTGGTCAACAACCTCACCGACGCCGACGGCAGGCGCACAGTGGTCACCCACTTCGCCAAACACGCCCGGGGCACTCTGGCCGGTATGCTCCTGCGCGCAGAGCGCGAGCCTGAGACCATCGAGGACGTGGCGGAGATCGCCTCCGCGCAATGGGCGGTGGAGCTGCGTCCAGCTCAGGGACGCACGCCGCACCAGCTGGATCTCATCACCGTCTGAGCGCGCCTCGCCCTCTGAGCATTCCTCGCCGTTCCACTGCTCGTCACCGTCTCACCGCTCATGACGTCCCGGCTCTTCAGCGCAGTGTCGGCCGGAGACAGTGTCGGCCGGAGACGTGGGTGGAGGCGTCAGATGCCTCGATGCCTCGGTCCGTGGCGCCTCAGGGCGCAGGCTGCGGCCGGATTCGGCTGCTCGCCGGGTCCCAGTCACGTCCTGCGGCGGCCGCGTCCATGGCTTCGTTGCTCAGCGCATCGGCATCGCCGTTCTGGGCCCGCGGGATCCAGGTGAAGGTGAGGTTCATCATCGGCAGGATGGCTGAGGCCTCAGCGGCCAGTCGACGCATGTCCTCGTGTTTGATCTTCCACCGTCCGCTCATCTGCTCCACCACCAGCTTCGAGTCCATCCGAACTTCGATCTCGGCGGAGTCGTCGATGTCGCGGGCCAGCCGCAGCCCGTCGATCAGCCCGGTGTATTCGGCCACATTGTTGCTCGCTCGGCCGATGGGCGTCGCACGGGTGGCCAGGATGCGTCCTTGAGAATCCCGGACGAGCGCTCCGGAACCGGCGATCCCGGGGTTGCCCCGGCTGCCGCCGTCGGCTTCGATGATCAGCTCAGGCACAGATATGTCCTCTCAGGGGTGGTTCACGTGGGGCGGTGGTTCAGCACCCGGGAATAGTTCAGCGTCCCGGAGTGATGACGAAGTCCCAGGGATCGGTGTTGATCCCGGAGACGGCGACGTCGACGGTGAAGCCGCGGTCGCTCAGCGCCCGGTCCAAAGCCTGGGCGGCGGCGGGCAGCCAGAGCCATTCAGAGGCAAAGTGGGAGACGTCGATCAGATAGGGCCGGCCGTCTAGGACCGCCTCGCGGGCCTCCGAGGCGGGGTGGTGACGCAGATCCGCGGTGAGGAACACATCTGCCTCCACCTCCCTCGCCGTGCTGAGCAGGCTGTCTCCGGCTCCGCCGCACAGCGCGACACGCTGGACGAAGGCTTCCCGGTCTCCGGCCACACGCACACCGCCGGCCACCGCCGGGAGGATGGAGAACACTGTCGTCGCGAAATCACCCAGAGTGGTGCCCTGCGGCAGCGTGCCGATCCGCCCCAGTCCTTCCTCGCCGAGGCCATCCGGCGCCTGCTGCAGGGGACGGACGTCTTCCAGGCCGAGGATCTCCGCCAGGACATCGTTGACCCCGCCGACCGCGGAGTCCCCGTTGGTATGGGCCGTGAGCAGGGCGCATCCGGATTCGATGAGCCGGTGCACCACCTCCCCCTTGAACGTCCCGGCCTCCACACTGTGGACCGGGCGCAGCAGCAGAGGGTGGTGGGTGATCAGCAGGTCCGCCTGCGCCGTGCAGGCCTCCTCGACCACCGCCTGCACCGGATCCACGGCGAAATGGATGCTCCGCACCGGGGCGTCACGGCGCCCGGCGACGAGCCCGACCGAGTCCCAGTCTTCGGCCAGCCCGGCCGGCCAGAGGTCTTCTACCACGTCCAGGACATCCTGCAGGGAGGGTGTCTGCCGGGGGTGCTCATCACGCTGAGTGGGCGCCGCGGGCTCGGGAGTCTGTGCCATACCCTCCGTTCTACCGTCTCTGGGGCACAGTGTGGTGTGCAGACACACCATGAGGCGGGCTCACGTTCCTCACCGCACAGTTCCGCCGCACAGTTCTGCTGCGCAGTCTGAGACATCCTGAAAAGGCAGGAGCCTCCGGTATCAGAGGGGAATGAACAGCGCCGGCGTCGAGTTGTCCCTGGATATGAGCTCGACGGCACCGCATTCTTCCGCAGGCCCCTCCCCCGGCACGGCCGAGCGGGCCGGGCTGCGCACCCTGGTCATGGGGGCCGGCTGCTTCTGGTGCCTGGACTCACTGGCCCGGCGTCTTCGGGGCGTGACCAACGTCCGCAGCGTCTACACCGGCGGCAGCGGTCCAGCAGTCTACGAGGCGGTCTGCACCGGAACCACCGGCCACGCTGAGGCGGTGGAGATCACCTACGATCCCCAGATGCTGCCCACTGACGTGCTCTTCGACGTCTTCCTCTCCTCCCACGACCCCACCTCTGTGAACCGTCAGGGGTACGACGTGGGCACTCAGTACCGCTCCGCGCTGTTCTACACAGACGAACAGGAGCGTGAGGAGTTCGCCGCGCGTCTGCAGTCCGCCCAGGCGCATTACGAGCAGCCGCTGGCGACCACGCTGGAGCCGTTGGGCGAGGTGTACGAGGCAGAGCCCGAGCACCAGGACTTCCACGCACGGCGCCCCGAGATCGGGTACTGCCGGGTGATCATCGATCCTAAGGTCGCCGCTCTGCGCCGAGGTTACGCCCCGTGGCTTCGGCCTGAGGAGCACCTCTGAGCTCGCCGATAAGCTGGTCCTGACCTGTCTATCCCAGCACGGCGCACTGAGCCGCCGCTGGACCTGAACCCGAGAAAGGCGAGCATCCCCATGGCGAAGATCCTCGACAACATCACCCAGGCCGTCGGCGGCACCCCGCTGGTGCGGCTGAACCGGCTCGACGCCGATCTGCCCGGCAACGTGGCGGTGAAGCTGGAGTTCTACAACCCCGCGAACTCGGTGAAGGACCGCATCGGTACGGCCATCGTCGACGCCGCCGAGCAGGCCGGTGTGCTCAGCCCCGGCGGGACCATCGTCGAGGGCACCTCGGGCAACACCGGCATCGCGCTGGCCATGGTCGGTGCCGCCCGCGGCTACCGGGTGGTGCTGACGATGCCGGAGACGATGTCCACGGAGCGTCGCGTCATGCTGCGCGCCTACGGAGCCGAGATCGTGCTGACCCCGGGCGCTGATGGGATGCGGGGTGCGGTGGAGAAGGCCAAGGCCATCGTCGAGGAGACTGACAACGCCATCTGGGCTCGCCAGTTCGCCAATGAGGCCAACACCACGATCCACTACAACACCACCGGTCAGGAGATCTGGGACGCCACCGACGGCACCGTCGATGTGCTGGTCGCCGGTGTGGGCACCGGCGGCACGATCACCGGTGCCGGGCGGCGCCTGCGGGAGAACCGTTCGGACATCCGCATCGTCGCCGTCGAGCCCGAGGACTCCCCCATCCTCTCCGGCGGCAAGCCCGGTCCGCACAAGATCCAGGGCATCGGGGCGAACTTCATTCCCGAGATCCTCGACCAGGAGATCTACGACGAGGTCATCACCGCCAACTTGGACAAGGCGCTGAGCACCGCCCGTGAGCTGGGCACCCAGGAGGGCATCCTCGGCGGGATCTCCACCGGCGCGAACGTCGCGGCCGCCCTGGAGGTGGCCTCCCGTGAGGAGAACCGTGACAAGCTCATCGTCACCATCGCCTGCGACTTCGGTGAGCGGTACATCTCCACTCTGCTGTACGAAGACATCCGCGGCTGATCATCGATCACGGACCCACGGGCTCCAGGTCCGGGCATGTCCGCGCCGCCTCCCTCGCAACGACCCCCAAGCTGCCGATCCTGCTGCCGATTCTGAGGAATCCTGACGAAGGAGACGATCCCGTGGGCCTGCTCCAACGCCTCCGCGACACTGTCCTTGAGGACATCCGTTCCGCCAGAGAACACGATCCGGCTGCGCGCAGCGACGCCGAGATCGCGCTGGTGTATTCCGGGCTTCATGCCATCTGGTCCCACCGGGTGGCGCACCGTCTGTGGCGCCATGAGCGTTTCAAGACGGCGGCCCGGGCACTGTCTCAGGTGACGCGGTCCGTGACCGGCATCGAGATCCACCCCGGTGCGCAGATCGGCCGGCGGTTCTTCATCGACCACGGCATGGGTGTGGTCATCGGTGAGACCGCAGAGATCGGCGACGACGTCATGCTCTACCAGGGCGTGACCTTGGGCGGGCGTTCTCTGGAGGCCGTCAAGCGGCATCCCACCCTCGGTGACGGTGTGGTCGTCGGTGCCGGCGCCAAGGTCCTGGGACCGGTGGAGATCGGCTCCGGTTCAGCCGTCGGGGCCAATGCTGTGGTGGTGAAGTCGGCGGCGGAGGATTCGATCCTCACCGGTATTCCAGCCCACTCTCGGGAGCGCAGTGAGAAGGAGCGCAAGCCGGCGGTGGATCCGGCGGAGTATGCGCTCGATCCCGCTCTGTTCATCTGAGGCCGGTCTGCGGACACCCCGTTCTTAGGAAGCTGGCACCTGATTCTGCCTGCTTCCGAGACGGACAGGGTGAGAACACGTTGATGGTCCGGTGCTCCCCTCCGCGGAGGGGAGCACCGGACCATCAACGTCTCTCACGGGAGGTCACTGCTGGACTTCGCTGCGGTCAGCTGACCACAGCGTGTGGAACGTCCCCTCCTGATCGATGCGGCGGTAGGTGTGGGCTCCGAAGTAGTCCCGCAGCCCCTGGGTCAGTGCGGCAGGCAGCCGGTCCCGCCGCAGCCCGTCGTAATAGGCCAGCGAGGAGCTGAACACCGGAGCAGGGACGCCCTGGGTCGCGGCCGCCGCCACCACCCGGCGCCAGGCGGGCAGGCACTCGTTGATCGCCTCGGTGAAGTCCTGGGCCAGCAAGAGATTCTGCGGACGCCGTGAGGCCGGGACGTCATAGGCCTTCATGATGGTGTCCAGCAGATCAGCCCGGATGATGCATCCGGCCCGCCACAGCGAAGCGATGGAGCGCAGATCCAGATCCCAGCCGAACTCCTCGCCGGCTGCGACGAGCATGTCGAGACCTTGGGCGTAGGCGACGAGCTTGGAGGCATAGAGCGCCTTGCGGACGTCCTCGACGAACTCCGGGCCGTAGTCGGGAGTCGGTGCGTGTTCGTCGATGCCGGAGCTGAAGACCTGCGTGGTCTGGCTGCGCAGCTGCTGCTGGGAGGAGATCGAGCGCGCGAACACCGACTCGGCGATGGCGGTGACCGGGGAGCCGACCTCGAGGGCTGAGATCGCCGTCCACCGTCCGGTGCCCTTCTGCCCGGCGGCGTCGACGATCACGTCCACCAGCGGCCGTCCGGTGATCTCGTCCTCCTGTTCGAGGACCTCTGAGGTGATCTCGATCAGGTAGGAGGCCAGGTCCGTGGTGTTCCATTCCCGGAACACCTCAGCCTGGGCCGCCGGCTCCAGGCCCGCCACACTGCGCATGAGGTCGTAGGCCTCACCGATGACCTGCATATCGGCGTATTCGATGCCGTTGTGCACCATCTTCACGTAGTGCCCGGCGCCGTCGGTGCCGATCCAGGCACAGCACGGCTCGCCGTGGAAGTCCGCGGCGATGCGCTCGAGCATCGGGCCCAGGGACTCATACGACTCCTGCGAACCGCCGGGCATGATGGAAGGCCCGTTGAGTGCGCCCTCTTCACCACCGGAGACCCCGACGCCGACGAAGTGGATCCCTTCTCCGCGCAGCGACTCCTCACGGCGCCTGGTCTCTTCGAAGAAGGAGTTGCCGCCGTCGATGATGATGTCGCCCTCATCGAGCAGCGGCACCAACTCCTCGATCACCGCATCCACCGGCGCCCCGGCCTTGACCATGACCAGCACCCGTCGCGGGCGCTCCAGGGCCTGGACCAGCTCCGCCAGGGTCTCGGTGCGGACGAAACGGCCCTCCTCACCGTGGGCTTCGAGCAGCGCATCAGTCTTGGCGACCGACCGGTTGTGCAAAGCCACCGTGTACCCGTTGCGGGCCAGGTTGCGGGCCAGATTGGCGCCCATGACGGCCAGGCCGGTCACTCCGATATCGGCGGTCATACAGTCTCCTAGATGCGAGGGGGCGGCGAGCATCTCCACCCTAGCCGCTTCGATCCCGCCCTCGGCGATCTTCGGGCCGGTGCGCCGTCAATCGCCGACGGCCTCGCGTCCGCGCTGGACGATCAGCGGGTCCGGCTCGGCGACGACCTCGTGGTCCTTGCCCTCGTACTCGAACTGACTGAGGAAGTAGCGCATGGCGTTGAGCCGGGCACGCTTCTTGTCGTTGGACTTGATCGTCGTCCACGGGGCGTGGTCGGTGTCTGTGCGCAGGAACATCTGTTCCTTCGCCTCGGTGTAGTCCTCCCACCGGTCCAGGGATTCCAGGTCCATGGGTGAGAGCTTCCACTGCCGGACCGGGTCGATCTGCCGGATGGCGAAGCGTGTGCGCTGTTCCTTCTGGGTGACGGAGAACCAGAACTTCGTCAGGTGCACCCCGGCGTCGACGAGCATCTGCTCGAACTGCGGCGCCTGGCGCATGAAGATCTCGTACTCCTCATCGGAGCAGAACCCCATGACACGTTCCACGCCGGCCCGGTTGTACCAGGAGCGGTCGAACAGGACCATCTCTCCGGCCGTGGGCAGATGGTCGATATAGCGCTGGAAGTACCACTGGCCCCGTTCACGGTCCGAGGGCTTGTTCAGTGCCACCACGCGCGCTGTGCGGGGGTTGAGGTGCTCGGTGAAGCGTTTGATCGTCCCGCCCTTGCCCGCGGCGTCACGGCCCTCGAATACCACCACGTGCTTGAGACCGTGGTCCTCCGCCCAGTACTGGAACTTCAGCAGCTCAACCTGCAGGTGGTACTTCTCGATCTCGTAGACGTCACGGCTCAACCGCTCGTCATACGGATAGTTCTCCTGCCAGGTCTCCACGGCGTTGCCCTGCGGGTCGATCAGATCCGGGTCAGGGGTGTGCCCGTCCAGCACCTGATATCCGCCTTCGCGCAGACGATCGATGAACTCGCGCAGGTTCTCCCGCGGGGTGTCCTCCACATCGAACCATGACTCATCGAGCGATTCCTTCATCGCTGCTCCTCCCTGACGCCCCGTGCGCTGGCTCCGGCCGGAGGCACGTCATGCAGAAGTGATCGCTGCGCGCTCCACACCGGAACGGCCCCTTCCCCGTGCGGCGACCTCGGCGTCGTCGCCGGTTTGCGGCCCATATTCATTCTACGCCGTGAGCGCTGCCGAGACCGTGGCGACGGACCGCCCGGGGCCGAACAACCGGTGAACGAGGCACGTCATCGAGGCTCGGCCGTCACAACGCCGACTCCCCCATCTGCCCGGCGCGTGCCAGAGCTGTGAGCCGCGAGACTGCCCGGTGGTATTTCTTCATATAACCGCCAGACATCATCTCCTCGGTGAACAGCTCGTCGAACGGCCGTCCGGAGGCCAGCACCATGACGTTCTGGTCGTAGAGCCGGTCCGCCAGCACGACGAACCGCAGCGCCACCGACTGAGCCTCGATGGTCTCGACACCTTTGAGGACCAGCACGTCCACACCTTCGATGAGCTGCCGGTACCGGCTCGGGTGAACCTGGGTCAGATGCTCGGTGAGGGACTCGAAATCGTCCACCACGATCTGCGCCTGCGGGAAGGTCTCGGCCGCGAAACCCTCCAACTCCTCAGCGGCCATCGGCGCCGGAGCCTCAGGCAGTCCGCGATGCCGGTAATCCTCGCCGTCGACCCGCACCGTCTCGAACTGATCGGCCAGCACCTGGATCTCACGCTTGAAGTCCTGAGCGGCGAACCGCCCGTCCCCCAGAGAACCGGGAAGCGTATTGGACGTGGCCGCGAGCTTGACCCCGGCATCGGCGAGCTCGCGCATCAGCCGTGACATCAGCACTGTGTCCCCGGGATCATCGAGCTCGAACTCATCGATGCAGACCAGCGAATACTCCGAGAGGACGTCCACCGTCCGGCGGAAAGACAGCGCACCGACCAAGTTCGTGTACTCCACGAAGGTGCCGAAGGCCCGCTGCCCCGGTGAAGCATGGTAGAGCGAGGCCAGCAGGTGGGTCTTGCCCACGCCGAAACCGCCGTCGAGGTAGATCCCGCTGGGAGCCTGCGATTTTCCACCCCGACCGCCGAAGAGCCGTCCCAGCAGTCCGCCGCCGGCAGAGGACTTTCCGACGGACTCGGAGAATCCACGCAGCCGTCGCACCGCTTCTGCCTGCGAAGGGTGATTGTCATCCGGGATATAGGAATCGAAGGAGACTTCGGCGAAACGGAAGGACGGGCGCAGACCCTCCAACAGCTCCCCCACCCCGACTTTGGGATGGCGGCTGCTCAGCGGGGCGACGGTAGACGTCATCTCAGACCTCGATCTCCGATATGTGTAGGGGCGGCGTATATATGTACGTATATATAAGGGTGGCGTAGAGGGGGCGATCCGCGGAATTCACCGTGTCTCAACCGGCCAGCTGCGGGCCACTGCACACTCTACCGGCGGTATGTCCGCAGATGACGACGAGTGTCAGGACCCTGCGGCTGGCCGATACGATGCCAAGTGGAGTACCTGAGACGATCGGCACCGAAAAGAAAGGCCGTCATCCTATGTCTGCTGCGTTCACTGCCTCTGGACAGTCCGCTGAGAAGGACCTCTCCCAGTACGCCCACCCTGAGAAGCTCGTCTCCACGGCGTGGGTGGCCGAACACAAGGACGACGCCGGCGTGGTCCTCGTCGAATCCAACGAGGATGTGCTCCTCTACGAGACGGGCCACATCCCCGGCGCGGTCAAAGTCGACTGGCACACGGAGCTCAATGACCCGGTGACCCGTGACTTCATCGACGCCGAAGGGTTCGCCGCCTTCGCCTCCTCGAAGGGGATCTCCCGGGACACCACCGTGGTCTTCTACGGCGATAAGTCGAACTGGTGGGCCGCCTACGCCCTGTGGGTCTTCACACTCTTCGGTCACGAGGATGTCCGTCTGATGGACGGAGGCCGGCAGAAATGGGCCGAAGAGGGCCGTGAGTTCACCACGGACCGCCCTGACATCACCCCGGCCGACTACCCCGCCGTCACCCGTGACGA
Source organism: Nesterenkonia aerolata (assembly GCF_031470965.1). NCBI lineage: Bacteria > Bacillati > Actinomycetota > Actinomycetes > Micrococcales > Micrococcaceae > Nesterenkonia > Nesterenkonia aerolata. Next base: position 43,395 of record NZ_JAVKGR010000005.1, on the reverse strand, counting down.
CTCCGCCGAGCGCGCCTTCCTCCAGGACGTGATGGGCCACTTCGGCCGCCCGCTGGTCGATGTGCGCTCCCCGCTGGAGTACACCGGCGAGAAGACCCACATGGAGGGCTACGAGGAAGAGGGCGCACTGCGCGGCGGCCACATCCCCACTGCAGCCTCCGTGCCCTGGGCCAAGGCGGCCAACGAGGACGGCACCTTCCGCTCCCGCGAGGAGCTCGAGGCGATCTACCGCGACGGCGCAGGCCTGGGCACCGCCGATGACGTCATCGCCTACTGCCGCATCGGAGAGCGCTCCTCGCACACCTGGTTCGTGCTCAAGCACCTGCTGGGCTATGAGAGCGTGCGCAACTACGACGGCTCCTGGACCGAGTGGGGCAATGTGGTCGGCGTGCCGATCACCCTCGGAGAAGAGCCGGGCGAGGCCCCGGCACGCTGATCGCTGCCGCACAGCGGCACTGGTCAGCCCCTATGGCACCGTAATGATGGGCCGGGGAACCCTCCGCGGGTTCCCCGGCCCATCCGCGTTAGGCTGGATCACGATATGACATCTGCCGAATCCCCCACCGCCCAGACGATGCCGCCCGCACTCGAAGAGATCGTCGAGGAGTTCCTCGCCGTCTCCGACCGCGACAAGCTCGAGCTGCTGCTGGAACTCTCCCGTGAACTGCCCGAGCCCCCGGCCGAATACGCCGATCGACTTGATGAGATGGAACAGGTCGTCGAATGCCAGACGCCGCTGTTCCTCGCCCTGGACTTCGATGACACCCACCGCACCGCGCAGCTGATCTTCGCCGCCCCGCCGGAGGCGCCGACGACCCGCGGCTTCGCCTCGATCCTCTACCAAGGCCTCAGCGGGCTCAGCTACGAGGAGATCCTGGCCACACCCGACGACGTCGCCGATCGTCTCGGCCTGAAGAAGGCCATCACCCCGCTGCGGCTGCGTGGGATGTCCGCCATGCTCGCCCGGGTGAAGGCCAATGTCCGGCGCCACCTGGAGACCGCCGAGAGCTGATAGACACAGCCTGACGCGTGCATCCGTCAATGCGCTTTGGGGTGTGCCTGCGGCACGCCTGGCGTTGATCGAGACTAGCAGCGGCCCGCCGCACTGCCCCGATGTCGCTGATCCTCGGACATGTGGGCCGGGGTCTTCCCGAACAGCTCCGTCACCCACTGACGCACTTTGCGCTCCCAACGCTGCGGTGCGTAGTTGTGCTCCTTGATATGCCGGGCATCGGTGAACGGGGCAAAGCTGACCAGCTCGTTGCGCTGGGCCAGATCCCGAGACGGCCCGTAAGGCACCACATGGTCATCGACGCTGTGCAGGATGAGTGTGCGCACATGCAGCTGATCCGACCGGGCGATCCAGTTCATCGCCTTCAGATCCACCGGTGCACCCAAGCCGGTAACCATGCGGCCCGCCGGGTTACTGATGTACCAGCGGCCCAGCCGACCCACCAGGGTCGGGATCCGGTTCGCCTTGGCCTGATAGGCCAGGACATCGATCCAGTCGATCACCGGCCCGGTGAGGATCAGCCCGCGGATCGCCGGAGAGAGCCGGGAGCGGTCTGCGGTCTGCAGCGCGATCGCCCCGCCCATGGACCAGCCGAAGAGCAGCACGTCCTCGGCCCCATGGTCGAGGGCATACTGCACGGCGGCCTCGACGTCCTCCCATTCGGTGACGCCGAGACCATAGCGGCCGTCAGGGGCATCCGGGGCCTCGCCGTCGTTGCGGTAGGAGATCAGCAGCGCGTCGATCCCCAGCTGATCGGCGACGTTGAGCGCCCGGATGCCCTCAGTGCGTCGTCCCCCGCGCCCGTGGACCATGATCGCCCACACCGCCGAATCCGCCAGCGGGCCATCGGCAGCACGTGCGGGCACATACCAGGCCGGGGCCGGTCCGCCCGGCAGCTGCAGCACAATATCCTCAGCCTCGAACCCGGCCTCCTGCGGTGTCCGATGCGCCACTGACGTCCACTGCCCGCGCACGGCTCGGCGCAGATCGCCGTCGACGACGCGCTCCACCCGCCGGGAGATCGTCCCATCACGGGGTTCGAAACTGGTGATCGCGCCGATCCGCGCGAAACCGCGACCGCCGTCGAAGTACAGCCCGTAAGTCCCTTCGACCACTGTCTCCTCTGTCGCGGGAAGGATGATCTCATCGCCGCCTGAGCCACGCACCACCGCCAGGATCGGCATATCCTCGGGGTGGATCCGCACCGGTGTCACCACCATCCGAGCGAAATACCCTGCCATCGCAGACAGCACAGTGCCGCCGAGGACTCCAGCTCCGACCCCCAGCGTGCTGGCCCGGACCCACGGCGTCCGGGGCTCAGGTTCAGGGCCAAACTTCCTGCGCAGCCTCTCCCCCGCCCCACTGAGCAGCTCACCGGTAGCATGGGCGCCGGATGCCACGCTCTCCCAGCCACGGCGGCACAGGGCGGCATACCAGGGGTCCGGAGTGGGGCGCACGGGCATATCGGGGAACCTCCGAGCTCGAGGACAGACGATGTCTGCGGCCGAGACCAGCCTACTGGTCCGCCACAGGATCCTGCCCGTCCCTGTTCTCCCGAACTCTCTTCCGTCGGCCCTCTGCCGTCAGTTCTCTTCTCTCGACTCTCTTCCCGATGTTCTTCTCCTGATGTTCTTCTCCTGATGTCCTTCGTCCCGTTCGTCTTTGCGGCCCTCGGCGAAACCCTCACCTGATGCCTGGCAGCCCGGACTGCTCGAGTGAGAGAGTAGATATCCCCGCCTGACGCCGTCCCCGAGGAGAAGGCCATGACTGATCCGAGTCCCCTGGCAGATGACCACCGGCTCTCCGAGGAGCAGTGGAGGCAACGGCTGAGTCCCGAGGAGTTCGAGGTGCTGCGCCGCGGCGGCACCGAACGCGCCTACACCGGCGAATACTGGGACAACCATGCCGCAGGCGTCTACAGCTGCCGGGCCTGCGGAGCGGAGCTGTTCACCTCGCGGGAGAAGTTCGACTCGCGGTGCGGCTGGCCCAGCTTCTATCAGCCTGCCGCCGGTGACCGCGTGCGCTACCTGCGTGATGACTCTTTGGGGATGGAACGAGTGGAGGTCCGCTGCGCCTCCTGCGACTCCCACTTGGGGCACGTCTTCCTCGGCGAGGGCTTCGACACCCCGACGGACCGCCGCTACTGCATCAACTCGCTGTCCATGCGTTTCGCTGAGGAACAGCCCGATGCCTGACTCTCCGAATAAGCCGCCCTATGATCCGGCCTTCGCCTCGGACAACGTCGCCGGGGTCAGCCAGGAGATCCTCGAGGCGCTGTCCGTCAATGCTTCCGGGCCTGCGGCGCCCTACGGCGATGACACCGTCAGCGCCGAGCTGACCGAGGTGATGCGCAGTCATTTCGGGCCCCGGGCTGAAGTGCTGCCAGTCTTCAACGGCACCGGCGCCAATGTCATCTCATTGCAGGCCGCCTCACCTCGCTGGGGTGCGGTGATCTGCACCCGCTCCGCGCATATCCACCACGACGAGGGAGGCGCCCCGGAGAAGGTCGGCGGGCTGAAGCTGCTGGCCCGTCCCACAGATCTGCTCACACCGGCGGACATCACTGCCGAGCTCCACCACCAGGGCTTCGTCCACGCCGCTCAACCCACTGTCGTCACCCTCACCCAGGCCACAGAGCAGGGTGCGGTCTACCCGCTGGAGCAGGTCGCCGCTGTCGCGGAGACCGCTCACGCCGCGGGGCTCGCCGTCCACATGGACGGCTCGCGGCTGGCCAACGCCGCCGTCGCCCTGGACGTCGATCTCGGCACCGCAGTCCGCGACGTCGGCGTCGACGTGCTCAGCCTGGGTGCGACGAAGAACGGCGCACTGGGAGCTGAGGCCGTGGTCGTCCTGGAGCCGGACCGTGTGCCGGGCGTGGACTATATCCGCAAGGGCTCCATGCAGCTGGCCTCGAAGCAGCGCTTCCTCTCCGCGCAGCTGCTGGGTATGTTCGGCACTGACCTCTGGCGCCGCAATGCCGAGGCCGCCAACCGGCAGGCCCGGCGTCTTGCCGCCGGGCTTGATGCCTGCCCTGGAGTCCGCACCGTCCGGGAGCCGCAGGTCAACGCCGTGTTCGTCGAGGTGTTCGACGAGGTCGCCGCAGCGATCCGCTCGCGGTACATCTGCCATACCTGGGAGCATTCGCCCGACGGTCACCAGGTGCTGCGTCTGATGTGCTCCTTCGAGACCACTGATGAACAGATCGATGATCTGCTCGACCGTGCGCGCTCAGCACAGCTGACGGACATCGCTGAGATCTGACACCCCAGACTCAACAGCCCGCGCTGTGTCCAACCGAGCGTGCCTGCGCTGGCACACAACGGCGCCTCGGTACCGGGCCGATGACGGCGCGCCTGCACCGGCCCGGTGCCGCTGATCCATAGTCTGGTCAGGTGACGTTCTTCGGCCCGCTCGGAACCGGCGCGCTGCGTGCTGCGGCCCCTCGCCGGGAGAGCTCCCCCAGCATCGATGAGCTCCCGGGTGCCTTCCGTGATGCCCTCGGTGAGATCCGCCGCGCCACCCCGCGGCCGGAAGCCGCCATCGCTGAGATCCCCGCACCGCGCAAGCTCGCTCCCTACGCCGTCGCGCTGCGTGCCGAGGTCACCGAATCCAGCCCCGGCCAGCGTGTCACCGGAGGCACCACCGGCGCGGTCTCCAGCCTGGGTACGTCATCACCGGCTCCCGCGGACGAGGACGCTGAGCAGCTCGCCGCCGGGCGGTTCATCCTGCTGCATGATCCCGCCGGTCAGGCCGCCTGGGACGGGACCTCACGGGTGGTGATCTACATCCGGGCCGAACTCGATACCGAGATGAGCAATGACCCGCTGCTGGCCTCCGTGGCCTGGACCTGGCTGGCGGATTCACTCTCCCAGTACGGTGTGCAGCATCGCCGCGCCGGGGGCACCGCCACCCGCATCCTCTCGGAGAGCTTCGGCGAGCTCGCCGACCGCGAAGCCTCCAACACCGTCGAGCTGCGTGCCTCGTGGACCCCCGGTGACGGCGGCCTGGACACCCATGTCGAGGCCTGGTCCGATATGGTCTGCTCATTCGCAGGACTCCCGGCGCTTCCCGACGGCGTCGTGGCCATGCCGACACTGCGCAGGAGCTGAGCCCTTTCCCGCATGACGCCCCGAGATCACCAGAGCAGCCATACCCCGCACGACGAGGTCATGGACACCCCAGACCGCCCCCCGCTGATGACCGAACCCGAAGACGGGGTGCCGTTCGTCGTCGATGAGCCGCGCGGGCTGCAGCGCTGCGCCGAAGCGCTGTCCCACGGCACCGGCCCAGTCGCCGTCGATGCCGAACGCGCCTCCGGATTCCGTTACGGCCAGCGCGCCTTCCTGGTCCAGCTCAAACGGGAGGGCTCCGGTCTCTGGCTGGTGGACCCCGAGCCCTTCGACTCATTGCTTCCCCTGCAGCACGCGCTGGAGGGCACCGAGTGGATCCTCCACGCCGCCACACAGGACCTCCCCTGCCTGGCTGAGCTGGGGATGCACCCGCATGCGCTCTTCGACACCGAACTCGCCTCCCGGCTCTGCGGTCTGCCGAAGGTCGGGCTCGGCGCCATCGTGGAATCACTGCTGGGGGTGCGGCTGGCCAAAGAACATTCGGCGGCAGACTGGTCCACCCGTCCGCTTCCGGCCGATTGGCTGCGCTATGCCGCCTTGGACGTCGAACTGCTCATCGAACTGCGCGAACGGCTGATCTCCCTGCTCGACGAGCAGGGCAAGAGTCAGTGGGCGGCCGAGGAGTTCGAGCATCTGCGCACTGAGCGTCCGGCCAGCGCCCCACGAGCTGAGCGGTGGCGGAAGACCTCGGGGATCAACCGGCTGAAGAGCCCGCGAGCACTCGGCGCGCTCCGGGAGATCTGGAACGCGCGGGAGGATCTCGCCGAGCGCAAGGATGTGGCGCCGGGCCGGATCCTCCCGGATTCCGCGCTGGTCGCCGCCGCGCGTGCGATGCCGCGCACTGTGCCGCAGCTGCTTGCCGTCGAGGGCTTCCACGGCCGGGGTGCTCGGCGAGAGGCTCCCCGGTGGCTGCGCGCCCTCCACGACGGCGCCCACAGCGAGGATCCGCCCTCACTGCAGCGGCGCACCAGCACCGGACCGCCCGCTCCACGGACCTGGCGGGACCGCGCACCCCTGGCGTTCCGCAGATACCGCACAGCCCGGGAACGTCTGGCGTACCGAGCCGACGAGCTGCAGGTGATGGCCGAGACGCTCCTGGTGCCGGCTGTGCTGAAGCAGCTGTGCTGGTCCCCGCCGGAACCGGTGGACCTGGAGACCGTCTCCACATTCCTGCGGGAGCTGGGAGCACGACCCTGGCAGATCCAGCAGACGGCGGCTGTCGTCACCGTCGCCTTACTGGATCCAGACCCGCTGGAAGAGCTGTGACGGCGCCTGTGGCACGAGAGACTACCCGCCGGTAGCATGTGATCTGCGACGCACTGCACGACCTTTCGCCCCCTTGGGAGGACACCTCATGACTCAGACGCCCCGGAAGATCTCCGCCGACGCCGCCAACTTCAGCCGATTCCGCGACTTCGCGGAGAGCTTCACCGCCGAAGTGGTCACCCACAGCCGCCTCGAAGATGTCGAGCTCCCCGACGGAGCCGGCACGATGGCACTGATCCGACTCGACAACGATGACCCCCGGCGCCCCACAACCTTGGGGGCGCGCTCCCTGCTGGAGCTCGGCGAGACGATCGCCGCCCAGCTGCCCCGGGCCGAGTCCGGTGAGATCGTCGCCCTCGGCGTCACCGGTAAGCCCGGGTTCCTCGTGGCCGGAGCCGACCTCTCCGGTGTCGAGAGCCTGCAGACCCCCGAGCAGGCCCGGATGATGGCCGAGCTGGGGCACCGCGCCTATGACCTGCTGGAGGACTTCCCCGTCCCGAGCTTCGCCTTCATCAACGGCACCGCTTTGGGCGGCGGGCTGGAGATCGCATTGGCCGCACAGTACCGCACCGTCTCCGCCGGTGCGCGAAGGCTGGGGCTGCCGGAGGCCTACCTCGGGCTCATCCCCGGGTGGGGTGGCATCTGGCGGCTGCCACAGATGATCGGGCCTGAGGCCGCGGCTCAGGTGATCTTCCACAATGCCCTGAACAACAACCGCACGCTCAGCGGCGGTGAGGCCTATGATCTCGGGATCGCCGATGCGCAGTGCGCTGCTGAGACCTTCGAGACCGATTCTCTGGCCTTCGCCTCCGCCGTGGTTCGGGGCGAGGCCCAGACGCTGGAACAGCTGCAGGCCCACCGCGCCTGTGACACCGGTGATGCGGCCTGGCAACGGGCACTGGACTCGGCCCGAGCCACTGTCGCGGCCAAGACCGGCGAGTCGGCCCCGGCTCCGCTGCGGGCCCTCGAAGAGTTCGCCGCAGGCCGCGATCGTGACCGTGAAGCTGAACGGCAGGCCGAATGTGAGGCCCTGGCGGACCTCATGCTCACCGATGAGTTCTCCAACACCATCTATGCCTTCCTCGACCTGGTCCAGCGCCGTGCCAAGCGGCCTGCCGGAGTGCCGGAGGCGGCACCCCGGCAGATCACCAAGGTCGGCGTCGTCGGCGCGGGGCTCATGGCTGCTCAGCTGGCGATGGTCTTCGCCCAGCACCTGCAGGTGCCGGTCGTCATCTCGGATCTGGACCAGGCCCGTGTGGACAAGGGGTTGGAGTACATCAGGTCCCAGGCGCAGAAGCTGGCCTCGAAGGGACGCCTCAGCCCCGATCAGGCCGAGGCTCTGGCCGGTCTGGTCACCGGTTCCACCGATAAGTCGGTCTACGCCGATGCCGATTTCGTCATCGAGGCGGTCTTCGAGGAGATCGGGGTGAAGAAGCAGGTCTTCGCCGAGCTGGAGCGCATCGTTCCGGCTGAGACGATCCTGGCGACGAACACCTCCTCCTTGTCCGTGACTGAGATGGCCGCGGATCTGGAGCATCCGGAGCGTGTCATCGGCTTCCACTTCTTCAACCCTGTGGCGGTCATGCCCCTGATCGAGATCGCCCGGACACCGAGCTCCACCGATGAGGCGATCGCCACGGCCTTCGATCTCGCCGCGAAGCTGCGCAAGACCCCGGTGCTGACCAAGGATTCCACCGCGTTCGTCGTCAACCGGATCCTGCTGCGGCTGATGGGTGAGATCCAGCGAGCCTTCGATGAGGGCACCGACGCCGAGACCGCCGACACCGCGCTGCGGCCCATCGGGCTGCCGATGAGCCCGTTCACCCTGCTGGCGATGGTGGGGATCCCGGTGGCTCATCACGTCACCGAATCGCTCAACCGATCCTTCGGAGAGCGCTTCTACGTCTCAGAGAACCTGCAGGCCCTCATCGACGCCGGGGTCACCGAGATCTGGAGCGTCGACGCGGACGGCCGCCCCAGCATCGCGGACTCCACGAGGGCGCTGCTGAACCAGGGCAGTCAGCAGCTGACTCGGGATCAGCTGCTGACCCGGGTCCAGGATGCTCTGGCCGAGGAGATCGGCCTCATGCTGGATGAGGGCGTGGTGGCCTCCGCCAAGGACATCGACCTGTGCCTGATCCTCGGTACCGGGTGGCCGATGCACCGTGGCGGCATCACCCCGTACCTGGACCAGGTGGGGGCCAGCCAGCGCGTCAAGGGCCGGACCTTCCACTGACCATGGCTGATGCGACAGCCGTACCGGGCGCGTCCGGCTGCCCGCGTCGAGCATTCCTGCGTTCCGGTGCCTATGGCACCGCAGGGCTCGGCGCGGCAGCCTTCGGCGCCGTCGGGACTCTGACCGGCTGCTCGGATGAGCAGGACGACGGCGCTGAGGCGGTCCACGAGGGCTCCGACTGGCAGGCGGCCTCCTCTGCCGAAGACCTGCCGGTGGGCAGTACGGCAGACGCTGAGGTGGCTGGATATCTCCTGGTGCTGCATCGCGCGGCTGATGATGAGGTCCACGCCTTCGAGGCGGTCTGCACGCATGAGGGATGCCGGGTGGAGGCCGAACAGGAACGCTACTACTGCCCGTGCCACGGTTCGGTCTTCGCGCTGGACTCCGGCGACGCCGAGGCGGGCCCTGCCCGGGAGCCGCTGACCCGGTTCCAGGCCCGGATTCAGGGCGGCTCGGTCGAGGTCCTGGTCTGAGCAGTGCAGGCGCCCTGAACTCTCAGGAGACGTTGATGCTGACCTTCGACGGCGGCACGTCTGTGCTCTTCACCGCAGCGTGGACGGCTTCACGGGCTTTGCGGCGGTGCACTGTGCGTGCCGTCATCACCAGTGCGTGTCCTCCGGTGTCGAGGGGCTGCACCTGCGGGTCTGAGAGCGCTCCCAGGCCTTTCCATGCCAAGCCCACCAGCACGGCGCGATGCACCTGGTCAGCATTGCGGCGCTCTGAGGCGCTCGGCTCTGCGGTGCGCAGCGGGAGCATGACTGCCACCCTGTGCAGCTGTTCCTCATCCGGTGTGCTGAAGCCGTCCTCACGGCACTGCGCCTCGAAGCCCTCCATCAGTGCACGGGCTTCTTCGGCGTGGGCCGGTTCGGCCGTGACCTGACCGTTGGTGCCAACGATGCCGTGGTGGACGACGAACTCCCGGTCAGTCTCGTCGTACCAGGCTTCGCGGTAGCTCCAGCCCTGTTCAGGGTCGCGGCGGAAGACAGTGATCATGGCCGTCTCACACTCCTCTTCGGGGAGACCCCACCAGAGAGGCCTCATCGGATAGGTCCCGGCGGATAGGTCCGGGAAGCGGGTAAGCCCGGGCGGATGGGCTCAGCTGCTGTGGTGGTCTCGGTGGTGGTCTCCGTCGAATTCGGGGATCTCTCCGGCCGGCAGGGCCTCCCCGGGCAGCGGACGGGCGAAGGGCACCTTCGTCCCGAGGACCTGACCGACGGTATCCTGAGCGATCTGCTGGGCGGTCATCCCCACACGCTCCAAGACTTCTGTCCGGCTGCCGTGGGCGAGGAACTCGACCGGCAGCCCGACCTCGTTCAGCGCGGTGTCCACACCGGCTTCGCGCATCGTCTGGCGGATCCGCGAGCCGACCCCACCGGCGCGCACTCCGTCCTCCACACAGACCACGATGCGATGCCGTGCCGCCAGAGAGACCACGGAGTCCGGCACCGGCAGCACCCAACGGGGGTCTACCACCGTGGCGCTGATCCCCTGGTCAGCCAACCGTCGCGCGACGTCCAGAGACAGCTCCCCCATCGTCCCGACCGAGACGATGAGCACGTCGTTCTCATAGCGACGCGCAGCCTGGCTGGCATCAGCCGAAGCCCACAGCACATCGACGCCGTCGTCGAGGCGTTCCACAGCCTCGATCTCTCCGTTGACCGCACCCTTGGAGAACCTGACCACTGTCGGGGCGTCGTCGACACCCACGGCCTCACGCAGCTCCTCGCGCAAGCGGGAGGAATCCCGCGGTGCGGCGATCTGCAGCCCCGGCACGATCTGCAGCAGAGAGAGATCCCACATGCCGTGGTGGCTGGGGCCATCCGGGCCGGTGACACCGGCCCGGTCCAGAACCACAGTCACCCCGGCCCGATGCAGCGCCACATCCATCAGCAGCTGATCGAAGGCACGGTTGAGGAAGGTCGCATAGACCGCCACCACCGGGTGCATCCCACCGTAGGCCAGTCCAGCGGCCGAGGTGAGGGCGTGCTGCTCGGCGATGCCGACGTCGAAGACGCGGTCCGGATACGAGGCAGCCAAGCTGCGCAGCCCCACCGGAATCGTCATCGCCCCGGTGATCGCCACGATGTCCTCACGCTCCTCGGCGATCGAGGTGATCTCCTCCTCGAAGACTGAGGTCCAGGACCGTGCCCCGCCCCGGCTGACCGGTTCACCGGTCTCCGGGTCGATCACGCCGACGGCATGGAACTGGTCGTTCTCATCAGCCCGTGCCGGGGCGTATCCGCGGCCCTTCTCGGTCAGCGCATGGACGATGACGGGGCCGCCGAAGTTCCGCGCATCAGCCAGGGCCTCCTCCACAGAGCGCTGATCGTGGCCGTCCACGGGGCCGATGTACTTCATCCCCAGGTCCTCGAAGAGACCCTGCGGCGCCCAGAAGTCCTTGGCCCCCTTCTTCGCCGCGTGCAGCCCGCGGTAGACCATCCGAGAGACCGCTCCGCCATCCTGCAGGCGGCGTTTAGTGTCGGTGACGGCCTGTTCGTAGATGCGGTGGGTGCGGACCTTGTCCAGGAAGGTGCGCCGCAGGCCGTTGAGCTGCTCGGCCAATCCCCCGACCGTCGGCGCATAGGAGCGGCCGTTGTCATTGACCACGATGACGACTCGCCGGTCCTTGTCCGCAGCGATGTTGTTCAACGCCTCCCAGGCCATGCCCCCGGTCAGGGCGCCGTCGCCGATGACCGCCACCACGGAGCGGTCCGACTCGCCGGAGAGTGCGCGGGCCTTGGAGATGCCGTCGGCCCAGGACAATGAGCTCGAGGCATGGGAGGACTCGACGATGTCATGGACGGACTCGGCGCGCTCCGGGTATCCGGAGAGCCCACCCTGCTGCCGCAGCGTGGTGAAGTCCTGACGCCCGGTGACCAGCTTATGGATATAGCACTGGTGCCCGGTGTCGAAGATGATCGAATCGCGGGGAGAGTCGAAGACCCGATGGATCGCCAGGGTCAGCTCCACCACACCCAGATTCGGCCCCAGGTGTCCGCCGGTCTTCGAGACATTGGCGATCAGGAACTCACGGATCTCCTCGGTGAGGCGCTCCAGCTGCTCCTCGCTCAGGCGGGTGAGATCCTGCGGGGATCGGATCGTCTCCAGAATCGTCACGTCGACTCCGTCCTTCCTTCACCCCGCCGCGTGCCGACGGGTTTCTGTGGTGCGGCGAGTCTATCGTCCCCGATCCACCTCCCCTCGGCAGCACGCGCCCTCTCTCAGAAGAGCCAGCCCACAGGAGGGACGAGTTCGGCGAAGCTCGCCAACATGTACAGTGTGCCGACGATGGCGACGGTGTACACCAGAGTCGCCAGCGGCTTCATCTGTGCGACGACCAGAAGGAAGATCACACAGAACACCGCCGTTCCGGCATACATCCCGATGGCGAACACCGCCCAGATGAATCCCAGGAGCCACAGTGCCGAGATCGCCACCACTTTGACCTGCTGACGGAACTCCCCTTCCACGCGGCCCAAGCCGCCGGCACTGCGGACCTCGCGGAGATCGCCGACCAGGGACAGCAGCCCCAGCAGCACCCCGGCACCGCCGACGATGAAGGGGAACAGCCGTCCGGTCTCGGAGAAGTCGAAGGCCATGATGAGACCCACGAGGAAGAAGAGGAGCATCAGTCCGCTGGTGGCCACACCGACGAACGGGGGAACCTTCAGTGACTCGACGTCATCGACGGTGACGTCCTTGTTCAGCTCTGCGTAACGGACCGAACGTGCACGGAACCTCTTGTACAGCGTCCACCCCACGGCGATGATCAGCAGCGCCGCAACTGCCACCACGAACGGCCGGGTCATCCACTCACCGGGATCGAAGGCCGAGACGGTGATGAAGTAGTAGCGCTCCAGCGGAATGGCCAGCACATAGGCGATGAGGAACGGCGCCCGCGGGATGCTGGTGATCTTGCAGACCCAGCCCACTCCACCGAGCAGCAGCATCACGTAGAAGACATTGAGGTTCAGCGGCTCTTGGAAGCCGCTCATGAACAGCAGCGGCACCAGTGCAGCGGCCAATACCGGGAAGCGGATGAAGCTGAGCTTGGTCAGCGGCCGCGCCATGAAGAAGGCCAGGACCGCACCGACGAGGCTGGCGATCGCGAAGGACCAGACGATGAAGTAGACGAGATCGAGTTCCTGCTCGATCAGTTCAGGGCCTGGCTGGATGCCGAAGATCAGCAGCACGCCCAGCAGCAGGGCGAACGGCGCGGCTCCCGGGACCCCGAAGAGCAGGGTCGGGATCAGAGCACCGGACTCGATGCCGTTGCTGGAGGCCGAAGGGGCGATGACCCCGCGAGGATCGCCCTTGCCGAATCGCGCACCGGGTTTGCGGCCGCCGATCGCCTGGGCCTGCCCGTAGGCCAGCCAGGCTCCCGCTGTAGCCCCCACGCCGGGCAGGATGCCGGTGCCGACACCGACGGCGGAGCCGCGCAGCACATCCCCCTTATAACGCAGCACGTCCCGGGCGCCTTGGGCCCAGCCGCCGCCCAGGGAGATGCTCTGGTCCGAGACGGCCGCACGGTGGGCAACCAAGTGGATGATCTCGGCCACGCCGAAGATTCCCAGGGCCACCGCGACCAGCCCCACACCCTCCATCAGGAACTCGGAGCCGAAGGTGTAGCGGTATTCGGCCGAGACCGGCGAGATGCCGATCATGCCCAGAGCCAAGCCGAAGACGGCGATGAGCAGGCCCTTGACCATGTTCCCCTTGGAGAGCAGGGCGGTGAGGAAGATGCCCAGCAGGATCAGCATGAAGATCTCGGGTGAGCCGAAGGCAGTGACCACCGGCCGTGCCACCGGCACCACCAGGGTCAGCGCGACGATTCCGATGAGGCCGCCGATGGTGGAGCTGATGAAGCTCGCGGAGAGCGCGCGTCCGCCTTTGCCCTCTTTGGCCATCTCATGGCCGTCGAGGAGGAAGACCGCCGCCGAGGCGGAGCCCGGTATCCCCAGGACCACGGAGGTGATGACATCTGAGGTGTGCACCACGGCCACCGCGCCGATGATCATGGCCACGGCCTGGTTCGGTTCCAGTACGAAGACGAAGGGCAGCAGCACCGCCACCGCGCCGGTCCCGCCGAGGCCGGGGAGCACTCCGACGATCAGGCCGACGAGGACCCCGATTCCGAGGAAGAGCAGCATCGAGGGGTCGGCGAAGCTCGCCAGTGCCTGGCTTGCAGCGTCAAGCATGAGGTAGTCCTCCGGTCAGTCGAGAGCAGCGCCGTGCTCTTCGGTCAGGAAGCGGCGGGTGAATGCCAGGGTCTCGTCGCTGATCATCAGCGACTCGCGGAAGATCTCGCCGTTGCCCCGTCCGGGCATGAGCTCATAGCCGCCCAGGGCCCCGGCGGCCTCGTCGAGGAACTGCTCGTCGGCGTTGAGCGTCTCGACCGCCTCGGCGTATAGATCGACAAGGTCCTCTGAGGTGCCGGCGTTCGACCACAGTCCCTTCTGGTAGTAGAAGCCTGAGGTGACGAAGGCCTGATACGCCTCGTAGGCCGGCCCTTCGGGATCAGTGCCGTGCAGATCACGGTGGATCTCCTCCAGCGTGGGAATCTCCGGCATCGCCGGATCACGGACCACCTCACCGTTGTCATCGCGAATGCCGACCGAGAACAGCGGGTGGGCGTCACCGGATTCGACGTCCGAGGAGATCTGACCCAGGTATGTCGAGGTGGTGTCGAACGCCACGTCGACCTCTCCGCGGGCCAGGGCGAGGCGGATCGGGCCGTTGCCCTCGAACCCGAAGACACTGCCGATCTCTCCACCGAGGACCTTGATGGCCAAGACGGGGATCAGGTCCAGACCCGCCGCCGAGATTCCGCCGAAGTTGGCGTCCTTGCCGCGGTTGAGCAGATCTTCCATCGAGGTGATACCGCTGTCATCGTTGGAATACATCACCGCCCCGGTGCCGTGCAGGATCAGCGGGACCATCTCGGTGAAGTCATAGCGCACGTTGTTCTGACCGAAGATCCCGTTGAAATAGGTGGTCGCGGAGCTGACAAGAAGGTACCGGCCGTCGTCGACTCCGGAATCCACGTAGGCGTTCGTGCCGGTGACGGACTCGCCGCCGGTGATGTTCTCCACCTGATAGCGGTCCACACCCTCGAGCACATCGGCCACATAAGGAGTGATGAACCGCGCCCAGGTATCGGTGCCGCCCCCAGTGGCGTAGGGGACGACGACGTCGGTGATCCCCGCACCGGAGGGGTTGAAGGATGCCTGCGGCGGTGCGCAGGCCGAGAGCAGGGCCGCTGCGCCGCCCAGGGCGCTGCCCATCAGAAACCGGCGGCGGTTGAACCCTGCCGTGGCGCTGGGGCCGGTGGTGTCACGAGTCATGGCGTCCTCCAGACGTCGCTGCGTGAGAAGTGGGTCTTGTCAGTCACGTCGATCAGCTGCTCGCTGCCGTGAGTCGTCATAAGCTGTCGGGCAGGTAGAGGGTCGAGGTGGCCAGCCGTCGCGCCGTCCGATCCGCGCCGACGACGAGATCAGTCCCGGATTCGTCGAAGAACGTCACGATGCCGCCTGCCGGGGTGGCCAGCCGCAGCTTGCGCACACCGTCCGGGGCCACGGAGCCTGAGGTGGCGTCTCGGGCGAGCTCATGCGGGAACGTCCCCGGGGTGAAGGCAGCGGTGGTGACGGCCACGCCACCGGTGATGGGCATCGCCGGGTGGGGCGCCCCCATGGAAAGCATGAGCACTTCGAGATCGGCGTCCTCGTGGCGCGGCGGTCCGACGATCCCCAGTTTGGGCACTGCGCGCTCGGCCTGCCCGGGACTCTCGGCCATGCCCATCGCCACCGCTGCTGCGCGGCGCAGCGCATCGAGCGTGCCGAGCATCGGACCGACGGCATCGCTCCAGTCCTTGTGCGCCACCTCGGCCAGTTCCACCGCGGCCGCGGGCAGGAAGACCGCCGGTGCGCCGGCGTCGATGAGGGTGACCGGGAATCCGCGACCATCGATCTGCAGCGTGGAGCGCGCCTGCCCGGTAGGCAGCAGGCGACCTGTGGTCTTGCCGGCCGGATCGACGAAGCCGAGCCCGACCTCGTGGCCGGGATGGACGGTCCCGGGGATGTGCGCCTGCAGTGCCGCGGGCAGGCTGCCGCCGGGAGTGGGGATGCGCTGGATGATCCGCTGTCCGGTGTTGGTGTTGTACGTACGGACCACGGTGACGTCCTGGGCCAGCTCCACCCAGCCGTTCTCCACGGCATAGAGTCCGGCAGTGGTGGAGCAGTTTCCGCAGTTGCTGCCCCAGTCCACCACCGGCTCCTCGATACCGACCTGGGCGAAGCGGAAGATGACGTCGAGATCGTCTTCCTGGGGTTTGGTGAGGATCATCGCTTTGCTGGTGGTGGAGCTGGCTCCTCCGACGCCGTCGATCTGACGGTGATCGGGACTGCCGAAGATCCGAGGCAGGAGATCATCGGGGCCGTGGCCGGTGGCTGCGATATCGGAGTCCTCGAAGACCCAGCATTTGCTGGTGCCTCCGCGTATCCACTGCGCCGGAATCTCCATAGTTCGTCCTTCTCTTGGATGCCGCTTCACGTCATGCCCTGCACTGAGCAGACCCCTGTCATGCCACATGTGCCCCAGGTCACTGTGTGCTGGGTCATAGTTAGTGTGAGACAGCTCGAGAATTCACACAATGTTCGATTTCTTTCAGTTCATGTAGCAGTGCTACATGTCTTGATCCCCCATACGGCTCCCCGCACATCCCGTCCCGCAGCGCTGAGCCGCCAGATCCCTGCGAGGAAGGGTTTTAGCCGAATGAACTGTTACTGACAGATCATGTAGTGGAGCTATATGGTCTTTCCATGCTCAATCCACAGAGACTCGTCATACTCGTTCACGTCATCGAAGCCGGCTCCGTCACCGCCGCCGCCGATGAACTCGGCTACACACCCTCAGCCGTCTCCCAGCAGCTGAAGAAGCTCGAGCGGGAGGTCGGCCAACCACTGGTGCGACGCCAGACCCGGGGCGTCTCCCCCACTGACGCCGGACACACCCTGGCTCACCACGCGCGCAAGGTCCTCAGGCACCTCGACGCCGCCGAAGCGGACCTGCGTGATCTCACTGAGGGGAATCGAGGCTCCCTGGTGGTGGGGGCCTTCCCGACAGTGGCCGCCTCATTCCTGCCCGAGGTGATCGAGACTTTCACTAGCCGCTACCCCGCCATCGACCTCTCCCTGACCAGCGGACGCTTCGACGTCCTCCTCGAAGATCTCGAACGCGGCGTCTCGCATCTCTGCCTGCTCTGGGAGTACCCGTGGAGGCCGGTGCAGATCGAGGGCATCCGACTCGAGGAGCTCTTCCACGAGGAGTCCGTCATCCTGGTCTCACGTGACCACCCGCTGGCAGAGGCCGGTCACGTGCGACTCGAACAGCTGCGCAACGAGTCATGGATCGTCCGAGCCAACCGACACCCCGTGGTCGAGGTGCTCGAACGCGCCGCCGAGGACGCCGGATTCCGCCCGTCCATCGCGCTCTACGCCAATGACTATCAGGAGGCCCAGGCGATGGTCAGCGTGGGCATCGGGGTAGCCATGGCGCCGCGCGGTGCCGTCGCGGTGCAGCATCCCCACGTCCGTGTCCTCACGCTGGGCCCGCAGGCACCGGTGCGCCGTGTGCTGCTGGCCCAGCGCGACGAGCGGGTCCACACTCCCGCCGAAGTCGCCTTCCGCACGATCCTTCGCGAAGTGGCACGCCGACGACAGGCCTCAGTTGACAGCTCTTGACACCTCTTGGCATGCTCTTACCGCCACTTGGTATACCAAAGGAGTCATAATGTCGACCTACACCACAGATGTCCTGGTCATCGGCGCCGGCAATGCGGCACTGTGCGCCGCTCACGCCGCACGCGATGAGGGTAAAGAGGTCCTCGTACTGGAGGCCGCACCGCAGTCCCGCGCCGGAGGAAACAGCCTCTTCACCGCCGGTGCGACGCGGATCACCCACGAAGGACTCGAGAGCCTGGCCGATCTCATCGAAGACGATGAGCGCCACGTCCGCACCGAGGTCCCGCCCTACAGCGCCCAGGACTACGCCGATGACCTCGCCAAAGTCACCCACGGCCGGAACGACCCCCAGATGACTGCCACCTTGACGGCGAACATCGCTGAGGACATGCGGTGGCTGAAGGCCAAGGGGATGCGGTACCGCCTGATGTACGAGCGTCAGGCCTACGAACGTGCCGACGGCAGCTACCTCTTCTGGGGTGGGCTGCACGTGGGCAACGTCGACGGCGGCGAAGGGCTCATGCGCGATCACTACCGGATCGCCGCCGAGAGCGGCATCGAGATCCTCTACGGTGCCGAGGCCACCGAGCTGCTCGTCGAGGAGGGAGCCGTCGTCGGTGTCACGTTCCAGCAGGAGGGACAGAGCCACACAGCACGCGCCGCCGCCACCGTGCTGGGCTCCGGAGGTTTCGAGGCCAGCGCAGAGATGCGCGCCGAACACCTGGGCCCGGCATGGCGCCAGGCCGTGGTCCGCGGCACTCCGCACAACACCGGCACGATGCTGCGCAGCGCTCTGGCGCTGGGAGCGGCTTCCGGTGGGGACTGGAGCTCCTGCCACGCCACCCAGTGGGATGCCGGCTTCGAGGACAACGAATCCAACTACGAGGTGACCAACCGGCTCACCCGTCAGAGCTACCCTCTGGGCATCATCGTCAACCGCGATGGCCAGCGGTTCCTGGATGAGGGCGCCGACTTCCGGAACCTGACCTACGCCAAGTACGGCAAGGAGGTCCTGATGCAGCCTGGAGGCGTCGCCTGGCAGATCTTCGACGCCCGGCTGCGCCCGATGCTGCGAGCCGAAGAGTACGAAGTCCCCGGTGTCGGTGAGCACATCGCCGAGACGCCGGCGGAGCTGGCCCAGAAGGCCGGGATCGACCCCCAGGGCCTGGAGGCGACTCTCGAGGCCTTCAACAGCTCGATCCTGACCGAGCAGCAGTTCAATCCCAACATCAAGGACGGCCGCGCCGCGCGGACTGAGCCGCCGAAGTCGAACTGGGCCCATGAGATCACCCAGGCGCCCTACTACGCCTACCCGGTCACCTGCGGCATCACCTTCACCTTCGGCGGGCTCCGCGGCGATGAGCAGGCACGTGTACTACAGTCGGACGGAACCCCGATCGCCGGACTGTATGCCTGCGGTGAGGCGCTCGGAGGTCTGTTCAGTGACAACTACCCCGGAGGATCCGGTCTGGCAGCCGGAATCGTCTTCGGGCGGATTGCAGGGCGGTACGCAGCGTCGTGACGAAACAGTCTCAGGTCGACCACGTCTACGAGCAGGTGCGTGCGCAGATTCTCGACGGTTCGCTGGCCCAAGGCTACGACCTCAACGAGCGCACAGTCGCCGAGCTTGTCGGCACCTCCCGCACTCCGGTGCGGGAGGCGGTTGCCCGACTGGTCAAAGACGGCCTGGCCGAACGCGAGAGCAATCGGCGTACCCGGGTCACTGTCTGGGACGACGAGCGTGTCGGCCAGCTCTACGAGATCCGCTCGCTGCTCGAAGCCGAAGCATGCCGCCTGGCCGCGATGCGTCGCAGTGAGAACGCCGTCCTGCGGCTTGAAGAGGCGCTGGAGCAGCAGCGCAGGCTCGACAGCGCCTCTCCCTTAGCGCGTCGGGACCTGAACTACGAGTTCCACCACGAGATCTGGCAGGCCAGCGCCAACCCATTCCTCGTGGAGGCCAACACCAAATACGGGGTGCAGTCGATGTGCCTGACACCGACCACCCTGCGCTCCGACGAACGGTGGGCCGCCTCGTTGGAAGAGCACAGTGCCTTGGTCGGACATATCGCCGGGCACCGCGCTGAGGAGGCCTCAGCCCTGATGCGTTCCCATCTGGAGTCCGCCCTGCGGCAGCGCTGACGTCTCCGAGCACCAGCCACATGGAGATCCACCGATGAGTGAGGCCCCCTCCCCGTATACGGGGAGGGGGCCTCACTCATCGACTTCACCCTCATCGACTCCATCAGCACCGCAGCAGGTATAGACCGGCAGCGTGAGCCTCAGCTGGGAGGACCAGCGGTGTGGGGCGCGCACTTGAGTGCGCGGCCCACACCGAGGCGATCAGGCGACCAGCTGGCGCAGCACGTACTGGAGGATGCCGCCGTTGCGGTAGTAGTCGGCTTCTCCGGGGGTGTCGATGCGCAGCACAGCCTCGAAGGTCACGGTCTGGCCGTCGTCCTTGGTCGCGGTGACGGTGACCGTCTTCGGGGTGGTGCCCTCATTGAGCTGGGTCACGCCCTGGATGTCGAAGACCTCGAAGCCGGTCAGGCCCAGGGTCTCTGCGGACTCACCCTCGGGGTACTGCAGCGGCAGCACACCCATACCGATGAGGTTCGAGCGGTGGATGCGCTCGAAGGACTCCGCGATGACCGCCTGCACACCCAGCAGCTTGGTGCCCTTCGCCGCCCAGTCACGGGAGGAACCGGAACCGTACTCCTTACCGCCGAGGACGACCAGCGGGGTGCCCTGCTCACGGTAGTTCTCCGCGGCGTCGTAGACGTAGGCCTGCGGGGCGCCCTCCTGGGTGAAGTCGCGGGTGAAGCCGCCCTCCACGCCGTCGAGCAGCTGGTTACGGATACGGATGTTGGCGAAGGTGCCGCGGATCATGACCTCGTGGTTCCCGCGGCGTGAGCCGTAGGAGTTGAAGTTCTTCCGCTCCACACCGTTCTCCAGCAGGTATCGGCCCGCCGGAGTGTCGGACTTGAAGGCACCGGCTGGTGAGATGTGGTCAGTGGTCACCGAATCGCCCAGCTTCAGCAGCACCCGGGCACCGGTGACGTCCTCAACCGGGGCCGGCTCCATGGACATCCCGTCGAAGTACGGGGCCTTGCGCACATAGGTCGAGTTCTCGTCCCAGGCGAAGGTCGATCCCTCGGGGGTGTTCAGCTCCTGCCACCGGTAGTCACCGTCGAAGACGGTGTCGTACTTGGAGGTGAACATCTCAGTGTCGATGGAGGCATCGATGATGCGCTGCACCTCGGCCGGGTCCGGCCAGATGTCCCGCAGGTAGACGTCCTGACCCTCGGAGTCCTGACCCAGCGGGTCATTCTCGAAGTCGAAGTCCATCGTCCCAGCCAGCGCGTAGGCGACCACCAGCGGCGGGGAGGCCAGGTAGTTCATCTTCACATCCGGGTTGATACGACCCTCGAAGTTCCGGTTACCCGAGAGCACCGAGGTCACCGCGAGATCATTGTCCTGAATCGTCTGGGAGATCTCCGACTCCAACGGACCGGAGTTACCGATGCAGGTGGTGCAGCCGTAGCCGACCACGTAGAAGCCCAGCTGCTCCAGGTAGGGAATCAGCCCTGACTTCTCGTAGTAGTCGGTGACGACCTTCGAACCCGGCGCCACAGAGGTCTTCACCCAGGGCTTGTTCTGCAGGCCCTTCTCCACCGCATTGCGGGCCAGCACCGCAGCGGCCAACATCACGTTCGGGTTCGAGGTGTTGGTACAGGAGGTGATCGAGGCGATCGAGACCGCACCGTGATCCAGCTCGAACTCCCGGCCGTCCTCCATGGTCACATTCACCGGCTTGGTGGGACGGCCCACCTCACCCGAGGAGTCCTCGGAGTAGTTGTGGATGTCCTTGCGGAACTGCTCCTTCGAGTCCGAGAGCTCGATGAGGTCCTGCGGACGCTTCGGACCGGAGATCGAGGGCACCACCGTGGAGAGGTCCAGCTCCAGGTACTCCGAGAACCGCAGCTCACGGGAGGGGTCATGCCACATGCCCTGCTCCTTGGCGTAGGCCTCCACCAGCGCCAGCTGCTCCTCAGTGCGCCCGGTCAGACGCAGGTAATCGATGGTGACATCATCGATCGGGAACATCGCCGCAGTGGAGCCGAACTCCGGAGACATGTTCCCGATGGTCGCACGGTTGGCCAGCGGCACCGCGGCCACACCCTCGCCGTAGAACTCGACGAACTTACCGACCACCCCGTGGGCACGCAGCATATTCGTGATGGTCAGCACCACATCGGTCGCAGTCGCACCCGAAGGAATCTCACCGGTGAGCTTGAAACCGACCACACGCGGGATCAGCATCGAGATCGGCTGCCCCAGCATCGCCGCCTCGGCCTCGATCCCGCCGACACCCCAGCCCAGCACGCCCAGGCCGTTCTCCATCGTGGTGTGAGAGTCAGTGCCCACGCAGGTGTCCGGATAGGCCCGCAGCACCCCGTCGACCTCACGGGTCATCACCGTGCGCGCCAGGTGCTCGATGTTGACCTGGTGGACGATCCCCATCCCCGGAGGCACGACCTTGAAGTCGTCGAAGGCCGTCTGGCCCCAACGCAGGAACTGGTAGCGCTCCTCGTTGCGCTGATACTCGATGTCCATGTTCCGCTCGATCGCGTCATGGTTGCCGAAGGAATCGATCTGCACCGAGTGGTCGATCACCAGCTCGGCAGGAGCCAGCGGGTTGATCCGGTCCGGATCCCCGCCGAGGTCCGAGACGGCCTCACGCATCGTGGCCAGGTCCACCACACAGGGCACACCGGTGAAGTCCTGCATCAGGACACGGCCCGGGGTGAACTGGATCTCAGTATCAGGCTCAGCGGTCTCATCCCACTGCCCCAGGGCGGCGATGCCCTCAGCAGTGACGTTCGCCCCATCTTCGTGGCGCAGAAGGTTCTCCAACAGGACCTTCAGACTGTAGGGAAGGGACTCGTATCCCTCGACGGTATTGAGGCGGAAGATTTCATAGTCGGCGCCGTCGACGTTGAGTACGCCTTTTGCGCCGAAGCTGTCCACAGTGCTCACGTGGGACTCCTCTTTCGTTGCCGGACAGACGATGCCCCTGCGGTGCGTGCCGCACGGACACCAGGCTCTGATATGGGTGCCGCTCAGGGTGAGCCCGCCGAAGTCCACCGGCTCCGGCGGCGGGGTGTTCCGGTGCGGGACCACCTGATCCTGCCGCGCGAGTATGGAGCCATCGGACTCCAGCTGGGGCAACCGCCTCAGCGTTCAGAGCCGTGACGCACACCATCCTACTCGGTCACAGCCCACCGGTTCCGCGCGTGTCGTGCGTGATCACGTTCACCGTTCGAAGACTGCCACCGACTCCATGTGATGAGTGTTGGGGTAGAGATCGAGAATACGCAGGTCACGGAACTGCCAACCGCGGCGCAGCAGCTCAGCGGCGTCCCGGGCGAAGGAGGCCGGATCGCAGGAGACATAGACGATGCGCCGCGGGGCGGCCTCGTCGATGCCGGCGATCACCCGGGCGCCGGCACCGGCACGGGGCGGGTCCAGCAGCACCACGTCGTGTCCCGGCAGCTCGGCGAGCATATGCTCCACCGGGCTCTGCCGCAGTATGACCCGGTCATCGCCGTGGAAATACTCCGCCGCGGAGGCTGCCGAAGCCCCGGCGGCTTCGACCGAGAGCACCCGACCGCCGGCTCCGACGCGATCCGCGGCCCAGGCGGTGAACAGCCCTGCCCCGGCATAGAGGTCGGCCACCGACTCACCGCCCTGCAGCGGCGCCAGAGATTCCACCGTCTGCACCAAGGCCTCGGGCGCGCTCCGGTGGATCTGCCAGAACGATTCGGGCCGAAGCGCCAACACACCTCCGCCATGTCTCGCACCCCCGCCCTGCCCGGCGGGAAGGGGCTCAGCGACGCTCCTGGGCCCGGCGAGGAGAGTGGGAGGTTGCTGCGGTGCGGACTGCCCCTCGGTGCTGCGCTTTCTGCCCTGAGCTCGCGCGCGGCCACGCCGTCCCGTCCGTGGGCCTCGAGGAGAGCGAGAACGCGGAGCCGCTGCCGGTGGAGCCAGCAGCACTGTGCCCAGCCGTTCATCCTCCTGGGCCATCGCCACCAGCCGCTCGGTGAGATCGCTGTGGGCGGAGTCTCCCCTGTCCGCAGCCGCCGGTCGCACGACCAGCGCCAACGGTGCCTGCGCCCCGGCAGCGATGACGTCCACCGTCTGCGCCCCGGTGAAGTCCTGTCTGAACAGTGCCGAGCTGTTGATGGCCTGCACCGCCAGAGGCATCCCGCGCAGCTCGATCAGCTCGTGGCTGCGGTGAGGGGTCATGCACAGCGCACCAGCGCCATTGACGGCGAAGCTGACCCGTGTGCGCCAGTGCATTCCCGTGGTCGAGTCCGCGGCAGCATCCCTTCGGCCGCGGTGGCGGGCGTAGTCGTCAGGGTCTGCCACATGCAGCTCCCCCTCGCTCAGCGCTCCGGTCGAGGCGACCTCGTGGACGGAGATGCCGCCCACCCGCTGCAGGGTGTCCCGGAATACCTGGGCTTTGGTCCAGCGTTGATGCTGATCGGTCATATGCCCGTACTCAGCCCCACCCACCGGCAGACGATCAGCCTGATAGGCGCGCAGGGCATCGGCCAGCTTCCAGACATGACGACGCCGGTGCTCCGAGGGCTCAAGCACAGCGATGACATCACCGCGCCAGAACTTCGCCGACGCCTGGGGATCCTGTACCCGCACCCGGACGCGCTCCCCTGGCACCGCGTGGCGCACGAAGATCACACGGCCCTCATGGCGGGCCACACAGTGACCTCCGTGGGCCATCGGTCCGACCGTGACCTCGAACTCTTCCGGGTGCTCCGCGGCTGAGTCTGTCGCGGCTGTGTCTGTCGCAGCTGAACCCATCGCAGCTGAGCCCGCGCGCGCCCGGCGAGGAGGATCAGCCGGAGTCATGAGAGCCCGTCACGGCGGTCAGTCGCGGCGGCCTCACCGTCGAGCACATCCTGACGGGCGGCGTCCTGCGCCCCAGGATCACCCAGGGCCTCGGGGCGGGTGATCATCCAGGCCACCCAGAGTGCCAAGCCGTAGAGCGGCAGGCCCATCACCAGTCGAGCGGTGCCCAAGGCGACGAGCGCATCGGCGAGGTAGAGCGGAACCTGGACCGCCAGGCGGGCCGCCAGCACGGCGGTGACGATCCAGGTGGCCAGCCCGTAGCGCCGCACACGCAGCGGTTCCTGACGCCAGGTGACACCCTCACCGCGGACCAGTCCGAAGAGCAGGCCGATGAGCGGCCAGCGCACCAGGATCGAGAGGACGAACGCCACGATATACGCAGCATTGGTCACGAAGCCCCAGAGATAGAAGTCCCGCGCCTGACCCGTCTGACCTGCGACCACCGCACAGAGGACGATCGCGGCGAGGCCGGAGAGC
Source organism: Nesterenkonia aerolata (assembly GCF_031470965.1). Taxonomy (NCBI): domain Bacteria; kingdom Bacillati; phylum Actinomycetota; class Actinomycetes; order Micrococcales; family Micrococcaceae; genus Nesterenkonia; species Nesterenkonia aerolata. The sequence continues at coordinate 18,606 of NZ_JAVKGR010000005.1, read as the reverse complement.
GACTGCACCAGCGGACCCCGCTGCACCAGCCGCAGCACGGCGAAGACTCCACCGATCCCCACAGCGACCACTGCCGCCGGGAGGATCTGTTGGGTGATCACGAAGACCACGAGGAACGCCGCCGTCGGCAAGGAGGCCTCCAGCAGTCCCCGCAGACCGCCCAACGACTGCATCACATCCAGCGAGCCGTCCTCCCGCGCATAGACGCCCGAAGCCGCGCGCGAGAACGCGGAGTCCGCCGGACCCGATGCCGGTGCTGGTTCGGGTGCTGATTCACGTGCTGGTTCAGCTGCCGATCCGGAGGCCGTTCCCTGAGGAGAATCGTCCGGTGACTGCGGAGGCTGGGCGTCTGCCGTCATCTCAGAGGTTCCGTTCCTCGACCGCCTCGTCCGAGGTGCCCTGGGCGGGATCGACCCTCGGTGCGTCCTGCGTCCGTTCGGGCCGCTGGCGTGCACGGACCACACGTTTGGCACCCTCCGGCTGGCGCAGCGGCAGGAGTTCACGCGGGGGCATCGGGTCCGTCCCTCTTTCCACCACGAGCCGGGAGAACAGGTCCTCCACAGCTGCGGCGGCCTGCGGATCGATGGCGCCGCGCCCTCCGATGACTCCGCGCAGGAACCACCGCGGACCTTCAGCGCCGATGAACCGCGCCACCCGCCACCCGGAGCGGCCCTCCTTCAAAGTAGTGGGTACACGAGCCACGACCTCCGTGCCGAAGGGCCCGTCCACCTCGCGGGCGCGGCCCTTCTGGGCGGTGATCGACTCCTTGATCTGTTCGCGCACCTCATCCCAGGTGCCACCCGATTTCGGCGCGGAGAAGGGCTGGATCTGAATGCTGGCCTGCTCAGCGGAGATGGTCAGGGCGATGACCCGCCGCGTGCGCTGATCGACGTCCAGCCGCACTTTCTGGTCTTTGGTCATCGGCACCTTCAGCGCACCGAAATCCAGGTGCCCCTTGGAGACGTCGACATCGGCCACGTCATAGGGGCCCGCACCAGAGACGGCGGGCCGGGCCGGGGACGTCTGGGCGGCGTTGTTCTCGCCGCTCTGCTCAGCGTCCTTCCCAGCGTCCTTCCCGGCGTCCTGCGCGGTGGCCTGCTCAGTGCCGGATTCCTCCTGCGCCAGCCGTTCACTGATCGTCGCCGGCGCCGGTGTCTGCCCGGTCTTCTTCCGTCGTCCGAAGATCATGCTTCCTCCTGCGATGACTGGCTGTTCTGGCCTGCTGCCCCCGAGGTCCCGGTGGAGCCGAAGCCGCCCTCACCGCGGGGGCTGTCCTCGAGTTCGTCCACGACGACGAACTCGGCCTGCGCCACACGCTGGATCACCAGCTGGGCGATACGGTCTCCGCGATGGAACTGCACCTGAGCGTGCGGGTCGAAGTTGATCAGACACACCTTGATCTCACCGCGGTATCCAGCGTCGATCGTCCCCGGCGCGTTGACCAGCCCGACCCCATGCCGCACCGCCAGTCCACTGCGCGGGTGGACCAGCCCGACCCATCCCAGCGGCAGGGCCAGGGCCACTCCGGTGGGCACCAGTCGACGCTCCCCGGGGCCCAGGACGAAGTCCTCAGCGCTGACGAGGTCAGCCCCGGCATCACCCGGATGGGCATAGCCGGGCACCGGGAGATCGGGGGCCACTCGGCGCAGCGGGATGCGCAGAGTCTCAGGAGGGGTCATGTTCAGCTCCGCTCGATGAGGGTCCTCAAGTCCGTGATGGTCGCCCAGCTGCCTCAGCGGCACGGCGAGCGACGTGTCCGAGTCTACGCATTCATGAGACCCTGGATGACTATGACGACTCGCCCTGACAGCCATTCCGAGAAGCTCTGGCCCGCCTGGTGGATCTGGACCGCGGGGACGCTTATCGGTGCCTCCGTCTCCCTGATGTTCTTCCCGATCGACGCGGTCTTCGGGTTCCTCGCCATGGCGGTGGGGATCGCTCTGGTGCTGTTCGCGCTGGTCGTCACCACACCGCGGCTGACCGTCACGGCCGATCGACTCACGGTGGGACGCGCGCAGATCGAGATCGCGCATATCGGCCATGTGGTCGCTCACCGCGGTGACGCCGCCAGGGAACAGCTGGGACCGGGCCTCGATGCCCGCTCCTACCGGTGCATCCGGGGCTGGATCGACCCGGTGGTGACCGCGGAGATCACCGATCCCCAGGATGCGACCCCCTACTGGCTCTTCTCGACCCGCCACCCCCAGCGCGTCTTAGACGTCCTCGGCTCCTCCGAGCCGATCCGAGATGCCGGCGCGTCCCTCACCGGCTGAACCAGTAACGGCTGAGCCAGCGCCGGCTCATGCCAGTACCGGCCGACGCTGTACCGGACAACCCCGTACCGGACGAGCGAGCCCGGGTGCAGGACGATGACGTCACCACGGTAGAGACAGCGACCACAGCAGAGACTGTTCGGGGGACCCTTCGACGTCGAAGGGTCCCCCGAACAGTCTCTGAGGGTGTCAGTCCTATGAGATTCTCTTCAGACGAGGCAGCCGGTGGGGCTGGCGCGGATCTGCCTCAGCGGCGTCGCCGGCGACTGCCCCACCTGGTTCAGGCCTCGCAGTCTGCGCAGTAGAGCAGACCGTTCTCCTCACGGGCAACCTGCGAGCGATGCCGGACCAGGAAACAGGATGAGCAGGTGAACTCATCAGACTGGGCTGGCAGCACCCGCACCTGCAGCTCCTCATCGGATAAGTCCGCTCCGGGAAGTTCGAAGCCCTCGGCCGCCTCCGCCTCGTCCTCATCCACCACGGAGGACTGATGGTTCGGCTGGCGGTTCTTCAACTCCTCGATGGAGTCTTCGCTGACGTCGTCGTCGTTCTTCCGCGGGGCATCGTAATCAGTGGCCATTCGTCGCTCCACACTCCGCTTGTGTTGGGATCGGGACACGCGCCGAGAACGCTGATCGTCAGGCCGCAGAGGCCGTCCTCAGACAAGGGATCGCGCGCGTGGTGTCGCACAGATTGTGCCGTATCGGACCCGCTGCACAAAATCCGCTCGCCGCCGGATCAGCTCAGGGCGTAGTACAGCCCAGCTGCTGCGACGCAGAACCCGGCGAATCACCAGCCGAATCACCAGCACAGGGCGGTCACGGGCTAGAGTGAGCCTGAGGAACCAGACCGCGAACGAGGACTGTATTGATGAAGCAGCTCAGGCTGACCGGTGTGCGCACTGAGAACGGGGACAAGCACCTGGACCTCGTCGATGACGAGGAGAACACCTACACACTTGCTCTGGATGAGACGGTGCGCGCGGCTGTGTCCCGCCCGGCCCCACCCGCAGCACGCAGGCCCCAGGCCTCGGCCTCCCGGCGTGCCCCGATGTCCCCGCGGGATGTCCAGGAGCGGATCCGCGCCGGTGCCACGGTGGAGGAGATGATCGAGATCTCCGGGCTGGACCCCGCACACGTCGAGCACTATGCCGGTCCGGTCCACGCCGAGCGTTTCCACATCGCTCAGCGCGCCCGGGACACCCAGGTGGCTGCGGCCTCCACCGCGGAACAGCACCGCCTGGCCTTCGGTGATTCTGCCGCCACCCTCGAGGCGATGGTGCGGGTGCGCCTGCGTGCGCTGGGCTCTGACACCTCACAGCTGAGCTGGGATGCCTGGCGCCGTGAGGACGGTCAATGGCAGCTGGCCTGCTGGTTCGATGCCCCGGAAGACCCGGACATGGCCGCTGAGCTGGACTCTCCGGCCCAGTGGGTGTTCCACGCCGCGACCCGTCATCTGGTGCCGGACACTCCCACAGCCCAGCGGCTCCACACCCTTCCCTCCCGGCCGGAGACACCGCGCCGACGTCGCCTGACACCGGTGGACGGCCCCTTCGACGTCGAGGAGGCCGACACCGGGACAGCCCCCTCCCACCAGTTCCCTCCGGGCGGGGCCGACTCGCCGCGTGCGATCAAGGACACGAGCAAGAACCCGAACAAGAGCACGAACGAGGGCCATGGCACTGGTGAGGACACGGCTGACAGCGCCGCCGACGACGAGACCGCCAGCAGCACCGGCTCCTCCCCCGCCGCTGGCCCTCAGCAGGGCGCCACGCGCTCTGATGCGGTCACCTCGCTGACTCCGCGCCGTGGCACCCAGAAACGGGGGCAGAAGGGGTCCCAGAAGGGAGCGCCGAAGAACTCCCCGCACACCGGCGCCGCCAACGGGCGGTCCGAGTACTCGGACCAGGAGGGAGCCGAGCATGAGGATCTGCTCGATATCCTGCGCGCCCGTCGGGGGCGGCGCCTGGGTGCCGATGAGGAGTCTGACGACAAACTCGCGCTGATGCTCACCCGTGACGAGCAGCCCGCTGAGCCGAACCGTCCCCAGCTCAGCGCTGTGGACCATAGCGCTGTGGACCACGGCACGGATGTGACGGACACTGCCGATTCCGAGGAGACCGACGCCTGGGGCTTCAGCTACGCGGAGAACGGCGAGGACCTCAGCGACGAAGACCTCAACGACGAGGTCGCAGACGGTGCCGAGGGCGCCCAGGAGAATGCTGACGGTGAGGGCGTCACCGATGACGACGGGCCGGAGGCTCCGCCGAAGCCGCAGCCCAAGGGAGGCCGGGCCCGGCGGCCCAGCATGCCCCGGTGGGATGACATCCTCTTCGGCTCCCGAGAGGACTGAACTGCAGGGCCGAGATCTCAGCTGCCGCTGAGCTCCTGACCACTGAGCACCAGCAGCGGAACCTCACGCTCGGCGTCGGTCAATGAACCGTGATGGCCGACCATTCCCAGCGGTCCCGCACCGGTGCGTGAGGTGTCGAAGAGGGCGCGTCCGCCGTGCTGGGCGATCAGCAGATCACCGATCCGCCCGCTCACCCGTGGCTCGACGGCGCCGAACCATCCCTCCTCCACGGCCTCATCGCGGCTGCGGATCCAGGCCTGGTCACCGAAGCGCTCCTCCCAGCGCCGTCGCAGCGCCGAGACCCCGCTCTCGGTGAGCGTGTGGTCAAGGGTCAGCTGCATGAGCCGGGGCTCACCGGCGGTATGTGCGACGCCGTCGAGCAGCTCCGGGGTCTCGGCGACGTCGAGACGCTGCTGCGGGTCGACGTCGATCATCCCGTGGTCTGCGGTGAGCAGCACTGAAGCGCTGTCACCGAAACGCTGACGCAGCCGCCGGCACAGCTGCTCCAGTTCACGGTCCACCGTTTCCAAGGCCTCCACCCATTGCGGGGAGTCAGTCCCATAACGGTGCCCGGCCTTATCGAGCTCATCGACATAGAGATACATCAGCACCGGGGTGGCCGCGCCCTGCCGCGCGCCTCCGCGCACGGGCCTCAGCGCCGCGATCCGCTCCTCAGCGCGGAGAAACCGCGCCCGCAGGCCCTCGGCACCGAGGAACTCACCGCCCCAGAGCGCCGCACGTGTCAGCTGTGAGGTCCGGAAGCCCGGGCGTGAGACCGTCACCACGGTGGCACCGGCCTGTTCGGCGCGGGTGAGCACTGTGGCGTGGGGCTGCCACTGGTGCGGATCGACGTCCTCATCCCAGCTGCCGAGCATATTGACCACACGATCATGCGCCGGTGAGTAGACGTCATAGCCGACCAGTCCGTGCTCCCCGGGAGTGCGCCCCGTGCCGAGGCAGGCCAGGGAGTTCGCCGTCGTCGTCGGCACCGCCGCATCCAGCACGGCGGCCGATCTCCCGCTGCGCCAGGCCTTGGAAAGGAAGCGGGCATGACCAGAATGCCGAGCGATCAACTGATCCCCCAGCCCATCGGCCATGACCACCACGACGATCTCCGCCGTCGGCAGCCCCAGCCGGTTCTCGAACCCGTGCAGCCCGGCCGAGGCGGCGGCAGAGCTGAGCACATGGCGCAGATGCTGGCCGTCATAGTCCACCGGCCGCGGGGCGGCGAGCTGAGCAGCGGTCATCGCGCCTGCCGGATCCCCGCCCGTCGCAGCGCCCGGACGAAGCTGCGCGCCTCATCCACCGCGGTGTCACCTTCAGCGGTGGCGGCGATCCGCAGCATGATGTCATCAGGCACCCAGGTGCCGTTGTCTCCGTGGTCGGCGATGCATTCGGGGTCTGCGCACTGCGCCGGTGCCGTCTCGAAGCGCCCGGCACCGGTCCAATGGATCGTCAGGCTCACCTCGGCCAAAGCCCGCTGCGGATCGAAGGTCTCAGGGCTGCGGTGCACCTCGGAGAGGATCAGCGATCGGATGCGGGAGACCGGGACCACTTCGGTGGAGATCCTGGCCACCGTGTCCCCGTTTCTGGTGTCCACGACCTCATCGGCTTCGACGTCGTGGTCATCGAGATGCGCCACCACTAGCACGTCATCGGCCAGCGCCAGGACGGTGATGTGCCGCTGCACCTCCTCCATGTCGAAGTGGGTATCGACGTGGACGATCTGATGCGTGGCCTCCCGGCCGTCGAGGGCCTCACGGACCGTATGCAGGGTCAGATCCGGATAGAACCCGCCACGTGATATCGCCGCCTCGAGGGAGGACGGGGCATCCTGCTTCGCTGGGTCGCGCCTGAAGGTCATCCTCCTATGCTAAACGCTGTTCCCCGCCGCGCACCGGGGCGGGTGTCATGGGTGGGTGTCATGGACGGGTGTCCTGAGAACTCGCTGCGCGGGGCAGCGCTCGGATTCGCCGGTGCTCCAGATCTGCGAGATACTGGTCCGGTGCCAGGAAATGCCACCTTTCACCATCGCAACGCCGCCCTGCTCTCCGTCGCTGAGGTGCAGGCCCCCGTTCAGCTGACCTCGAAGGACATCGACGCCCGGCTCGCCGAGGCGCTGAAGCGGCTGAAGCTGCCGAAGGGACTCCTCCAGCGGGTTGCCGGTGTGAAGACCCGACGCAATTGGGCCGACGACGACGGGAACCGGCGCGGTACCGTCGAGGCGGCACGCAAGGCGCTGCACGCCGCCGGCATCGGTCCGGAGGACGTCTCACTGATGATCAACACCTCCGTCTCCCGGGATCACCTGGAACCCTCAGTGGCGGTGGGCATCCATTCGGATCTCGGACTGCCGTCCTCAGCGATGAACTTCGACATCACCAACGCCTGCCTCGGCTTCGTCAACGCGATGACACTGGCGTCATCGATGATCGACGCCGGTCAGGCCAAGTACGTGCTGATCGTCAACGGCGAGGACGCCCGCAAGGTGCAGGACGCCACCGTCGAGCGCATCAATTCGCTGGAGTCGATGCCTTCACGCGACGATTTCATGAAGGAGTTCGCCTCCCTGACCTTGGGCTGCGGGGCAGCCGCCGGCGTCGTCGGACCCGCTGACCTGCACCCCGAGGGCCACCGCATCCACGGCGGTGTGGTCCGGGCCGCGACGCAGCACCATAACCTGTGCGTCGGGTCCAACGAGGGCATGTTCACCGACGCCCGCGGGCTGCTGGAGGGCGGCCTGGAGCTGGTGATGGATGCCTGGAATGAGGCGCAGGAGCATTTCGACTGGCAGAACATGGACGCCTATGTCACCCATCAGGTCTCCTCGCTGCACACCTCGGCCATCATCAAGGCGGCGAAGATCGATAAGCGCCGCGTGCCGGTGACCTACCCGGAGCTGGGCAATGTCGGCCCGGCCTCGCTGCCGATCACGCTGGCCCGGGAGGCCGAGAACCTGTCCGCCGGAGACCGGGTGCTGTGCCTGGGCGTGGGCTCCGGCCTGAACACGGCGCTTCTGGAGATCGAGTGGTGAACCGGAGTCGGATCATGAGTCGGGACGTGGTCAATCGATGAGCGCACCGAGCTTCGCCCAACGGGCGCAGGCACTGCTGCGGCGCCCGCAACGGCCGATCGACGCAGAGCCGCCGCGTCTGCCCAGCGACGATTCCGGCGACCCCCTACCTGGTCTGAACCCGCAGTGGTCGCGGCTGGTCACGGTGGAGGTCGCCGATGGCCCTCGGGGCTTCCACGTACTGGACACCGGGCCCGCGCTGGCCGCCCGCGGTCTTGGGGTCCGCGGGACGCTCATCGCCGTGCACGGCAATCCGACCTGGTCCTATCTCTGGCGCCACGTCATCTCCGCGACCCTGGAACAGGCGGAGCGTGCGGGCGCCGGGTGGCGCGTCATCGCCCCGGACCAACTGGATATGGGCTTCTCCGAACGGCTAGCCCACTCCGCCCCACCTCGTCCGGGCCGCACCGACGGCTCCACGGAAGCCTCCTACCGCACATTGGATCAGCGGTTGGACGATCTCGATGCCGTGATCAGCGCGCTGGATGTCGATCAGACCCGACCGCTGATCACCCTGGGCCACGATTGGGGCGGGGTGATCTCGCTGGGCTGGGCGGTGCGTCATGCTGACATCGTCGATGCCGTCACCACCTTGAACACGGCCGTGGATCACCCCACCGATGAGCCGGTTCCCGCCGCCCTTCGTGCCGCATTGATCCCCGGGGTGCTCGAGACCTCGACCATCGAGACCCCGAGTTTCTTGGACGTCACCCTCTCACTGACCGACGGTGGCCTGCCCGCTGAGGTACGCGAGGCCTACCGCCTGCCCTACCGGACCAGGTCCCGCCGTGGGGGGATCGGTGGTTTCGTGGCCGATATTCCCGCCACCGCCGACCACCTCTCCCGTGCCGCCCTCGAGGAGATATCCTCCGGGCTGAGCCGGTGGCAGGACCCGGCGCTGATCATCTGGGGACCCCGTGACCCGGTGTTCCAGGAGCGGCATCTGGAGGATCTCCAGCAGCGGATTCCCGCGGCGGATCTCCACCGGTTCGAAGGGGCTGGGCACATGCTCGCCGAAGACAGCGAGGTCTCCTCGGTACTGCTCACCTGGCTCGATGACCGCTTCCCCGCAGAGCACACCAGCCCCGCCGCCCCGCGGCGCTCCCCCGCCCCGGCGGGCGAGGTGCTGGGTATGCATGAACAGCTCCAGCGGATGAGCGCTGAGCATCCCGACGCCCCCGCCGTGGTGGACATGACCTCCGAGGGCACCGCTCTGAGTTGGGCGGAGCTCGCCACGGAGATCGACGCCGTCGCCTGTGGACTCTTCGAGTTGGGGGTCTGCTCCGGGGATCGGGTCTCGCTGCTGGTGCAGCCGGGCAATGATCTCACCGTCATCCTCTACGCCTGCCTGCGGCTGGGGGCCGTCGGCGTCGTCGCCGATGCGGGCCTGGGGCTGAAGGGGATGACGCGGGCGGTCCGCAGTGCCCGGCCGGACTGGGTCATCGGAGAGAAGCCGGGGCTGGGTGTGGCGCGGTCGCTGCGGTGGCCGGGTCAGCGGATCTCCGTGGATCGGATGGACGGCGCGGCCGCTGCGCTCTTCGGCACCGTCGCCTCGATCGAGGCGCTGCGTGCAAGCCACCGGGGCCGCCGCCCCGACGAGGTACCTGCACCCGGTCCGGATGATGAGGCCGCGGTACTGTTCACCTCAGGCTCCACCGGGCCGGCGAAGGGCGTAGTTTACACCCACGCGCGGCTCGGGGCGCTGGTGGCTCTGCTGCGCCGGCAGTTCGCCGTGGAAGCTGGCTCCTCGCTGATCGCCGGTTTCGCACCCTTCGCCCTGCTGGGCCCGGCCATCGGGGCGACGTCGGTGACACCTGATATGTCGGTCACCAAGCCGGCCACGCTCACTGCCGCCGCCGTGGCTGAGGCAGCCCAGGCCGGTCAGGCCACCATGTTCTTCGGCTCACCGGCCGCACTGCGCAACGTCGCGGCGACGGCCGACGAGCTCAGCGCAGCACAGCGCCGAAGCCTCGAGGCGCTGACGCTGGTGCTCTCCGCTGGCGCGCCAGTGCACCCGGACCTGCTGGAATCAGTGCACCGGCTCTTTCCCTCCGCGGAGATCCACACCCCCTATGGCATGACCGAGGGGCTGCTTCAGGCCGATATCGAACGCCGCGAGATCCTTGACGCCATGACCTCCGGGCAGCCCGGGGTGTGCGTGGGACGTCCGGTCGCGGGGGTGCGCTTCGCGCTGGCTCCGCTGGATGCCCAGGGGGCACCGGCCGATCAGCTGGTGGATCCGGCTGATGCCACCGGAGTGCTTGCCGAGATCGTGGTCTCCGCCGCGCATCTGAAAGCAGGGTATGACCGGCTGTGGGCGACCGAACGCGCCAGCAGCCGGGACACCCACGACGGTCTGCTGTGGCACCGCACCAACGACGTCGGTCATATCGATGGCTCCGGACGGCTCTGGATCCAGGGGCGTGTGCAGCATGTCATCACCACTGCTGCGGGGCCGATCGGTCCCGGCACTGTGGAAACACCGGTGGACGGCCTGGCCGAAGTCGGCCGGAGTGCCGCCGTCGGTGTGGGACCGGCCGGCGCGCAAGCCGTGGTGGTCGTCGTCGAACCTGATGAGGGGGTCGGTGGGCTCCAGGCCGGTCGGACTCCGATGGCTGACCCGGAGTTCGCGGCTCGAGTCCGCGGAGCAGTCTCCGTTCCGGTGGCCGCAGTGCTCATTCTGGAGCAGCTGCCGACTGACATCCGGCACAACTCGAAGATCGACCGAAGCCGTCTGGCCCAGTGGTCTGAGAGTGTGCTGGCCGGCAGGAGGCCGAGGACACCATGAGGAGGACACCATGAGCGAGACCCAGGAAATCCTCCCCGGCGCCCGCGTGCTGCTCACCGGAGCCTCCGGGCTGCTCGGGCGTTCGGTGGCGAAAGGGTTGGTCGAGCTGGGCTATCGGGTGACCACCCTGCAGCGCAGTGCCTCTGAGGTCGACGGGGCCACTGATGTGCGCGGCTCGCTGAACGACCCTGACGCGGTGGCCGCCGCCGTCAACGGTCAGGATGCTGTGATCCATATGGCGGCGAAGGTCTCGGTCTCCGGACGTCGTGAGGATTTCGAGCGGGTGAACGTCGAAGGCACTCGGGCGATCTTCGACGCTGCCGAGGCCGCCGGGGTCCGCCGGGTGCTGCACGTGTCATCGCCGTCCACGGCCCATGCCGGCTCCTCACTGGTGGGTGAGGGGGCGGGTCCGGCGGATCCGGAGCGCGCCGAAGGTCATTATGCCCAGACCAAGGCGGCCGCCGAACTGCTGGCTGAGGATCGTGCGCGCACGGCCTTCGACGGGGCGGGGATGGATGTGCTGATCATCCGCCCGCATCTGGTGTGGGGACCGGGTGACACCCAGCTGACCACACGGATCGTTGATCGTGCCCGCTCCGGGCGGATGCCCATCTTGGGTTCCGGGGCTGCGTTGGTGGATACGCTCTACATCGACAATGCCGTCGATGCCTTCGTCGCAGGGCTGCGCCGTCTGCCGCTGATCGCCGGTCAGCGCCTGGTGCTCACCAATGGGGAGCCCCGGCCGATCGGTGAGCTGATCATGGGGATCGCCGCCGCCGGTGGTGCCCCGCGGCCTCGGCTGCGGATTCCGCCCGGAGTGGCGAAGGTCCTCGGGCTGGCGGTGGAGAAGATCTGGGCACTCGGCGAGCATGAGGATGAGCCTCCGATGACGAAGTTCCTAGCCGAACAGCTCTCGACGGCGCATTGGTTCGATCAGCGTGAGACCCGTACCGCTCTGGACTGGGAACCGGCGGTGAGCATCGACGAGGGGCTCGAGCGTCTGGCCGCCCACGTCCGCACCACCGGCTCCGTCTGACCCACTGCACGTTTATCCGAATCCTCTGGGGAATCCGGCTGCCCGTGGGGACGGATAACTGAAGCAGTCCGGATTTTTGTGGGTGGGAGTCTTCCACACCTGCCGTGAGCAGCGGTGAGGGGCCTCCGTTGTCCACAGTTCCCTCCGAAGGGCTCGTGTCCCTGCTTCATCGGCCTGAAAGTGGAGGCATGACATCTGCCCCCGCTGGATCTCACACCCTGCCTCCGCACGCACCGCAGAACGGCACTATCGCACTGCACCGTGCCGGCCCGCGCGACGACGACGTCCATACCGGCACCGCATACGCCGAGCGAGTCCGCCGGGGTGAGGCAGTGCGGCTGCGCCGCGGCGTCTACACCTCCGCACAGTCGTGGAAGGACGCGGCTCCCTGGCAACGACACGCTGCCGCCGTCGCTGCGACGGCGCTGCAGCATCCCACAGGCATCTTCTGCCGTGAGTCGGCACTGCTGCTCCACAGTGTGCCCCTGCTGCACACGCCGGCGGCCGTTCATCTGCGCACCTATGACCGCACCGTGGTGGGGACCCGTCCAGCACCTCCACCCTTCGGGCGCAGCCCGGGCCCTTCGGCACGGGAGACGGTGCCCGACGGCGTGCCCACGCGGCTCATCGAACCCGCCCGCTACAAAGGGCACCGCCGCGATGAGCTGAGACGACGCATCGGCGACGGCGAGTGGGAGAACCCCTCGACGTCGTTGCCCGCAGAGACGCTTCCGGGGATCTCCGGTGTGGAGAGGCCCTACCACGTCGAGCCCCTGGGGTTGGCTGCCGCTGATACCGTCCCCCGGCTCACTGTGACAGATGCCGTGGTCATCCTCGATTCCCTGCTGGCCGGGCGTTGCCGGGGTGGACCCTGGAACATGGCGCAGCTGCGCCGATGGGAGACCCACATCAGTTCCACACGCCTGATGAACCGGTGGTCGCAGGCACTGGCTCTCGCCGATGCACGCGCCGAATCGGTCGGCGAGAGCGTGCTTCGGATACGCATGCATCAGCTGGGGTTTCAGCCGCCGGCGCTGCAGAGCCTCATCAGCACCGGTGAGCGCACCTATCGGGTGGACTTCGAGTGGCGGGAGGCCGGCGTCGTCGTCGAATTCGATGGGCGGGTCAAATACCGGACCCCTCGTGCCGATAGCCCTGGTGTCCCCGACGCCGGGGTGGGTTCCGCGCCGGAGCAGACGGTGTGGGCGAAGAAGCTGCGAGAGGATGCGATCCGCAGCACAGGCCGCAGAGTGGTGCGTGTGGTGTGGTCGGACCTCGTCGACCGCTCCCGTCTGGAACGTCTGCTGCTCGCTGCAGGTATCCCCCGCTGAGCCACAGCACGTTTATCCGAATCCTCTGCAGAATCCGTCCCTTATAGAGACCGGATCACGCAGAGGATTCGGATAAACGTGGGTGGGTCAGTATTGGAAGAGGGCGCGACGGGCAGAGTCGGTGCGCTGTTCGTAGTCGGCGATCTCGATCCGGACGTGGAGCATATTCGTTCCCTCCGCCGAGGCCAGCAGCGGAGCGACCTCCAAAAGCGCCACCTGCGGATGGTTGTCCTTGAGCATCGCGATGCGCTGCAGCGTATCCTCCAGCGCATCCATATCGACACCGGGAATCCCCTGGTGACCCTGCAGCTTCACCGCGGCACGCGGCCGCCGGATCAGCCGACGCAGGTCCTTGTCCGTCATGGGCGGCACGGCATGGGCCCAGTCATCGAGCAGATCCACCGCATCACCGGAGATCCCGAAGGACAGCACCGGCCCCATCAGCGGGTCCTCGATGGCCCGTACCATACACCCCTGACCCGGTGGGGCCATCGCCTGGACCTCAAGCCCCGAGGCGCCGTAGCGAGCGAGATCCGCGCGCATATCCTGCACCGCACGGCGCAGCATCTGCTCATCTGTGATGCTCAGCCGCACCCCGCCCAGATCCAGGCGATGCCGCAGGTAATCGTTTCTCGCCTTCAGCGCCACCGGATATCCCAGGGTCTGTGCGGCATCGACGGCCTCGTCCTCCGTCTCGAAACCCACCGACGGCAGCACAGACATCCCGTAGAGCTCCAGAAGCTGGCTGCTCTGTTCCGCCGTCAACCGTTGCAGCTGTGTCCCCGAGGTCGCGGTCAGCCACCGGTCCAACAGTTCGTCAGCCTGCTTCTGCACCGCCGAGGCCTCCAGCCCGGCCGGAATGAACGGTTCCCCCACTCCGCCCTGACGCCACCGCTGATAGCGCACGACGGCGGACAGCGCCTCCACCGACCGCGCCGGTGAGGAGAACACGGGGATCCCCGGCTGAGGTTCCCCTGTCTGCTCCACCGCTGCGGCGTCGCCGATGTAGTTCAACGGTGCCCGGGGATCGAGCACACCGATTAGGGAGACCACCACCGGCTTGCCCCCGGCACGGGCCACCTGCGCCAATGTGGGCATCCATTCGGGCATATCACCGGTGATCGAGGGCTGCAGGCAGACCGCTACGGCGTCGACGTCCTCTGCGGCGGCCACCTCTGCCAGCGCCTTCTCCAAGGCCGCCGTCGCCTCACGCCGTGTGCCTTCGAGGTCCAAGTCACCGTCGATCCGGGTGGCACGCATCCCGTGCGAATCCGCCGCATCGGCAAGCACCCGCGCCAGGGAGGGCGCATTGGCGAGCACGCCCAGCCGGTGTCCCTCCGGCAAGGGTTGCGTGGCCAGAATCTGCAGCACATCCATCAGGGCGTCGTGGTTGTCCACCTGGATGACCCCGGAGTGCTCCAGCATCGAGTCCACTGCACCTTGCGGGGCACGGGTGGTGCGCACCTCATGGCCCGGTGGCAGCCGCCGACCCATCACATCGGACTTGGCGACCACCACCGGTGTGCTGCGGGAGAGCCGACGGGCGATCCGAGAGAACTTCCTGGGATTGCCGAAGCTCTCCAGATACACTCCGACGGCGGCGGTGGCCTCGTCATCTTCGAAATACTGCATGGCGTCATTGCCTGAGAGGTCCGCACGGTTGCCCACGGACAGTGCCGAGCTCAGACCCATCGACCGCCGATGCGCCGCAGCCACCAGGGAGACGCCGATCGAGGCGGATTGGCTGAACAGCCCGACACGGCCGCGCAGGGGCATCTTCGGTGAGAGTGAGGCGTTCAGCGATACCTCAGGGGCGGTGTTGAGCAGTCCCACAGAGGCCGGCCCGATCACCCGCATCCCGTACCGGCGGGCCAGCCGCACCAGCCCCCGCTGGTCGATGCCCTCCTCCGAGGCTGACTCCAGGCCGTCGGAGAACACGAGAATCCCGCGCACACCATGGCGTCCGCAGTCGGCGACGACACTTTCGAGCTCAGCGCGGGGCACTGCCACGACGGCGAGGTCGACGTCCTCCCCCAACTCTTCGAGTGAGCCGAAGGCCTCAGCGCCGCCGACCTCGAAGGCCTCCGGATTGATCGAGCGCACACCGCCGGTGAAATGCCCTTCGACGATGTTCTGCAGCACGTGGTATCCCACTGAGCCGAACTCCCGGGAGGCGCCGATGACGGCGACGTGCTCCGGAGCCACCAGCTCGCCGACGCTGCGGGCCTCGGCACGGTGTTCACGCGATTCCATGACCTCACGGGACCGGTCCGTCGGGTCGATGGGGAATTCCAGCAGCACCACACCGTCCTCGAAGCGGCGCTGGACCTCGTACCCGGCCTCGGAGAAGACCACGAGCATCTTCCGGTTCTCCGGCAGCACCTCCGCGCTGAAACGTTCGATGCCACGTTCCCGCCCGGCGGCGGCCAGGTGTTCCAACAGGATGGATCCGAGTCCGCGCCCCTGATGGGCGTCGGAGATATTGAAGGCGACCTCCGCCTCTGCCGTCCCTTCGAGGCGGTCGAACCGGCCGACGCCGATGATCTCTTCGTCGAGCAGGATCACGAAGGCCACCCGGTCCACGTAGTCCACATCGGTGAAGCGCTGCAGCTCCTTCTCGGTCAGCGCGGACTTATAGGTGAAGTAGCGCAGGTAGATGGAGGACTCCGACTGCCCGGCGTGCATCCGTTGCAGCCGGTCGGCATCTTCGATGCTGATCGGGCGCAGGTGGGCGGCCGCACCGTCGCGCAGCACGACATCGGCCTCCCAATGTGCGGGGTAGCCCCGGGACGGGGTGAGGCGTGCCATAGTCTCACTCTAGGTCATCTCTGCCGGGCCGCCGAGCCCTCAGTGCCGCCGGGCCCGTCCTCCTCACGACCCGGTCGAGGCAGCCCAAATCCCGCCATTGTCGTGGTGCTGGCCCTAGGATCGGGGACGGACCCGGCACGTCGGGCCCCGCCCAAGACACCCGACACACCGAGTGACCGGCCCACCTGCACGGGGCGGTCCAGGCCCTTGACCATCCCCCGACACCTGTGAGGACCGCCGGCACCTGCTATGGCTCGACGTACTACCTCTTCGCGCTCCCGCTCCGGAGATCAGCCTCCGGTGACCCCGGAGGAGCAGATCATCGACATCGACGTCTCCGCTGAGATGGAGACCTCGTTCCTCGAATATGCCTACTCGGTGATCTACTCCCGCGCTCTGCCCGACGCCCGGGACGGTCTGAAGCCGGTGCAGCGGCGGATCCTGTACATGATGTCGCAGATGGGGCTGCGGCCTGACCGCGGGCATGTGAAGTCCGCCCGTGTGGTCGGTGAGGTGATGGGTAAGCTTCATCCGCACGGCGACGCGGCGATCTATGACGCTCTGGTGCGGCTGGCTCAGCCGTTCTCGCTGCGGCTGCCCCTGGTGGATGGGCACGGCAACTTCGGCTCACTCGACGACGGCCCGGCCGCGCCGCGCTACACCGAAGCGCGCATGACTGCCGCAGCGCTGTCCATGACGGCTGATCTCGATGAGGACGTCGTCGATTTCGAGCCCAACTATGACAACCAGATGACCCAGCCGACGGTGCTCCCGGCGGCCTTCCCGAATCTGCTGGTCAACGGCAGCTCCGGCATCGCCGTCGGGATGGCGACGAATATGGCACCGCATAATCTGCGCGAAGTGGTCGCCGGAGCCAAGCATCTGGTGATGAATCCGCAGGCGGATCTCGACGAGCTGATGTCCTTTATCCCGGGCCCTGATCTGCCCTCGGGCGGGCGCATCGTGGGCACCGACGGGATCCGTGATGCATACCGCACCGGACGCGGCTCCTTCAAGACCCGCGCCACAGTCTCGATCGAGCAGGTCTCGGCGCGGCGCACCGGGATCGTGGTGACCGAGCTGCCCTATATGGTGGGCCCCGAGAAGGTCATCGAGAAGATCAAAGACGCCGTGCAGGCCAAGAAGCTCACCGGCATCGCCGACGTCCTCGACCTCACCGACCGCAAGCACGGCCTGCGCATGGTCATCGAACTGAAGACCGGCTTCGACCCGAAGGCAGTGCTCGCCCAGCTCTACCGGCTCACCCCGATGGAGGACTCTTTCGGGATCAACAACGTCGCCCTGGTGGACGGCCAGCCTCGGGTCATGGGGCTGGTGGAGATGCTGCAGGTCTACGTGGACCACCGCATCGACGTGGTCCGGCGCCGCACGACGTTCCGGCTGAGTAAGCGCCGGGAACGGCTGCACCTGGTCGAAGGGCTGCTGATCGCGATCCTAGACATCGACGACGTCATCCAGATCGTCCGGGCCGCCGAGGACACCGCGACCGCGCGCGAACGGCTCATCGCCGTCTTCGACCTCACCGTCCCCCAGGCTGACCACATCCTGGAGCTGCGTCTGCG
The DNA here is from genome assembly GCF_031470965.1 of Nesterenkonia aerolata. Taxonomy (NCBI): domain Bacteria; kingdom Bacillati; phylum Actinomycetota; class Actinomycetes; order Micrococcales; family Micrococcaceae; genus Nesterenkonia; species Nesterenkonia aerolata. The sequence continues at coordinate 1,362 of NZ_JAVKGR010000005.1, read as the reverse complement.
GCAGCTGACGCGGTATTCGACCTTGGAGCTGGAGCAGGAGAAGCAGCGGCTCGAAGAGGAGATCGCCGAGCTGGCCGCCATCCTGGATTCTGAGACGAAGCTGCGCGAGACGGTGGCCGCAGAGCTCGATGCCGTGGCTGAGGCCCACGGCGACGACCGCCGGACCCAGCTGGCCGAGGCCGAGACCCTGGAGACAGCTGCGGCGCCGAAGGGCGGGACCACCGAGACACCGGCGGCAGGCCTGCAGATCGCTGATGAGCCGTGCTGGGTGCTGCTCTCGACCTCCGGGCAGCTGGCGAGGACGACGGACCGTTCGGCGCTGCTGAGCCCGAGCCGCCGCCATCGCCATGATGCGCTGGCCTCGGTGGTGGCCACCTCGGCGCGGGCGGAGATCGGCGCGGTGACCTCCGCCGGGCGCATGATCCGTGTGCCGGTGGTGGATATGCCGGCAGTTGAGGTGACCTCGGGGCGGGTGGCGCTGACCCAGGGAGCGAAGGTCAAGGAGTTTCTGTCCCTGGCCCGCGGGGAGACTCTGCTGGGCTTCGTCCCGCTGGATGCGGTCCTGGCCGTGGGCACGGCTGAGGGCCGGGTCAAGCGGGTGAACCCGGAGTATCCGCTGAACCGTGATGAGTGGGAGATCATCTCCCTGAAGGGCAAGGACAGGGTGGTCGGCGTCGACGTCGCCGCAGATGACGCTGATCAGCTGGTCTTCGTGACCGCTGGTGCCCAGCTGCTGCGCTATGACGCGGCCCTGGTGCGCCCGCAGGGTCGCTCGGCGGCCGGGATGGCGGGGATACGGCTCTCCGAGGGTGACCAGGTGCTCGGCTTCACGGTGGTCCCCGCGGCAGATGCCGACGAGTCCGCCGAGCCGGGTGCGGCAGTGGTCGTCACGGTGGCCGCAGGGGACGAACCGCTGGAGGGCTTCGAGTCTGGCTCGGTGAAGCTGACGGATCTGCAGGAGTTTCCCGCCAAGGGGCGGGGCACTGCCGGTGTACGGGCGCATCGGCTGCTGCGGGGCGAGGATCGGCTCACCCTCGGCTGGGCGGGTTCGGCCCCGGCGATGGGGGCAGCGGCCAACGGTGCGGCTCGTGTGCTGCCCAGTGAGTGGGGTCGCCGTGACGGCTCCGGGGTGCCGGTGGACCGCGCGGTGGATGCGGTGGCCTCCGACGTCGAGGGGCTCGTCCGTGCCGCATTGGGGCATCAGGAGTCCACGCAGACTCGGGGCGCCGAGTCTGCTCAGGGTGCCAAGGGCACCGCGCACACCGATGACGCGGGCGCCGAGATCTGAGATCTGCGTTACTACCGGCCGAGGTGCCTCAAGTCAAGTTGCCCGCGAAATGATTCCCGTGCCTCACATAGGAA